>CAZIMA010000047.1:2089-11235 GCA_964540195.1 uncultured Tissierella sp.
TATTGCAAAGCTTGTATTTAAAAACTAATATGTAAAGCCAGGATTATCTCCTGGCTTTTTCCCTACTTATATCCTTTTTCCCTTGCTTTTGCTTCGTCTCTTATTTCCTCTCTCATACCTGAAAGAGATTGCTGTCTTCTTTTATTCTTCTCGATCAATTCTCTTTTTTGTTTCTCATCATCAGTCTCATCAATCAAATCCTTTGTAGCCCTGTAATTGGATATTGTATGATCGATATTGTACTGAATCTTTTCCACATTATCTCTTCTGTCATCTGGTTTAGGTTTATTCTTCATTCTCAGTCTCCTCTTGTTGCAACTCTTAATTAAAAATTGTAACTATTAGACAAACCAAGACTTAAACTTTTAATTATTTAGTTACATACTGCAGAGATCATTCGAACTCTTAACACCTTGAGTATAAGAGACTAAATTAATTAGTTCTTAGCCTCGTTTTTATTATTCCAGATAATATATATAATATGCAAAAAATAATAGTGGAAAATCTTAGTCTAAACTATAAATTTTACAAGTAAACTTGGGTCTAAAACCCTAAATGTAAAGGACTCTGTTGCAAAGAATTTTACCCTCTCGTCATCATGACTTTGATATCCTATTGAAAAGTCTCTGCCAATAGTTAATTCAAAGTTTTCATTATTAAATGGCAATAGGTATCCACCATCAGCACTATGGCTATAAATAATTTTCCCGCCAATTAAATCCGTTATTTTCTTAATAAGAGGATATGCAGAATCTGCTAATAGGATTCTCCTATAGATTTCATTATTAACGATTAATACAAATGGAGTTTCAGCAAAAGCCTTTCTAAGCTCAATAGTCCCACTTATAACTGCATCCAATATATCAGTAGCATTCTTTCCAAATGGAATGTCCTTAGATGTCTTGGATTTATCTAAACCCCTGATTCCAGCACTATCTAAACCTTTAAAGATAACAGCATCTTCAAACAAGGCAATTTCCTTCATTGCATACTCTAAAGGCTCAAAGCTTATGTCCTTTGCCCCTCTAGCTATATTGTCCAATTCCCATCTGTCTAAATCAAATTCTACTCTTGACTCAACAAGTGGCTGTACCTCGTATATTCCAAAGTCCACCCCATCTTGGTTTTGAATTTTGTTTAATCTTCCTTCAGTGACTACATTGAAATCAAGACCCATTGGTCCATTCACTCTTACTGCCTTTCTAGCTGATAGATATGTTTTAAGCACTTGACTAGCTCTCTCATCTATCTCTGTCCATGCTTCACTTGATATTGGGGCTATCTCCCTATATAACATATATAATCCTCCTCTATTTTAGATCTCCAATATTTAAACCTGATTTACTAGGCTTTGAATCTCCACCTGTAGCTCCATCTTCAATCTCTGTAATAGGTCCTTCAGTAAATAAGTATGTTCTCAATTCTTGATCCCATTTATCCATATTTCTCCTAAGCCATTCTATGCTCATAACAGCATGTTCAATTTCCTCATCTCTATTGTGTGCCATAATTGCTTTTAGCTCAGGATCCTGGGATGCTACAACTCTTTGGTTGTACCAGTCAACTGCTTCGATCTCTTCCTTTAAACTGTTTAGTGCCCTTGAAATATTTAAAGCCTTTTCATCTAATTTTTCTACTGGTTCATGATATTGTGTCATTTAACTCCCTCCTATTTCCTAATACAGATTTATTACCCTTCTTTAAAGAACTTAACACTACACACATGCTTAAAATCAAACTAATAATATATATATGATATCTAAGAAAAAACCAGCATAGTTTTAACCATACTGGCTTTTTTTCATTACCCTTGTATACTATTTATTCTATCCATAACCTCTGTAGGACTTAATCCATTTGCATTAACTACTGGAGCCTTTGTAGCTGTATCACTTACTCCCATCATATCAGTATTAAGGCCGGATGTAACAATACAATCATATCCAGGTAACTTGTTCATATTGTCATCTATTGAACCACTTAGCATTTCTACAGTATAACCATTACGTATTAAATGACTTGCTACATTAGCTAAACCCTTTTCTACACCTATTTTCTTCATCTTAACTCTCCTTTTGATTTCTAATAAATTGCCTTAGTTCTGTGATTGAACTTATTTCCCTTTATCCATTAATTCCTTTTCACCCATTTCAACTAATCTTCTAGTCATCAAGCCACCTACAGGCCCAGCTGTAAAGATATTATTTACAGGATCATTTGGAGTATTCATATTATTCTCAATCCCAAGATCTTGAGCTATCTCCAACTTTAAGTCTTCAAGAGCCTTAGCTGCATTAGGATTCATTATTCTTTTCTTAGCCATAGTATCACCTCTTTCTGCTTGTAAAAAAATCAATAAGTTTTTTTACACTATCTTCATAGCTTTAATTCTTATTTTGCATATTTTATTGATTTTAATACATGATTTCATAAAAAGGCCAGCAAGACTAAGCTTAACTGTCTAAAAGACCAAATAAAAATTTTTATTAATTGTTTAGTACAAGTCTATTAAGGAGATATATATATTACTAGTGATAACAACTATCACTCAAGGATATTAGATACTAAGGAGGTAAATTTATGCGACTTGAAGATTATAACCCCCTAGACAATATACAGTATTCCGTATTAGACCCAAATGGGAAGATTCTCAAAGAAGAAGACATACCGGACCTTTCAGATGATGAGTTGATCTATCTTTATAAAACAATGCTTTATACAAGAGTTATCGATGATAAGGCCTTGTCCTATCAAAGGCAAGGTAGGATGTTGACCTATGCCCCAAATACAGGCCAAGAAGCTGCCCAAATTGCTAGTGCCTATGCATTGGAAAAAGGTGATTGGCTTGTTCCTGCCTTTAGAGAATTGGGGGCATGGCTTGTTAAAGGAGTACCCCTTAAGAATATTTATCTCTACTGGTACGGTAATGAATGGGGCAGTCATATTGAGGATGTTAGAATCCTACCTATTTCAGTCCCCATAGCTTCCCAATTACAGCATGCTGCAGGTATTGGTATGGCCAATAATATAAAAGGCGAAAAGGATATTGTATTGGCTGTAGTGGGCGATGGTGGTACTTCTGAGGGAGACTTTCATGAAGCCTTAAACTTTGCTGCAGTATTTAAGGCACCTGTAGTATTTCTAATTCAAAATAATCAATACGCCATATCTACCAGAAGAGCTATACAATCCATGAGTAAGAATTTGGCTTTAAAGGCTATCTCCTATAATATGCCGGGCATTCTTGTAGATGGAAACGATATATTTGCTATGTACAATGCTACAAAAGCAGCCGTTGATAGAGCCCGCAAGGGAGAAGGCCCTACACTTATAGAAGCCTATACCTATCGTTTAGGTGCTCATACTACTTCCGATGACCCTACTAAATATAGGGAAAATGAGGAGGTTGAAGAGTGGAAAAAGAAGGATCCTGTACTAAGGTTTAAGCTTTACCTTCAAGAGAAGGGTCTTATCACTGATCAATGGGAAGAAAAGACCAAGAATGACCTTGAAGAAGAGGTAATGGCAACCTTTGAATCCATTGAAAACAAGTCAGACACAGAAATTGAAGACATCTTCAAATATCATTATGAAACTATGCCTCCACAACTTGAGGAACAGCTAAATGAATATAAGGCTTTTTTAGAAGGAGGTAAGTGATATGGCTAAAACACTTAATATGGTTCAAGCGATAAACGAAGCCCTTATGGATGAAATGCGACTTGATAAAAGTATAGTCGTATATGGTGAAGATGTAGGTCTCGAAGGTGGAGTCTTTAGAGTCACTGAAAACTTACAGAAGGAATTTGGAGTAGAAAGGGTATTCGACAGTCCTTTGGCTGAATCAGCCATAGTGGGTACTGCTATTGGTATGGCTATTAACGGCTTAAAACCGGTAGTTGAAATGCAGTTTTCAGGCTTTGTATACCCTGCCTTTAATCAAATAATAAGTCACCTAGCTAGAATGCGAAACCGTTCAAGAGGAAAATATACCCTACCGATTGTAATCAGAGCACCTTATGGTGGAGGCATAAGGGCATTGGAGCATCACTCGGAAAGTCTAGAAGCCATATTTGCCCATATTCCAGGATTAAAGTTCGTAATCCCATCAACACCTTATGATGCAAAGGGACTATTGATTGCTGCTATTAGAGATCCTGATCCGGTATTATTCTGGGAACCAAAACGTATATATAGGGCATTTAAGCAAGATGTCCCTGATGGATCCTATGAAATTCCTATAGGAAAGGCGAAGCTAATTCAAGAAGGTGAAGATATTACCATAGTAGCATGGGGTGCCATGGTAAGAGATGTGCAAAAGGCTAGCGAAATTGTAAAGAAGAAGGGAATTAATCCAGAGATAATCGACCTTCGTACTATTGCCCCGATGGATAGGGAAAGCTTTATTGAATCCGTTAAGAAAACAGGAAGAATTCTAGTAGTTCATGAAGCTCCAAAGAGCTTTGGTGCAGGGGCTGAGATTATCTCCATTGTCAATGAAAAGGCCTTCTTATACCTGGAAGCGCCTCCAACTAGGCTTACTGGTTTTGACACTACTTTCCCATTGCCAAGAGGGGAACACCACTATATCCCAAGCCCTGAAAGAATTGCTAAGGCCATTGAAGATGTAGTGAAATACTAGGGGGTGGCAAGATGAAATTCGAATTTAAGTTTCCAGATATAGGTGAAGGAATCCACGAAGGCGTCATAATGAAATGGCTGGTGAATAAGGGCGATAATATAAATGAGGGCGATTCAGTTGTAGAAGTTGAGACGGATAAGGTAACTACTGAAATACCTTCCCCTAGAACAGGTATAGTTTCAGAACTTAGATTTAATAAGGGTGATACCATAAATGTTGGTCAAGTGTTTATTGTAATCGATACTGGCAGCGAAGGAGAATTAGCTAGGGAAGAAACAGAGGACAAATTAGTAGTGAAACAAGAAATAGTAGCAGAGGAAACTGCAGGAGTAGTAGGTGAAGTTATTGCAACCTCTGAAGTAATTCCATCTAGTACAGAAATAATTGCCCCTACTCCTTCTACTGAGGGAAAGAGGTCAAAGGTATTGGCAACTCCAGTGGCAAGAAAGCTAGCTAAGGATTTAGGAGTGGATATACAAAATGTAGTTGGGACAGGACCTGCCGGTAGGGTTATGAAGGAGGATATCTATAAGGCTAAGGAAGAGATGGATCTTTCTCATAAGAAAGTAGAAGCTAAAGAGGTAATTCATAAGACTCCTGATGCTCCTATTATGGTAGATAGGGAGGAAAGAATTCCACTAACAAGAATAAGAAAGACCATAGCAGAAAGAATGAAAGAATCTAAGTTTACAATCCCTCATACTACTGCCATGGATGAAATAGATATAACGAAACTTGATGAATTAAGGCTTAAGTACAAGAATCTCTTAAAGGAAGAAGAAGTAAATCTAACTTATCTTCCATTTATAATTAAAGCATCTATAGTAGTATTAAAAGAATTCCCTGAATTTAATTCTTCCTTAGATGAGGAGAGGGAAGAGCTTATATTGAAGCACTTTTACCATATAGGAATAGCTACGGATACGGACAGAGGCTTAATGGTTCCGGTTATTAGGGATGCAGATAGAATGAGTATAGTGGACTTGGCTAAATCTATACAGGATATAACTACCCGGGCTAAGGAAAACAAGATTCAACTTCATGAGTTAAAGGGTAGCTCCTTCTCTATTACAAATTATGGGTCTATCGGAGGATATTTTGGTATCCCAATTATTAATTATCCTGAGGCGGCTATTTTAGGCATTGGAAGAGCTACTAAGAAGCCTATTGTAAAAGATGATGAGATAGTAATAAGAACGATGCTTCCGGTATCCTTGTCCTATGACCATAGGACTATAGATGGAGCTAGCGGTGCAAGATTTATAAATAGGTTGAAAGAACTTCTTTCAGAACCCGATATGCTTTTATTAAGGTCTTAAGGTTGGTGATTTGATGACTAAATATGATGTACTAATAATAGGAGGAGGACCCGGTGGATATGTGGCTGCCATAAAGGCAGCCCAACTTGGGGCTAAGGTAGCTGTTATTGAAAGGGAAAAATTAGGTGGCCTGTGCTTAAACTGGGGCTGTATTCCAACAAAAACCCTATTGATTACTGCCAAGCATTATAAGGATATTTTAAGAAGCCAAGATTTCGGAATCACAGGTATTGATATAGCCAATGTAAAAGTAGATTGGAATAAACTAATAGCTAGGAAGGATGATGTTGTAAAAAAATTAGTTTCCGGAATCATTATGCTATTTAAGAAGAATAAGATTGAGTTAATCCAAGGAGAGGCTAAGGTTTTAGATAAGAATCGTGTTCAAGTGAATGAAGAAATAATTGAATGTAGTAATTTAGTAATTGCTACTGGATCCAGAGGAAAGTATCCCCCTATCCCAGGTTTAAAAAAATCACTGGAATCTGGAAAGACAATAGTTAGCAAGGATGTCCTCCTTATGAAAGAGCTTCCTAAGTCCATTATTATACTAGGTAATGGTACCTATGCGGTTGAATATGCAACTCTATTTAACTCCATTGGTGTTGAAACCACTATTCTGTTTGAGTCGGACCACATACTTCCATATTTAGAACCTGAAATGGCCCTAACCTTAGAAAAGCAACTTAAGAAGGAAGGTATAAATATCATATCCAATGCAAAAGTAAAGGAGATTTTAGATGATGGTATCCTATTGGATATCAAGGAAGAGGAAAAAAAGCTTGAAGGTCATAAATATATGGCACTCTTAGGAATTGAGCCCAACTTAGGAGGCTTAGAAGGCTTAAATTTAAAACTTGATTCCAAAGGATTTATTCAAACCAATGAAAAGATGGAAACTAATATTCCAAGTGTATATTCCGTAGGTGATGTAAATGGTAAATACCCATTGGCACATGTTGCCTATGCAGAGGGAATAGTTGCTGCTGAAAATATTATGAAGGTGGAAAGTAAGCTTAATTACAATTTAGTACCAAATGTAGTCTATTCCTTCCCTGAATTGGCTAGTGTAGGCCTTAGTGAAGAGGAGGCAAAGGAAAAAAAGCATGATATTATAGTGAGCAAGTTTCCATTGGCAGCTAATGGAATGGCCATAGCTCAAGGTGAAACTGTGGGATTTGTCAAGATTATCGCCGACAAACAATATGGTGAGGTAATAGGAGTTCATATAATTGGAATTGATGCTGCTAATATGATATCTAAGGCCGTAGCCATTATGCAGCTTGAAGGAACTATTTATGATTTGGCCAAAACCATCCATCCCCATCCTACCTTCTCGGAAGCCCTAGCTGAAGCAGCCTTTGGGGCAATAGATAGGCCACTTCACATGTAAATATATTGTTTAAATAGAGGACTTAACTTAAATTTAACATAAAGTTAAACTAACAGTAATATATTAACAATATACTATGAATGTGATAAGATTGAATTATCTAAAAATACTATTTTCAGGGGGGATTCTCATGTTAAATGGTGCGTTGATTAGGGAAATAAGGGTAATGAAGGGTTATACTGCTTCAGATATGTCTAGAATTACTCATATCTCTAAAAGCTATATTGAGGAACTGGAACGTGGAGATAAGGTTAACCCCGCCTTTAATAAGGTGGTAGTCCTAGCTGAAGCCCTAGGCGTTAAAGTAGATGATTTGATTCTTAAGCATGCAATTTAATATTTGTAAATAGATAAGGTATTCTATGATTTAGTAGAATACCTTTTTAACATTAACTCAAAGTTTTTGAATATATACCGGTATGGACTAGGTTTCCATTTGTATTTTCAGATTTCATCAATGTCATGGACCTAACATTAATTATTATTTCTTCAATATCCTTCTTAAAATCATCGGGATTGAAGATATCCTCCATCTTAACTTTTCTTCCAATAGTAAGGTGAGGCTTATATTCTCTGCTCCCTAAATCAAAACCCTTTTCCTTAAGATGTGCATGGAGGGCTTCCTGGAGATCCTTAAGATTTTTATTTTCTTCTATTCCAAGCCAACATACATCTCCGTCATTTCGCTTAAAATATCCTATTTCTGAAAGAACAATACTAAAGGGTTCCATATTAATCCTATTCATAGCCGCCTTAATATCATCTAATCTATCTTCAGGAATTTCACCTAAGAATTCCAAAGTTAGATGCATATGGTCTTTATTGACGAATCTACCCTTCTTCGAATAACCTTTTACACCATCGATTATATTAAGCACTTGATTTTTTACTTCCTTATCAAAGTTAATAGCTATAAATAATCTCATATTATCACATCCTTTAGGTTATTGTGCCATTTAAATGAATTAATAATTCATAATAAAAAAGAAGAACTCTGATTAGCAAGAATTCTTCTTAAAGACCAACTTTCTATTTTATTAAGTCATAAATTTCATTCATATCAGGTAGCTCATCACGTGAATAAACCTTGTGAAAGATAATATTATGATCCTCATCTAAGACTATATTTGCTCTATCACACATTCCATCATTAATACAGAAAACTCCATATTGTGAAGCTACTTGTCCATGTGGCCAAAAATCAGATAATAATATGGTATTCTTGATTCCAATCTTTTCTGCCCACGCATCATTTGCATATATGGAATCTATACTGATGCCCATAGCTATGGTATTTGCGCTTTGAATTCTCTTAAAGTTCGCTTCCAGGGAACCAATTTGGCTCTTTCACACAGGAGTAAAAGCTACAGGATAAAATGATAAAATCACCTTTTTGCCCTTGAAATCATCCAAGCTTACGCTTTCATTTTTTGAATTACTTAACTTGAATTCAGGTGCCTTTTCTCCAACCTTAATATTAGTCATTAAATCATCTCCTCAAAAATATTTAAATTGCTAAAGCTACCGATTAATCCTGTTGACTATAATTATCAACAAAGTTCTTGCCCCATTTATCCATTGCCTCAAGAATTGGAGTTAACTCTTTCCCCATTGGAGTAAGGTAATATTCTACCATAGGTGGAACTTGTGGATAGATAGTCTTATCAATAATTCCATTCTTTATTAAATCATTTAATTGTTGAGAAAGCATTTTATGGGTTATCTCCGGAATTAATCTCTTAAATTCATTAAATCTAATATTTTCATGGTTACTAAGATTCCAAAGTATAAG
>CAZIMA010000048.1:0-10960 GCA_964540195.1 uncultured Tissierella sp.
CAAGGGGTCGGGGGTTCGAATCCCTCAAGGTACACCAATTGCAATAGATAAACACTTTAAAAAAGCTAAATCATTTTTGATTTAGCTTTTTTAACCCTGTTTTTAGTTTCACTATAGTTAATATGAATAAAATAGTATATTATTGATATATATATGCAAGCAGTTTCATCAATTCTTAAACTGTGAGAGCAAAAGGAAGAGTATTGACTCTACTCAATAGAAAGGAAGTGTTGATTATGACAACATTAAGAGACCAAGCAAGTAAATATATTGAAAGCGAAAATCAATATGGTGATAAAAAGGCCCTATATCATTATAACTGCGCAGAGACCCTTTTATATTCAGCAAACGATTACTACAAGTTTGATATAGACCCTAGTTTCTTGAAGGCAATAGTACCATTTGGAGGCGGCTTTTACTCTGAAAGAACATGTGGTGCTTTAACTGGAGGAATAGCAGTACTGGGGATCCTGTTCGCAGAGGATAAGCCTACTAATAATGTTAAACTTAAAGAAGCGACCAAATATTGGGTAGAGGTGTTCGAGAAGGAATTTAACAGTATAGATTGTAAAACCATTAAGGAATTACATAGAGATGATATAAAGGGTTGTGGGCCTGTAATGGAAAAATCTGCACAATTATTAGAAGAGCTTATTAAGAAGTTTAAAGATGAAGTTTAGCATGAGTTTGCAAGTGTATAGCTTATTGCCCAAGGGCATTTATTGAATAAAAAATAAATATTTTAGGGACAGTTAATAAATAAACTGTCCCTTTTTTTAAATAAATCTTGAAAAAGCCGTTACTTTAAAAATAGTTATTATAATAGGAATTGGCAATCTTTTTAAAACCCATCTGATGTAGAGTTTCTAATACTAAGGAAATAATTTCATAACTTGAGGTTTTTCCTTCTTCTCCTCTTAAGAGGATTAATTTCTTTTCAATATCTTTAGCAAGTATATCGAGGTCCATACTATTTAGATGCTGTCCGATATCACTTCCACAGTTTCCTAAACTAACCTTTATTTTATCAGGATTAAAATCTACGACACGTCCATCTTTCTTAATTACCTTTAGCATTTGAAACACCGCCCTTTTAATGTATTAAAATATCTATTTGTTTAATTATATCAGAAACACTTATTTTGGACAATAGTTTCAAGGTGGGGTACTATAAGTAAAAAGGTTTAGGGGAAATTATAGATAATAAATGGCGAACCACTTCCCGCCGTTTAAATTTTATTACTAAAGTTTTGACCTCTAGATAAATTTTGTATAGAATAGAATTAAAGCTTTAAAGAAGGATGTGGAAATATGTATAAGTATAGAGATACAGTAATAAATGTTCTTATGGGAGATATAACAGATGAAAAGGTGGATGCTATAGTCAATGCTGCTAACAATACACTTCTTGGTGGTGGAGGAGTTGATGGAGCTATTCATGGAAAGGGTGGTAGGACCATACTTGACCAATGTAAGAAAATTGGTGGCTGTCCAACAGGAGAAGCTAGAATAACCACTGCAGGAAATTTGTCTGCTAAGTATGTAATTCATACAGTAGGGCCTATATACGGATTACATGTAACTAGTGAGGAATTTCTTTTATACTCAGCCTATTTTAATTCATTAAAACTAGCTTCAGAATATAAACTTAAATCCATATCATTTCCATCTATTTCAACCGGAGCATATGGATATCCGGTGGAGGAAGGGGTAAAGGTGGCAATAAAAGCTGTAAAGGAATTCCTGGATATTAATGAAGGCATAGAGATAATAAATTTTGTCTTGTACAGTGAAAAAAATTATGAAGTATATCTTGAAAACTTCAATGCTTCATTTTAAAGATGAAAAATATTTTGTAAATGCTTAAAATCAATAAATATTTTAAAAATTATTTTATTGACTTATCCTTAAAATTGTTATAGTATCAAAGAGAATTAAATTTAAAACCAGATGTCTAATTGCAATAGTATAAAGCAATTGGTATGAAATTGACACTGTTATTTAAGGGGAGTGTTTAAAATATTCGCAGATTCTCATAAGATCGTGGCATCCAATATTTATGATAATGTTTTAAATATATATGGTTTAAAGTTGGATAAAGAAAAACTATTATGGGGATCAGTTGCACCTGATATTCTCCCACAATATAAGTTTATTAGACATTATCAGGATGAAAGCATTAATTATATTACCAAGGAAATTATAAAAGTTATTTTTATAAGTAGGTATTTAGAATTTAATAAAATATTAGATCCCATAGCTATTAAATTATTAAGTAAAAAGATAGGCATAATTTCTCACTACATTTCCGATTATGTATGTTTACCTCATGCCAGACGTTGGACTTTCTCTGACTCTATGATAAAGCATATTCAATATGAATCAAGATTAAACAATTATGCGCCTAACCATTCTTTTAAGAAAAATATAATTAACGTAGATGATATAAATTTATTCGATGATGAAGATATTTCACTAAAAATTAAAATAAAAGATTATATAGAGAAAGTTGTAAAGGATTATTCTAATAAGACAAGTTTTAAGAACGACTTAAACTTTGCACTATCCTTAAATCTAAAGATAACATATTTTATTCTAGATAGTATAAAAGTATATTCAGAGGATATGCATAAAGCATTTGCTGTGGAAATACTATAAATTAGTTAACAATTAAAAAAATAGCTATGATAGGAAGAGTAAGCTATATAGTAGTTTAAGAGAGCTGGGGATGGTGGAAACCTAGTACAAAAATATAGTTGAAGAACATCCTAGAGCATCTGACTGAAGTGGTAGTAGGCTCAGACGATTGTGGCCCGATAAAGCCATATGTATCGACTATATAGTCTGTACTGATTGAGAGAGCAAGTATGCTAATTAAGGTGGTACCGCGAATTACCCTTCGTCCTTTATATATGGATGGAGGGTTTATTTATTGTTATAGGAGGAATTTAATTATGATGATGGTTAACGGTTTTACAATAAGAGAAGCACAGGAGGGGATAAAACTTATAAAGGATTTCTTTGAAAAGAAATTGTCTGAAAAATTGAATCTAACTAGGGTATCTGCACCACTTTTTGTTAAGGCTAATACAGGCTTAAATGATAACCTAAGCGGAGTTGAAAAAGCTGTTTCTTTCCAAATGAGAAAGTATGGCGAAAACCTAGAAATAGTTCAATCCCTTGCTAAGTGGAAAAGAATGGCTTTAAAGACCTATGAATTTGAAGCTGGAGAAGGACTTTATACGGATATGAATGCCATTAGACCTGATGAGTACGTTGATAATATACATTCTATCTATGTAGACCAATGGGATTGGGAGTTGGTAATAAATAAGGCTGATAGAAACCAAGAGTTTCTTGAATCAATTGTAAATAGAATATTCGATGCTTTAAAGGAAACCGAGGAATATATTAATTCAATTTATCCAAGTAGATTGAATAATAAATTGCCTGAAAAAATAAAATTTATAACATCTCAAGAACTTGAGGATAGGTATCCCGATAAGAGTCCTAAGGAAAGAGAACATCTTGCTGGTATAGAATATGGAGCCGTATTTTTATCTAAAATAGGTGGGAAGTTAAAATCTGGGGACAAGCACGATGATAGATCTCCGGATTACGATGATTGGGAATTAAATGGTGATATTATAGTATGGGATGAAGCAATAGGCTCATCTTTGGAATTATCAAGTATGGGTATAAGAGTATCAGAAGAAGTACTAGATAAGCAATTGAAACTTGCTAAAGCAGAGGATAGAAGGAACTTAAGCTACCATAGGGCTTTATTAAATAGTGAATTGCCATATACTATAGGTGGTGGTATAGGACAGTCTAGACTTTGTATGTTCTTCCTTGAAGCAAAGCATATAGGTCAAGTTCAATCTTCAATTTGGCCTGATGAAGAAATCAGAAGAACTGAAAATGAAGGAATATTTTTACTTTAGTATTAAAGGGACTACCAAGTGGTATCCCTTTTTTTACGATTTTGAAGCTTTATCCAATTTGTTAAATGGATGTTAAGATTTTGTAATAAACCAATTATTTTTTATTAAACAAATATGATGGGTTTTGTAGTATAATATAATAAACTGTCGCTATGAGAGCAAACAATAATTAGCATCCTGTTTCAATTGATATACAATTGTTTCTTTGCCTAATCTAAACAAGGAGGGGAATACATGACTGTATGTACCAACAGTGCATATGACATTTATGATGGGTTGACACATAACTTTCTATACAACAAAGACGTAAATTGCATACATATCCTCCTTAACCTATACGAATTAGAAGATAATATAAGAAATATATATCCAAAGTATATTTCTTTAAGATATTTAAGGAATCATATTTCTAGGTTTTTAAAACACAAAAAAGGAAATCAAATGATTGCAAAGAACTTAGGTGAGTTAATACATGAAGATATAAATAGGTTAGAGCTTTTTCTTTACATGGAAGGTTACAAGCATGGTTTCTATAACAAAAAATGGGTGAATATTCTTGAAAAAATTACAATCAAATATTATTCAATTGAAGACTTATACTCACTAAAATATCTTTTTCAATTCGAGACTATGAATGAGGAAATCTTAGAACTTAAAGAAAGAGTGTTTTTGAATTTAGATAAAGATGAATGTAAAAACAATTATTTAAATGACCATATTAAGGACTATTGTTTAAGCCTGATTAAAAACAAGATTTATAGTCTTAATAGGCACTTAGACAAGCAGCTAACTCTAGACTATAGTACTCATATGTTAAATATAAAAGAAGATAGCACCCTGCTTACTAGAGATGATTTAAACAATATTTATAATGAAGTGTATAAAATAGTCATTAAGAATGGCATGAAATTGTACAAGGATTCCTATTGGAATGGACTAAATGATAGGGTATTAAAGCGATATAGATAGTATAAAATATAAACTCTTTGGGAATAATTCCCTCTAGATAGTAATCTGGAGGGATTTTATGTTTGATAAAGAAAAGAAGAAGATTTTAATATTCTCATCAGCCTTATTTATTATGAGTTTTTTCTTTGGATATTTTATTATGGATGGTAAGTTCAAAGAGCGAAGCAGGCAATCAGTAGAGAAGCCTGATGTTTCGAATCACATGGAAATTCTAAGAGAAGAGAATAGAATAACTCCAAATACCTTTATAGAGGAAAGAATTCACTATAAGGAATGTGGTCATCTGGTTTCAAGAGTTTACTTGGCCGATGATGAATATGTAAATATGACAAAGGATGATTTAAACGAATTTCTCTTCTCTAATGAAGCCAATTTACAAGTTATATCCTTTTCTAATATAAAGGTTGTTCTCTGGGGAGAGAAAAATCATCTATGTCAAGAACACTATATTATTGGTGAACAAGATGGGAATGTTGCCATATTCACTATCGACGAATATGGTCAGAGGGTAGTAGATAAGGTGTTTAGTGAATATCCGATTAATGTGCTAATGGATGTAGATCGAAATAAACTCATAGAAGGAATTGTAATTAATAGTGAAGAAGAACTGTCAGAAATATTAGAAAATTATATTAGTTAAACTAAGTTAGCTTCTAACTTAGTTTTTTCTCTTTTACCTTCTTTAGAAAAGACTTTTATGGTACAATATTCACATATGAATAAAAAGGAGAAGTCTATGATCATTTTAGGAATTGACCCAGGAATTGCTATAGTAGGATATGGTTTTATAGAGTGTAAAGGAAATAATTTTAAAGTTATAGATTATGGGGCCATAACTACTGACTCAAAAACAATTTTTCCGGAGAGATTGAAGCTGGTATATGATGAATTAAGCAACCTTATCCAAAAATATAAGCCGGATGATTTTGCTATAGAAGAACTATTCTACAATAAAAATGCAAAAACAGTAATTAAAGTTGGACAGGCTCGTGGAGTTGAGGTTCTTGCTGCAGTAAATCAAGGCTTACCCATTTATGAATATACCCCATTGCAAATTAAGCAAGCTGTTGTTGGCTATGGTAGGGCTGAAAAACATCAAGTTCAGCAGATGGTAAAGCTCTTATTGAATTTAAATGAGATACCAAAGCCTGATGATGTGGCTGATGCTCTTGCAGTAGCTTTAACACATGGTAGCTCAATGAATTTTAAAGAAAGTTTTAGAATGAAATAAAGGATGATTATATGTTTGAGTTTATTATTGGAAAGATAGTATCAATAAAGAGTGATTACGTTGTTATACAGAATAATGGTATAGGTTACAAGGTGTCTACCTCAGCTAATACCATGAGAAAGTTAGAATTAGGCAAAGATAGTCAGATGCTTTATACGCAACTAAATGTACGTGAAGATGGGATTGCATTATTTGGATTTTACTCTGAGGAAGAAATGGATATGTTCAATCTTCTCTTATTGGTATCAAAAATAGGTCCCAAGATTGCTGTAGGAGTATTATCTACTTTGACACCAAATCAAATAAAAAATGCTGTATTAAATCGAAGTATCGAAGACCTGTGTAGATGCCCTGGTATAGGAAAGAAGACGGCAGAAAGAATGATAGTAGAACTTAGAGACCGGGTAGAGAAGATTAACCTGATTGAGGAAGCCGAATTGGAGGTCCATATTGGATCAAATGATATATATTTTGAATCAGTAGAGGCTCTGGTCAGTCTTGGTTACACTAGATATGAGGTTGAAAGTATAATAAAACTTATGGATATTAATTCGATGACCATAGAGGAAGTGATTAAAGAGGGGTTAAAGAGACTAGCTAAACATTAGAGGTGATATTAGTGGAAGATTTTGAGGATAGAATAGTTACAAGAAGCTTGAAAACAGAGGACTTGGAGAATGAAGTATCTTTAAGGCCTAAATGGATTGATGACTATATAGGACAAGATAAGGTTAAGAAAAAGTTAAGTATATTTATTGAGGCAGCCAAGGGAAGGAGTGAGTCTTTGGACCATGTGCTCTTATACGGACCACCAGGGCTTGGAAAGACTACTTTAGCCAATATAATTGCAAATGAAATGGGTGTTAATATTCGGGTCACTTCAGGGCCGGCTATTGAGAGACAAGGAGATTTGGCAAGTATACTTACTAATCTAGGAGAGGATGATGTCCTATTTATAGACGAAATCCATAGGATTAACAGAAGTGTAGAAGAAATACTATATCCTGCTATGGAGGATTTTGCCCTTGATATTATAATAGGGAAGGGTCCTTCTGCTAGGTCTGTAAGACTTGATCTATCTAAGTTTACTTTAATTGGTGCTACAACTAGGGCGGGTTTACTTACCTCACCTCTAAGGGATAGATTTGGAGTAATGCTTAATCTGGATTTATACGATATAGAAAGTTTAACTGATATAATAACTAGGTCTGCCGGTATATTGGATATAGAGATAGATTATCAGGGGGCAATGGAAATAGCCAAGAGGTCTAGAGGGACTCCTAGAATTGCAAATAGGTTATTAAAGAGGGTCAGGGATTATGCACAAGTAGTTGAAGATGGAATTATATCCCATGAAGTGGCTAAGAAGGGGTTAAAGATATTGGAAATCGATGATCTCGGTCTTGACTATATAGATAGGAAGATTATTCTTACTATGATTGAAAATTTTGCAGGTGGACCTGTTGGTCTAGATACTCTTTCAGCTGCTACGGGAGAGGAAAGAGGAACTATAGAAGATGTATATGAGCCTTATCTATTACAATTAGGCTTTATAAACAGAACACCAAGGGGAAGGGTAGCTACTAAAAAAGCTTATGAGCATTTTAAAATACCCTATTTGGAAGGTTAGGTGATATTATGGATTCATTGGGAAAAATTATTATTTCTATAGGAATAATTTTCATCATCCTTGGGTTAATAATAACACTGGGTGATAGGATTGGGATAGGAAGACTTCCAGGAGATATATTCATAGATAAGGAAAATTTCAAATTTTATTTTCCCATAACAACTTCTATAATAATTTCAATAATATTATCAATAATCATGAGATTCTTTAGAAAATAGGAGGAGACTATGAAAAGGCTAATTTCTATATTAACAGTAATTATAATTATGATTATTCCTTTTAATGTATTTGGTCAATATATGTACGATAATTATTTAGATGTAAAAATTGCTAGGGCCTATGAATTATGGGAGAGCATTTATCTTTCAAGTGAATCCTTCTTTTACTTATATGATAAAGATAATTTAAGGGAAATAGCTGAAATTAATGAGAAGAATATTATCATCTCCTATAATAATGATGAGATAGAGATTTTGGATTCAAATTATACCCTATTAGAAACTATTCCGGCAGATGGTTCGGTGGTAATTGGCACACCTGATTCCATCATTAAAGTTGCTGAAAATCGTTATAGGGATTTTATCACCTTCCTTGTTAAGGATAAGATTCATTTAATAAATCATATATATATGGAAAATTATCTTTATGGGGTAGTTCCTAGAGAAATACCCGCCAGTTCACATATAGAGGCTTTGAAAGCTCAATCTGTAGTTGCAAGAAGTTATGCATATAGAAACAGGGCTAAACATAGGACCGATGGATTTGACTTGTGTGATACCACTCATTGTCAAGTATATAAGGGCTATGATAATGAGCATCCATCAACTAATAGAGCAATAGATTTAACATACGGTGAATTCGTAACCTACAATGGAAATATTGTAGAAACCCCGTACCATTCCACATCGGGAGGAAAAACTGAATCAAGTGTTAATTCTTGGGGAGGTAATTTTCCTTATTTGATAGGGGTTGAAGATGAATTTTCAGCTAATTCTCCAAATAGCTCTTGGACTGTGGAATTTTCTTTAAGGGAAATGGAGAGTAAATTATTAGCTGCCGGAGTTAATGTTGGACAAATAGAAGGTTTTGAAATTATAGATATTACGGACTCCAATAGGGTTAAAAATCTTAAAATCATCGGATCCAATAAAACCGAAGTCATTTCAGGAGTAAAGATGCAAAGTGTATTAGGTCTCAAGAGCAGGTGGTTTGACATTGTAACACAAGGTGATATTGAAGGCAACAGCTCTACAGCATATGTAATATATGGAAATAGTAATAGACCTATTTCAATAAATATTGATAAGGCCTTTATTTTAGATGGAAACCGAAGACCTGTATCAAGGGCTAGAATAAGTAGAGTAATGGGTAGTAATAATATGGCAAGTATAGGTTCCCTATATGCTAGCTCTCCTGCAAAATTTGTAGTTTCAGGAAGGGGTTACGGCCATGGGGTAGGTATGAGCCAATATGGAGCCATGGAAATGGCAAAACAAGGTTATAATTATATGGATATTATTAAACACTACTATAGTGGAGTAGAAATAGTTAGAAAGTAAGGTACTTTATGAAGACAAGTGATTTTTATTTTGATTTACCACAAGAACTAATAGCTCAACATCCTATTGAAGATAGGACTAATTCAAGACTTATGGTCGTGGATAAGGATAAGGGAGAAATTGAGCATAAATATTTTAGAGACATAGTTGACTATCTTAATAGAGGAGATACCTTGGTCTTAAATGATACTAGGGTTATACCTGCTAGATTATTTGGAAATCGACCAGGTAAGGAGGAGAAAATTGAAATTCTTCTGTTAAAGCGTCAGGGAGGAAACTGGGAAACCTTAGTAAAGCCAGGGAAGAAATGTAAACTAGGAAATATTATTGAATTTGGCGGAGGCTTATTAAAAGCGGATATAGTATCTATTGGAGAAGAGGGTACTAGAATAGTTAAATTCGACTACGAGGGTATCTTTGAAGAAATCCTGGATAAACTGGGAGAGATGCCGCTACCACCTTATATAACTGAAAAATTGGATGATAGGGAAAGGTATCAGACTGTTTATTCAAAAAATCCTGGGTCAGCTGCAGCACCTACTGCCGGCCTTCATTTTACAAAGGATTTATTGAAAGAAATCCAAGACAAGGGAGTAAATATTGCATATTTAACTTTACATGTGGGTTTGGGCACCTTTAGGCCCGTAAAGGTAGAAAATGTCCTAGACCACCACATGCATTCTGAATACTATGAACTGAGTAAGGAAAATGCAGATATAATTAATAAAACTAAGGAAAATGGTGGTAGGGTAATATCAGTGGGGACAACATCTACTAGAACCTTGGAAACCATAGGAGATGAAAAGGGAAGGGTTTATGAAAGCTCCGGATGGACTGACATATTCATATATCCTGGTTATAAATTTAAGGTAGTGGATAATTTAATTACGAATTTTCACTTGCCGGAATCAACACTATTAATGTTAGTAAGTGCAATATCAACTAAGGAAATTATTTTAAATGCATATGAGCTGGCTGTTAAAGAAAAATATAGGTTTTTTAGTTTTGGAGATGCCATGTTTATTAAGTAAGGATAAGGGTTTTACAAAAGTTTAAACGGAGGATATAATGGGAATTAAATTTGATTTGTTGAAGGAATCTAAGGATTCAAAAGCTAGGTTAGGACTTTTACATACTCCTCACGGAGTAATTGAAACGCCAATATTTATGCCTGTAGGTACCAGAGCAACGGTGAAAGCCATGACGCCGGAAGAGGTTAAGGGCTTAGGGGCACAGATAATTTTAAGCAACACCTACCACCTATATCTAAAGCCTGGCCATGAGTTAGTTAAGGAGGCGGGTGGACTTCATAAGTTTATGAATTGGGATGGTCCAATACTTACAGATAGTGGTGGATTTCAAGTGTTTAGCCTTGGGGACCTAAGAAAGATAAAGGAAGAGGGAGTGGAGTTTAGATCCCATATCGATGGCTCTAAACACTTTTTAACCCCAGAAAAAGCAATAGAGATACAAAATGCCCTTGGTTCCGATATAATGATGGCCTTTGATGAGTGTGCTCCTTATCCGGCAAGTTATGAGTATGTTAAGAACTCTATGGAGAGGACTACTAGGTGGGCACAAAGATGTAAGGATTATCACAAGGATTGGGATAGACAAGGGTTATTTG
>CAZIMA010000049.1:0-10704 GCA_964540195.1 uncultured Tissierella sp.
TTCCTATCCAATAATGGGGTTCAAATTGAGATAGCATCGAACCTCTAACAAAACACTAGAAAGGAGTATATTTATGCAATATTGTAACCATTGTAAAGTTCATATAAGGGATAACAAGGACAAATGCGTACTTTGTGGTAATCCCCTCTCAATAGTAGATAATAAGGATATTGAAAACTCAACATTTCCATATATAGGTCCCTTCTATGAGAGTCATATTGCCATAAAGATAGTTTCATTTATTTCCATTTCAGCTATAGTAATATCATTTGCCATCAATATGATTTTTCCAGCTAGTGTTAATTGGCCCCTATTGGTGGTCTTAGGCCTAGTAAGTGCATGGATAGGATTATATGTTATTATAAAAAAAAGATATCATATTCCCAAGAAGATAGTAATGCAGGTAATAATAATATCCCTCCTATCTTTATTTTGGGATTGGAAGACAGGTTGGAGAGCCTGGTCTACAACATATGTTATACCTATAATCATAGTGTCGGCTATGATATTGATGTACGTAACTGCAAAGATATTAAAATTAAGCACCAGAGACTATATTACCTATTTTTTAATAGATGGTGTCTTTGGCATCGTTCCTGTACTTTTTATATTTTTTGATTTGGTTAATGTTATATATCCCTCTATCATTAGTATTGCTGTAAGTATAATATCTATAGCAGCCATTTTCATTTTCCAAGGAGGGGCAATAAAATTGGAATTAGATAAAAGAATGCATATATGATGAATTGCTTAAAAACCAATCATTATGGGTAAAATAGAATATTATACAAGTAAACTATCTAAGGAGTAAAGATATGAAGACTATAGGGGTAATTGATATTGGGTCCAACTCCATGAGGTTGGTAATGGCAAGAATAAATGAGGAGGGTTATTTAAAGATCTTTGATGAATTGAAGGAATTTGTAAGATTAGGGCAAGATATTACGGCCACAGGAGAGCTTGATGAAGCTAGGCTTAATCATGCTATAGAAGTTCTAAAATTTTTCAAGAGTATATGCAACTCAAATCAAGCAGATGAAATCATAGCAGTTGCAACTGCTGCTGTTAGGAATGCCCCTAACTCACAGGATTTTATAGATAGGGTTAAAACAGAAGCAGGTATAGACATTAGAATTATATCCGGTATTGAGGAAGCATATTATGATTATTTCAGTACAATTAACAGTATAGATATCTCAGACTGTATGATAATTGATATAGGTGGCAGCAGTACTGAGCTTATTTATATTCAAGATAGAAAGATGATAAATAGCATAAGTATCCCTATGGGAGCCATTAACCTAAGTTATGACTTTCAATTACTGGATGTGATTGATAAGGAGAAGGAAACTGAATTAAATGACTTTATTTACAATAATTACAGTAATGTTTCCTGGCTTAAGGATGTAAAGGATGTACCCCTAGTTGCCATTGGAGGAACAGCAAGAAATATAGGTAAAATTGATAAAAAATCTAAAAACTACCCACTGGATTTAACACATCGATACTCCATGACTTTTAATGACTTAAGGTCCATATATGATAGTATAATAACCACGGATATTAAAAAAAGAAAGAAGATCAAGGGACTTTCTAAGGATAGGGCTGATATATTCCCCGGAGCTTTAGCTGCAATTTATGCTTTAATGGAAAGTCTGGATTTGGAAGAGTTAATTATTTCCGGTAGAGGTATCAGAGAAGGAATCCTATATGAATATCTGCTTAAGGATGAGCCTGTAGATGATGTTCTCGAATATTCATTGATTACTATGCTGACAAATCACAATATGAAGCCCTCCCATGGAAAGGAAATTTGGAATCTATCCAAAAAGTTATTTGATTATTTAAGACCGGTTCACAATATAGAGCCTGAGGTAAATGATGTTAATATTTATAAGGTCCTTAAAACAGCTGCTTACCTCCATGATATAGGTATAGCTACCAGCTATTATGACCATCATAAGCACTCCTTCTATATGGTTGTTAATACCAATTTAAATGGCTTGACCCAGAAGGAATTTCTAATGGCTGCCTATACCACTTCACTTCATCGTAAAGATGAGGTCCAAATTAATAAGGCCCACTATAAATCCATTATCGATGATGAGGATATCAATATAATTAGAAAACTAGGTATTCTCTTAAGAATCTCGGAACAGTTAGACAGAAGGTCTAATAACAACATACTAGAATTGACTTGTGCAGTTCAGGAGGAAATAGCAATTATAAAAGTAATTGCCAAAGAAGACCCTTCTATTGAAATAAACAATGCTATAGCTTGTGCATCAGATTTTCAAAAGCTATATGGGAAAAAATTAATTATCGTGTAAAAAGATATGGTCAGTTCTAAAGACTTAGAAACTGACCATATCTTTTTAAATATTCTACATTGTTTTTATAATCCGGCATTATGCTGCCAACAAGTCTCCAAAAGGACCTGTCATGGTTCATATGCTTTAGGTGGCACAGTTCATGGACTACTACATAATCTATTACTTCCATTGGTGCCATCATAAGCCTATAGTTAAATGCCACCTTCTTATCAGATGTACAACTTCCCCACTGACTCTTAGATTCATTTATTTCTATAATCTTAGGCTTTAACCCAAGTTGACTTTCATATATTTTTATTCTTTCAGGAATTAGTTTCTTTAAACTTTGGATATAATATTTTTTTAATTTTTCTTGCATCTCTTCTTCGGTCAATCCTTCTATATCTATTAAATCCTTTAGTGGATATTCTTCTCCCAGAAAGAAGAACATACCAGTATTATCATATGACTTTTCACCCATGGTAGTTCTAATAGCCTCTAACTCCTCTAACTTCTTTTTAATTTTCTTCCCTAAAGGTTTCACACTATTGATTATATCCTCTTTACTTGTGTTGTTTGGAGCCTTAATGGTTACAAAACCTGATGTATCTAGGCTTACAGCTATTCTTTTTCGCTTACCATATTGTACTTCACAATCTATTTCAAAATCATCAAATTCTATTATCATAATATCATCCCAAATCCTTTATTATCATATCAATTCAATTTGGAAATTCATTTACCTCCAACTAAACTAGGGGTATAATAAGATAAATAACCTTTCTGGAGGTCAATATGAATTCCCTAACTATTAAAATAATCGCTTTAATCACCATGATGATAGACCACTATGGTGCCATTTTTCACAGTGATATAAGCTTGTATAGAATAATCGGCAGACTAGCCTTCCCTATATATTGCTTCCTCCTAGTTGAAGGATTTACCCATACTAAAAATGTAAAGAAGTATGGAGAGAGGCTTTTTATCTTCGCCTTAATTTCCGAACCCCCATTTGACCTAGCCTTCTATGGAGCCTTGGGTATACAACATCAAAATATATTCTTTACCCTATTTATTGGATTAGTAGCCATGTACTTTATGGAAAAGTACGGGACAAGCCTTAAAGGACTAATTATACTTTACTTAGGAGGAATCTTAGCTACTTTTCTGGCTGTAGATTATAGCTTTGTAGGTATTATCTATATAATGTCCTTCTATTTTACCAGAAATCTTCCCAAGGAGAGGAGACTCCCACTAGTTGCCTTAATCCTTTTTATAAGCAATCTTCTAACTATGGGTTTCCTTCAACATTATGCACTACTAGCCCTGCCTATAATGTATTTTTATAATGGAGAGCCCGGACCAAAACACAAGTCTATACAGTTATTATTTTATGCCTTATATCCCCTTCACCTTCTAGTATATTACTTTATTAAGATGGGCTACCTATTTACATTTCAATAATATTTCCACCTAATAGTTGGGCTGTATCAGGACTACATGTGGTAAATATGACCTGGTGCTTTGATGAAAACTCACCTATTAATTTGGCTGCTATACTTTTTCTATAGGGGTCTAAATCCACCAGACAATCATCTAGGATTAAAAAGCCCTTTCTTTCACCTAAGATATATTCCAATATGGACAATCTCAATGCTAATGCCACTGAATCATAAGTTCCGGATGAAAGCAGGTTAAGTGGAATTAGGTTGTTATTATCCTTCTCTAGCCTTAGTTTAAATTCATTATCTATATTGGATTCCTTATAGCTTGCATTAGTCAAAAGACTTAAGTACCTAGAAAAAGTTTGAACCACAGGACTAAAGGAGGATTTATCCATACTTGCTTTAGTATCCACATAAGCTTCCCTTATCTTTAAAAGTCTCCTGCCCTCTTCTAATCTCTTATTAAATAAGATTTCCTCTGATTTCAACTCCTCTGTAAGTTCTTCTAAACTGGTTTCAGAGAGATTGTTTTCAGCCTCAAAATGAAGCCTCTTTAAATCAGAGAGGGAATTTTGAAGCCCATCATATTCTTCTCTTGTAAAGGCTAGGTCCTTCCTAAACTCCTCAGGTGATTCATATTCTTCAGGTAGGGGCTTTAGTTTATCTAGTTTTTCCTGAACTTCTCTTTGTTCCATTTTAGTGCTTATGGTCTTTTCAAATAATCCGTCTAAGTCCCCATAGGCCTCAGTCCATTTGTAAATATTGTTTTCTATGACCTTCTTATCCGTCATAAGTTCCAGATGTTTTTTATTGAGTTTCTCAATTTCTCCCTCAATAAGTCCTAAATCCCTTACATCCCCTAAGTCTCCAAGGGATTCAATCCTTTCCTTGAGTTCTTCTACATTTAATTCTCCTAATAGGTCATAAAGTTGGCTATTTAAGCTGTCAAGCTCTCTCTTTAGTCCTTGAAGTTTTTCCCTATTTAGTTTGGCCTCCTCTATATCCTTAACTTCAAGTTCTTCAAATATCTTCTCGAGATTCTTTTTATATTCATTAAATTTGGACCTTAAGTCATTAAAGTCCATGTCTCCGGATTTTATTTCCAACTCAAATATGCCTTCGGCTTCCAGTTTTACATACCCGTCTCCACAAAATATTTCACATTCCCCAAGCTCTACAGGCTCATCAAATCCCTTAGTTACCATCAGCTTATCTTTACCCTTAAAGTAATTAAACTGCCCTATAATAACGCCGGCATGAAGCATAGCTTCAGCCTTAAGCAAATTTTCTTGGTTGTCCTCTAGGTCCCTTATATGGTCTTTGCTTACATCCTTCATAGATTGGATCTCATCCTGAGCTTTATGGACCTTGTCCTTAAGCTCATTAACCTTTTCCATTTTTTTTATAAGCAGGTTTTTTTCAGCTTGAACCTTTACCTTATCCTTCTCATCATTAAGCTTCTTAAAGTCCACAGATAGGGAATTCAGGGAATCATCAACCTGCTCAAGTCTCTGTTGGTTTTTAGGCCATTCTATTGTAATATTCTTAAAGGTATCCATATCCGAATTAAGTTTAAGTATTTGTGGTTTAAGAACAAGCCTTTGAGTAACGTCACTTTCCAATGCTTCCATCTGGTCTTTCTTTTCCTTAAGCTGGCCAATTCTTATTTCCACCGATTTTAACTTGTTACACATATCATTGTAATACTTTTCACTTTCATTTGCCCTATCTATATCAAGCCTAAGATTTTCCTTCTTATAGAAACTTTCTAAAATCTTGCCTACCCCAACCTTATAAGGATTGTTTATCCCCCTATTATTTTCAGGATAGTTCTTGTCCACATCCCATCTATTATACAGTTCCTCTAAGCTTTCATCGATTTTTCTCTGGAGTTTCTCCAAGGAAATTCCATCCAATTCCATAATTGCCCTTCTCATAAGGGAGCTAATCTCGCTTGTAGCTTCCTTATTGCTTATAATATCCTGTATGGCACCTTTTAAATTAGCCTGTTTTGAAAAGAAAACACTACTGTAGGTGCTCTCTCCAAAGATTAGGATTTCCTTTAGCTTTTCTTTTATAGTATCTTCATTTCTGATTATATCTGAATCCGGAGTCACAAGCTGGGATAAAGGCTCTACTCCCCATTCCTTTTTAATTCTATATTCCCCGTCCATATTATTAAGAATAAGTTCTCCATCTATTGAATCCCCACTAGTCACAGGCATAAATTTATTTCTAAAATTAATATCCTCTGTGGCTCTCTTACCTACCTTACTGGATTTAAACAATAGGGAATGAATAGCTTCCACTACTGTACTTTTTCCAGCCTCATTTGAACCTAAAATTACGTTGAGACCATCCTGGAATTCTATATCCTTGTCCTGGATTCCAGCAAATCTTTTGCAGGTGTACTTCTTTATTATCATTTCCTCACCTCCATTATTAATTCATAGGCCATTTGAAGCACATCCTCATCATCAGAAAGGGCCAATAATAATTTTTGAGGGAAGGACCCCTCCGAAAACTCTTGGTGGATTTTTTCCGGAGTTATTCTTATCCTAAAATCAGAATCTTCAATTATCAGATACATTACTTCCTTTTCCAGAGCCTTGTATACTTCCTGTCTATATTGGAAAACCTCTTCAGTTACTCTTCCTGATAGTTTAATCCGAACAATTGATTTCTTTGGACCTTCAGCAATTATTTCCTTAAATAAATTATCCAGATCCATTGTGTCCCCTATCTTATAGCTAATATCCTTAAATCTATAGGTTCCGGTATTTATTCTCTTTGCACCTATTTTTTTATCATCCTTTGAGATACTGATTAGCCAACTATTTCCCCCATGTTTACAATCGAGTCCATCGGGTTCAGGAGTTCCCGGATTATAGATTTTCTCTCCATAGACTTCTGCCTGTAAAGGATAGGTGATATGGGTATGGCCTAATAGCCACAAATCCAAAGGCATGCTATTTAATTCCTCTATACTCATATTGAAGTAGCTATTGTCCATATCAGGTGATATTCCGGTTAAAGACCCGTGTCCTATACCTATGTTTATTTTCGATTTATCTAGACTTTCTTCCTTTATCCATCCAATATTATTGGTGCCGGAATGCTTCTTATGACAAGGTCCAGGATAGACTACTAGGTCCAGTCCATAATCCTCAAGGGAATAGGGTCTTTTTTTGTTAATATACAGGACCTTATCTGATGTTAATTTATTAAAATTATCCCACAATTCAACCATATCATTATCATAATCATGATTTCCGGGCATTATAATTATGCACTCACCCTTAAATCCTTCAAGGGATTGGGCAGTTTTCAATATACTATTCTTATCAATCCCATTAATTCTATCAAACAGGTCCCCAGCTATGACGAATATATTTGCTTCTTCTCCATTTGCCAGGTCCACCATATTTTTCAATGTATCTATTCTTCCATCCTGCAATAGGGTTCGAACATCTTCAGGGTAGTTCTTAAACCTCATTCCAACATGTAAGTCCGCAGTATGGAATATCTTTATTCCCATATAAGCCCTCCTTTTAGAATTAAGACTACTTCTATTCTATATCACTTTTTCCCCACTTTTCATAGTGTACTCGATCAGGATTATACCTTTCCCTTACTTCCCTTTCCTCTGCCGGATAGCCTACTGCAACTATACTGAAAGGAACTATATTATCAGGCAAGTCAAACATCCCCTTAAATCTCTCTTCTCTTTCCTTGGAGGGGTATATTCCACACCAACATGTACCAAGTCCCAGATAGGACCCTTCAAGGAGTATATTCTGGGTACAGGCAGCCATATCTTGAGGCCAAAAAGCTCCATCATACTTTAGATTGCTTGTATCTGCACAAGTTAATATAGCTAATGGGGCTTCTTTTAACATTTCGGTAAATGGATGAAAAGTAGTAATCTCATTGAGCTTATCTCTATCTCTAATCACTATAAATCTCCATGGCTTTTCATTTCCTGCAGATGGGGCATACATTCCTGCCCTTAATAGCCTTTGAACCAAGTCATCGGAAACCTGCTTGTTCTCATATCTTCTTATACTTCTCCTTGAAAATATCTCTTTCATAAAAAACTCCCCTTCTATAAATATTTGACCTAATTGACTAGTATTTTGCTTCACACCATTGTAACCGGTTGGCTAGTACGCGCTACTTATATTATACCTTATCTTTGCCATATTTCATTGATTTTCAACTTTTTTTAAACTATAATCTATATATTACTCTAGCGTATTAAAATTTATCATAAGAGGAGTGTTCATGTGGAAATTGTAACTTTACCTAAATATGTAATCGGCCAAGATGCCTTTGATGCAATTCCGTCTATTTGCAATGGGTACGGCAAAAATCTTCAGATAATAGGTGGCAAAACCGGAATTGAATCCAGTATAAATGCCTTAGAAGAAGCATTAAAAAATTCTGACTTAAAGCTTATGGAGCCATTATGGTATGGGGGAGAATGTACCGACGAAAATATACAATTATTAAGCAAGAAACTGGCTGAAAATGGAACTGATATAATCGCAGGTGTAGGAGGAGGCAAGGCTTTAGATACTGCTAAGGCAGTAGCAGACAAGCTGGGACTTCCTGTTATAACTATACCTACTATAGCAGCTACATGTGCAGCTACTAGCAAACTTTCAGTAGTATATGATAAAAATCATAAGTTTACCCGATTCATAAATTTTGATACCCCTCCCCTATGCTGTTTTATCAACAGTCAAATTATAGCTGATGCACCAACAAAATATTTCCGGGCAGGCATGGGAGATACCTTAGCTAAATATTATGAGTGCACCTTTGCTAGCAGGGGGGATAGTCTAAATTATACTAATGGGCTTGGAAGAACTATTAGTATAATGTGTGCAGACCCCCTATTTAAATACGGGAAAGATGCTCTAAAGGACTGTGAGGATAAAAAAATCACCCCAGCCCTAGAGCAGATAATTCAAGCTAATATTGTAAATACAGGAATGGTTTCCATATTAGTAGATGGGGATTACAACGGTGCTGTAGCCCATTCACTATTCTATGGACTTACCCTACTTCCACATATTGAAGAAAAATATCTTCATGGTGATGTAGTTGCCTTTGGAATATTAGTACAGCTAATCATCGATAAAAATATAGAGGAAGCCATTAAGGTAAGAAGCTTCCTAAAGGATATAGGGTGTCCTATAAAGCTAAAGGACATAGAAGTAGAACTTGATAGAGCTTTTCTTTCCAGTGTCCTTACAGAAACCGTCACAGGCCCCGATATGAATAAACTACCATATAAAATCCATGAAGATATGGTATTCGATGCATTGATTCAACTTGAAAAAATGGAATAACGGGGTGAAAATCATTCACCCCGTTATTTAAACACTATCCCAAATTCATTAAGTTTATATTCATTAGCTATCCATACGGGAGTTCCCTTTTGTACTAGTTCATATAGATATTCTACATCGTCATTGTACATCCTTATACAGCCCAGAGATACATACTTACCTATGCTGTTGTAGGAAGCATTCCCGTGGATTCCATATTGACCTCCACCACCTATATTCAAACCCATCCAACGCTTACCTAGTGGATTGGTCGGATCTCCACCCTTAACAGGCTCATATTTTCCAGCTCCACCCCAAGCAGGATTCACTTGTTTAACTATTATTGAAAACTTACCTTCCGGTGTGTCTACTTGAGTTTTTCCGGATGCAACATTATACTTTCTTATTACATCTTGACCATTTAAATGGTATAAGGTATTGCTGCTCTTATTAATAAATATCCATTGGCCTTTTGGAATCTCCGATGTGAAATAAGGCTTTCTTTCAGGAATATAGATTCCATTAAATTTAATATCTTCATTGATTTTATTAAATGTTTTTATCCCAACTATTCCATCAGCAAGCAAATTATTATCCCTTTGATAATTGATTACAGCTCCTTTTAAGTTAAAATCAAAATAATAGCCTTCGGCTTTATTCATATATCCCTTTTGTAGCAAAAACCTTTTCAGTTTTAAGACATCTTCGCTTGCTATATCCTCTTTTAGAATCAATTTAAAGTTATTAAATAGATTCCACCCCTCTTTAGGCTCCGATATAGGGAAATGTTCCAATGGCGGTTCAATATAGGGTTCTTCAATTTCAACTTCGTAGGTCTGATCACCAACCCCTTTGTAGTCAATACTGCCAGGTCCATTCACCGGCAGAGATGATGCAAGTGCTATAGTTAATAATAAGGCTCTATAAATTGTCATAATAATCCCCCTTCCTGTCTATGTATATTTAAGAATGGGTAGAAAGATTACTATTCCCAATCTATATTATCTTTTTGGCCCTTGTATTAATAAGCATATCAGCACAATAGTTGATTATATCGCTTCTTTTTATAATTCCAATAAATATTCCTTCATCATCTACTACAGGAACAAAATTCTGACTTTTAGCCAATGAAATTAGGTCTTCAATATTGGAATTGATGGATACGGTTTGATTCTGTGTATGTCTTTCTACATCCCCAATTGATATTCCATCAGTATCTTCAATCAAAAGCCCTGGGGTTTTCTTTAATTTCCAAAGAAGGTCACCCTCAGTTATTACCCCTACATACTTCCCATCATTATCCAATAGGGGCAGGGCTGTATAGGTGTTCTTCTCCATCCTATCAAGTACCTGAGCCATAGTATCATCAATGTTTATATACTCAATATTTCTCTTTGGTGTTAAGAAAAATGCTATATTCATATTAACCCCTTTCTATCCCTTTATTATCTTAATTGAGTAATTATGAAACTCGTTCAATCCTAGCTATAGTGTCCAGTAAATACCTATATTGGTCTTCCATATTTTCAGCAAAAGTCATGGCAGAGAATTTATTCGCAGAAGATTCCGCATTTAAAGATAGGGTCATCCTTGCTACATCATCATTTAATA
>CAZIMA010000050.1:0-10689 GCA_964540195.1 uncultured Tissierella sp.
AATCCAATAAGGATATAATATTTTTAATAGCAGGAGAAGGAAATGATGAAAAGAGGCTAAAGGCTATGGTTTCTTCTCTAGGCTTAAATGATAATATCTTTTTTCTGGGTTATGTAAAGGATACAGATTCTTTCTACAATGCAATTGATATCAATGTCCTTACATCCATAAGTGAAAGCTTTCCATATGTGATTTTGGAAGGTGCAAGAATGAAAAAGACTATTATAACTACTAATGTGGGTGGAATTAAGAATTTAATCAGAGACGGAGAAAATGGGTATCTTATTAAAGTAGGGGACTATGAAGCTCTTGCTCAGAGGATTATCAGCCTTACCAAGGATAGCAGCCTATTAAATAGCCTTGGACAACAGCTTTTTGAGGATGTTAATAATAACTATTCATCCAGCGCCATGGGCAAAAGACATCTTGAAATATACAATGAGATTTTGAAAAAGTGGAGGTAATTTATGAAGTTAATTAATGAAAAGGGTAAATTATTTGGGATTATCAATATAATCGATTTATCTGTATTGATAATATTAGGTCTATTAGTAATTGGAGGAGCATCCAGACTTAAATCAAGGCCTATAGTAGTAAGTGAGACAACACCGGCAACTATTACATTTGAAGTTTCCGATGTAAGGTTTGCCACTGTTGAAAACATCAAAGAAGGAGACCCTATCTATCATTATGATAAGGGTGGATATATAGGAATTATTGAAGATGTCCAATATTCACCTTATAAGGAACCCGTAGAAGTCGATGGTAAATTGGTTAATATGGAAGTGCCTGAAAAATACGTTGCAAGCTTTAAGGTAAAAGCAGATGTAAAAAATAATCCTGATGTTATTATAGCAGGAGATGAACAAATTAGAATTGGTGTAGAATTTAGAGTGAAGAATAAGAGTATTGCTCTCTTTGCAAGGGTTATGGGCATCGAAATAGAGTAGCTAGGAGTGGTATTATGTATAACAGCGTAGTAGTAAGGTCGCTGGTCAGGCTCTGGAGTTTCTTTTCTGGCTATTATGAAGGAAGTCTTGTTAAGAAGGTGGCAGATTCTATAGGAGGGTTTTTAAGATATCTCTTTAAGGGTTCTGTAGTGAAAGATATTTTTACTTCTGGAAAGAGTCTGATAGACCATAGCTTTTTTTATAGGATTTATTCCTGGATTATAGATGTTGCAAATAGGATATTAAAGAATATCAATTTAACTATAAAAAAGTGGGAAACAGGAAGTATGTTTTTTAGAATTATAAGGGGTATTAATAAAGGTTTTAAAAGAATTATTGTAGAAAATAACTTTAGGAATCTCTTACTTAATTCTATAATCGTTAAATTTATTATAGATTTATTTTCTGCAGATGAGGTAGGTGATCAATGGTGGTAGCTATAAAGATAATGCTAATGGCGGCAGCTTTTCTTATGCCATTTTTACCTGATATGGCTGGACTATTGATGATGTATTCTCTAGCAGCTATTTATTTAATAAACGATACTATGAATGAACATAGTGATTTGACTAAGTCGAATATGGATATACCAATAATTCTATATCTAATCATTATAGTTATTTCTACTATTACATCCATTAATTTTATGGGAAGCATTAGGGATTTAGCACTTCATCTTGGAGGTCTAAGCTTTGTATTTGTAATGGTAAATAGTATTAAGACTAAAAATGCATTTAACGCCATAGTAACGGTTTTAGTGTTTTCTGCAACCCTTGTAGCTTTATATGGATTGTATCAGTATGTAGTAGGTGTGGAAATAGATGCTGCTTGGCTTGATGTAGAAAACAACCCAGATGTAAGGGTGAGGGTATATTCTGTGTTCCATAATCCTAATATTCTTGCCGAATATTTAATCATGATAATACCTTTGTCGGTAGGTTTGTTTTGGTATACTAAGAAGATTTCAAAGAAGGTTATTTTTTTAGGGACTACTCTTATAATGGTACTTGCCATGCTAATGACCCTATCAAGAGGGTCTTGGGTGGGCTTTGCATTTTCTGCCCTTGTATTTATATTGTTATTAGAAAGAAGACTTTTACTATCGGTAGTTCCAATATCTTTAGGCGCGGTATATTTTCTGCCCCAGTCAATCTTAAACAGAATTATGAGCATAGGAAACTTTGCAGATTCTTCTATTGCATATAGATTTACTATGTGGGATATTACAATGGATATAATAAGGGATTATCCCATAGCAGGAGTGGGTTTTGGACATTTGCCCTTTAAACAAGTATTCGAAACATATATAAGAACCATGCCTATCTATCACTCACATAACACATATCTTCAAACAGCAGTTGAGATGGGAATACCGGGACTTTTAGTATTTTTGTTTTTGTTATTTGTTGTCTTTAAGTATGGAATATTAAAACTGGTTAAATGTGATGACAGATATATTAGAATTCTATCAGCTAGTGCTCTTTCAAGTCTAGGAGGAGTTCTTGTCCATGGTATGGCAGAGAACGTCCTTTATCTACCTAGGATAATATTTACATTTTGGATAATAGTAGGGCTGATTTTAACCCTTGACAGAATAAGAGGAGGCAATTGTTATCCAATTACTTCCGATACTTTAAAGAAAAGATAATTTAGATTTATATTATTTACATCAGACGTTTAAAGGAGAATCATTATGGAAAACAAATCCATACTTATGTCCGGTTATTATGGCTTTGATAACAGTGGTGATGATGCCATTTTAAAGGCCATTGTAAAGGACCTAAGAGAAATGAATAAGGATATAGATATTGTTGTGCTTTCTAACAGTCCTGAAAAAACGGAGAAGATGTACCCTGTTAAGGCTGTAAACCGTTTTAATCTATTTCAAGTTATAAAGGCAATAAGGAAAGCTTCCTTATTAATAAGCGGTGGAGGTAGCCTTCTCCAGGACGTAACTAGCAATAGGTCACTTTGGTATTATCTTACCGTAATGGCTATTGCTAAACTCTTTGGCAAGAAGGTTATGGTTTACTCAAATGGAATTGGACCAATAGGTAAGGGTATAAATAGGATTTTGACCAAATGGGTTCTAAACTGGGTTGACATTATAAGTCTTAGAGATGAAGGTTCCAGGAAGTTTATAGAAAGCATCGGTATCAGAAATAGAAGAACTTATGTGACTGCAGATCCGGTATTTACTTTGGAGCCTGCAAATCAGGATATTGTGTTGGATATTTTCAAAAAAGAGGATATAGATAAGACCGGTCATTTAATAGGTATATCCTTAAGAGAATGGAAAAAGGCTGAGGACCTTGAAATTAAAATGGCTGGTGCAATCGATGAAATCCTAAAGAGATATAATACAAAAGTCCTTTTTATACCAATGCATTATCCTGAAGATTTAAATTTCTGTGAAAGGATAATGAAATTGTTAAAGGAAGAAGGTGCCTACATACTCAAGGATAAGTATTCAGTTGAGGAGATTATGGGAGTTATAAGTGAGTTGGACTTAATAGTAGCCATGAGGCTTCACTCCTTAATCTATGCAGCAACTCAGTCAGTACCAATGGTTGGTCTAGTCTATGACCCTAAGGTTTCCGGTATACTGGAGAGTATAGGTATGAAGTATATGTCTAATGTCGAGGAGTTGGATATAGACAAACTACTCTTGGACATAGATCTTGTTTGGAATAATCAAAAATCAATAAAGAGTGAGCTGGGAAAATTACAAGTTGATTTAAGGAATAAAGCCCTTAAAAACGTTGAAATGGCTCTAGATATTTTAAAGTAGGTGAAAGAGTGGAGAAGGTAAGGATATTTGGGGTAGAAATTCAAAATACTACTTTAGACGAAGTTGTATTTACCTTGGAGAAGTTTTTAAAAGGAGACTCTCTGAAGACAATCTATACACCCAACACTGAAATTGTTATGGCAGCTAAGGAAGATAGAAGTCTTAAGGAATTAATAAATAAGGGAGACTTAGTTATACCTGATGGAATTGGTCTAATTTATGGGTCGAGAATTAAGAAAAGACCTCTAAAAGAAAGGGTCACAGGTTTCGATACCTCTATGAAACTCCTGGATATAGCCAATAAAAATGCTTATAGCCTATTTCTACTGGGTGGAAAGGATGGCGTAGCTAAAGGAGCAGCAGAGAGGATCAATGGAGATTATCCTAATATCAGAATAGCCGGATTCCATCATGGGTATTTTAAGGGTAGCCATCTAGGATTGAAGGGTGAAGCTGAAGAAGAGAGAATTATTGAAGATATAAATAAATCAAATCCAGATATTATCTTTGTAGGTTTTGGTTTTCCAAAGCAAGAGCTTTGGATCCATACCAACAAGGATAGAGTTAAGGGAAGGGTAATTATTGGCAATGGAGGAGTTATGGATATATTAGCCGGAAATTCCAAAAGGGCTCCTGAAATATTTATAAAATTAGGTTTGGAATGGTTTTATAGGCTAGTCCAAGACCCATCTCGAATTAAAAGACAAATGGCACTTCCAAAGTTTCTCGTAAATGTTATACTAGATAAGGAATCAGTTGAGTAGATGAAAGATGAAGAAATAGGAGGAATTTCAATGAATATAGACGATTTAACCATTAAAACCATAAGGATGTTGTCGGTAGAACAAGTTGAAAAAGCAAAATCAGGTCATCCGGGATTACCACTTGGGGCAGCACCTATGGCTTATACACTATGGTCAAAGGTAATGAAGCATAATCCTAAAAATCCAAATTGGATTAACAGGGATAGATTTATCTTATCAGCCGGACATGGTTCTGCCTTGATTTATTCATTATTACATTTATTTGAATATGGACTAACAATGGATGACTTAATGAATTTTAGACAACTTGATAGTAAGACTCCTGGACACCCGGAATATGGTCATACTATAGGAGTAGAAGCTACAACAGGTCCACTTGGACAAGGGATTGCAAACGGTGTAGGAATGGCTATGGCTGAAGCACACTTAGCTTCTAAGTTCAATACGGAAGATATAAAACTTGTAGACCATTATACATATATTCTTTCAGGAGATGGGTGTTTAATGGAAGGGGTAAGTAATGAAGCTATATCCCTAGCGGGGGCTCTTGGCTTAGATAAGCTTATAGTATTATATGATTCAAACTCTATTACCATCGAGGGTGGAACGGACCTTGCATTCCATGAAAGCGTTAGAGGAAGATTTGAAGCATTAGGATGGTCAACTCTTTATGTTGAAGATGGAAATAATATAGATGAGATTCAAATAGCAATAGAAAAGGCTAAGAAATGTGGAAAGCCAACCCTAATTGAAATTAGGACTGAAATAGGATATGGTACTTTGAAACAAGGTAAGGCATCAGCCCATGGTGAACCTCTTGGTGCTGAAAATATGGACTATTTAAAGAATCAACTTAGCTGGCAGAATGACCAATTCTTCGTTTCAGAAGAAGTTAGAGAATATATGAAACAACTTGTTGCAAAAAATCAGGATGAAGAAAAAGCTTGGAATGCCAAATATGAAGAGTATAAGGCTAAATACCCTGAATTAGCTAAGGAATTTGAGAGCTGGATAAATATGGACCTTCCAATGGACTATTTAGAGTCAGAGGAATTCTGGTCTTTTGAAAAGGATATGGCTACTAGAGAGGCATCAGGAATTATAATAAATAGGCTTTCAGAAAGAATAGGAAATCTATTTGGAGGTTCAGCAGACCTAGCTCCATCTAATAAGACCAATATGAAAAATAGAGAAAGCTTCTCAAGTGAAAACTACTCAGGCTCAAATATCCACTTTGGTGTAAGAGAACATGGTATGGCAGCTGCTTTAAATGGAATGATGTTGCATGGTGGAGTAAGACCATATGGTGGTACCTTCTTCATCTTCGCAGACTATATGAAGCCTTCTATGAGGTTGGCATCTCTAATGAATTTACCGGTAACCTATGTCCTAACTCATGATAGCATTGGAGTAGGTGAAGATGGACCGACACATCAACCTATTGAGCAGTTGGCAATATTTAGAGCTCAACCTAATTTTATAACATTTAGACCTGCAGATGCTGTAGAAACTGCAGCAGGATGGTATGCTGCCCTTACTAGCAAGAGTACACCTGTTGGCTTGGTCCTTACTAGACAAAGCCTTCCAATCCTTGATGGAACTGGAAAGGAAGCTTTAAAGGGTGGGTATATATTAAGAAAGGAAAAGGATAAGCTAGATATAATCCTTATAGCTACCGGTTCGGAAGTTCATTTGGCATATGAGGCTGCAAAGACTTTAGAGGACCAGGGTATTGGTACTAGAGTGGTTTCTATGCCTTCAATGGAACTATTCGAACAACAATCTGAAGAGTATAAGAATGATGTTCTGCCTAAGAAGGTAACTAAGAGAGTTGCCATAGAAGCCGGTTCATCCTTTGGATGGCATAAATATACTGGTTTCGAAGGAAAGATAATTTCCATCGATACATTCGGTGCATCTGCTCCTGCAAATCTCTTATTTAAGAAATTTAATCTAACAGTTGATAATGTTGTTAATACTGCATTAAGTATAATTTAATAAAACCCGAGATCCTTCGTTAGCAGTGATTATACTGCTCGTCTCAGGATGACAGTAGGTTTGTCATTCCGAACGCAGTGAGGAATCTCGGGTTTATGTCTTTAAGATAGGCTCTTCATAGTTTCTTTTTATGGGCCTTTTTGCATATATTTCTCCTTGCCTGAATAAATATAATTATGACAAGGAGGGATAAGTGTGAAAAAATATTTAATTGCCGGACTGGTACTAATCATAATAATCGGAGCCTTAATAGTTCCTAGGATATTTAGAGGTTCTGATGACCGGATATCATTTAAAAATGTGGATATGGATGATTTGCCTGTTGAAATTCAGGAAGCCTTGCCAAAATATATAATGGAGGAGAGAGCTTTAACGGCTAAGTTTAAGGATGAAATTTATGTAATAGTTACAAGAGGGGAGAAAAAGTCCAAGGGCTATATGGTTGAGATCGATAATATAAGAAAGGAAGTATATGGTGAAGGTAAATTTGATATAGTTGTCCATGCCCTGTTCACAGATCCTGATCCTAATGAAATAGTAACTCAAGAATATGATTATCCCATTACTGTAGTAAAGACTGAATTAAAGCAAATGCCTCAAGCTGTACACCTAGACGTTGAATATGTAGAGTAAAAACTAAATCAAATTTAAAACAAAAACCCGAGATTCTTAGGTAGCAGTAATTATACTGTTCGTCTCAGGATCACAGATGTCATTCTGAGCCTAGCAAGAATCTCGGGTTTTTTAGTTTTACTTCTTGTTACTTATTATTATAAGCTATTAAACCTTCTTTGAGGATATTCATTGCCTTTTTTAAGGAATCTATATTTAAGCAATATGAAATTCTTACTTCATCCCTTCCAAGGCCCTCAGTTCCATAGAAGTTTTCTGCTGGCGTTAAAAGTACTGTTTCATTATCTATGTTAAACTCTCTTAAAAGCCATATGACAAAGTCCTCTGCATTTTCTACAGGAAGCTTTGCAATTACGTAGAAGGCTCCAAGAGGTTTTTCACAAATTACCCCTTCCATCTCTTGAAGGGCATTAAATACTACATCTCTTCTATGGCTGTATTCCTCCTTAACTTCCTCCATATACTCATCGGAGACCTTTATAAGGCTAGCAGCACCAACTTGTTCAATAGTAGCAACGCTTAATCTGCTTTGAGCTAGTTTTATAAGGTTTGCAAAGAGTTCCTTATTTTTAGTTGCTATACATCCAACTCTGGCACCGCAGGCACTGTATCTTTTTGAGATACTATCTATGATAATTACTCTGTCCTCTATTTCCTTCAAGTGTGCAAAACTTGTGAATACAAGGCCATCATAGGTAAATTCCTTATATACCTCATCTGAAATTATGTATAGATTTTTTTCTATAGCTATTTCTTTAACCATTTCTATTTCTTCTTTGGAATATACTCTTCCCGTAGGGTTTCCAGGATTTGATAGAAGTATAGCCTTTGTCTTTGGCGTAACTAAATTCATAATCTCATCTTTATCCGTCAGACTAAAACCGGTTTCTGCATAAGTAGTTATCGGTACAACATTAACCCCTGCTATTTGTAAAAAGCTGTTGTAATTTGTGTAAAAAGGCTCTGGTATCAGCAAATCATCACCATTATCACAAAGAGCTAGCATAGCAAATAATAATGCCTCACTTCCACCATTGGTAACTATTAATTCATCTTTGGTGAAATCGATATTATGTTTTGAAAAATACTTTTCAAAGGTATCCAATAACTCAGGAATACCATGGGAATTGGCGTAAGAAAGCACTTCGCCATCAAAGTTGTTAATTGCTTCAAAATACTCCTTAGGTGTCTTTATATCAGGTTGCCCAATATTTAATGGATAAACCTTAATACCTTTATTTTTAGCTTCATCTGCATATGGCATTAATTTTCTAATTGGTGAAGCCTGCATGTTTGAAATTCTTTCAGATAATTGCATAATATACCCCCTGTGTCTTTATTGATGATAATCTACCTCTTATTCCACATATTCTATTTATGTAACGAGGTGCTAGCTATAAAATAGCACTGGATAATTAATAATATCATAAATATTTAGAAAATAAAAGTAATAAAGCCTAGCTTGTGGTAAAATATTGATTAGGAAAAGATGGGGATGGCATAAAGTAGGGATTCTAAAATTTGATTATTGTAAAATTTGAATGGAGGAAGAAAGATGATAACAAGAAGGGATGATATGAGGGTAGATGTACACAATGAATTTTTAGGGGGGAAGGGGACTCTTACTAATATACATTTTCTTAATAAAGAGGATGCTCATAATATGGGAAGGCTATTTGTTAAGGGTTCATTAAAACCAGGTAGTTCCATAGGTTATCATACTCATAAAGGGGATTTTGAAACCTATTATATCTTAAGCGGGAAAGCATTAGTAAACTTTAACGGGGAAGAATTTATTCTTGAAGCTGGAGATTCAACATTATGTAGAAACGGGGAATCACATTCACTAGAAAATATTGGCGATGCAGATTTAGAGTATATAGCAATAATATTGTATGATAATACAAACTCATAAATAAAAATAAAACCGAGCCTTGGCTCGGTTTTGTTGAAATCGTTATTGATTTATTCAGTAGCAAAATTATCAAAATATCCTTGGACTAAAACAACAGGTGTTCCTTTGTCTCCGCTGCCGCTAGTTAAATCGCAAAGACTACCTAATAAGTCAGTTATCCTTCTAGGAGTTGTACCTAGAGATTCTGCTTCAGCCATCTTATCTGCTTCTTTACTGTAGATTTTCTTCTTCATAGCTTGAACTGCTTCTTCACCTTTCAGGCCTTGAAGTTCATTATCTGCAAGATACTTTAATTTCAATTCATTTGGAAGTCCGCTTAGTCCATCAGTATGGCCTGGGGATACTACAGGGTCAGCTAACTCCCATATTTTTCCTACAGGGTCTTTAAAAGCTCCATCTCCATATACCATTACTTCAAGTTTAACTCCTGTCTTTTCAAGAAGGATTCTTTGAATTTCATTTACATAGTAGTCACAATCTCTTGGGAATAACTTTACTTCATTTGCTGATGCAAGGTTTGATCCGAGAAGACCGAAATCCGGGTTATATCCACTTCCATCAATAGATTCTGTAAGGATTTCATCTAGGCCATATACTATATTGGCACCATTTGCCTTTAGAATTCTCTTGGTTCTAAATCTATCGTGGATATTGGCTACAAGTACGTCCTTAGTGTGTTGGAGTATAATCCTAGGATCATTTCCAAAGTAAATACTAATATTTTCACCAATTAAATCCTTGTACATTTGCACATAATCAATTCCCGTAAAAGGGTGAACTACCTTATCACCAAATAATCTTCTATAATCTTCTTCGCTTAATACATCTGTATAAGGATTTATATTTAATTCATCCATTCTATCTATATCCATCAGGTGGTTTCCTACTTCGTCAGAAGGATAGCTGAATAATAGATGAATTTTTCTCTCGCTCTGTCCTATACCCTTTAAAAGAACTGAAAATCTATTTCTACTTAGGATGGGGAATATTACACCAATATCACTTGGAAACTTGGCTGCAATATCCTTGCCTATTGCATCTACAGTAGCATAATTTCCCTGAGCTCTTGCAACTAATGACTCGGTAATTCCGATGACATCCTTAGTCTTAAGTACAATGTTCTCGCTTTTAACTGCTTCTAAGACTGAATCAACAACTATGCTGATTAAATCATCACCCTCCTTTACTATAGGGGTTCTAATACCTCTAACTGTAGTGCCAATAGTTCTACTCATAAAATTATCCTCCTGAAACAAAATTTTTCTTACACTAAATACAAAAGATTTTAACCCTATTTATCCAAATAGGTAAAAACAACATAGACTCATTATATACCATTTTTTTATAAATTGCATAGTACTATTTACATTGGATCATTTCCTTCTCGGTTATGATATAGTCCACAGGAAAGTCAAATTCTTCCCTAGGAACTTCTTCTATAATCTGTAAATCAAAACCGATTGCAATTTTTGGAACATCTTTTCTTACTTTTGTAGACAAAAACCTATCATAAAATCCACCGCCGTAGCCGACTCTATAGCCTTTTCTGTCAAATGCAGCACCTGGAACGATTACCAGGTCTATTTCCTTTGGGTCTACATATCTTAAGAAGTCTTCTTTAGGTGATAATATGTTAAA
>CAZIMA010000051.1:0-560 GCA_964540195.1 uncultured Tissierella sp.
TATAGTGTAATCTTTATATTCTTTTACTTGTGCTTGAATATCCATAAATCCTCCTCTAGCTAGTTAATATAAACTTCCTATTTTCTCCTCAACCTTTTCTACAATAAGATTAGATTTAATAATTTCTTCACATATGTTGATTTCAATATTCATTACCCGATCTTCTTTAATAGTAGGTGTCTTTTCTCTGACTATATCATAGGCTACCTTACTTCCTAATCCTAAGCCCTTATCTCCCCTTAAATCCATAGCCTGACAAGCTCCAAGGATTTCCATTGCCAAAACCTTTCTAACATTACCCATAATTTCTCTTGCCTTTCTTGCAGCAATTGTTCCCATAGATACATGGTCTTCTTGATTAGCTGAAGACGGTATGGAGTCAACACTTGCCGGATGGGCAAGTATCTTGTTCTCTGAAACCAGGGCCGCCGCAGCGTATTGAACAATCATAAATCCCGAATTTACCCCTCCGTTTGGGGCAAGGAATCCAGGCAATCCATTGCTTAGAGCTGGGTTTACAAGTCTCTCCAGCCTTCTCTCCGAAAGGTTAGCAAGTTCAG
>CAZIMA010000051.1:570-10668 GCA_964540195.1 uncultured Tissierella sp.
ATTGGTTGACCATGGAAGTTTCCTCCTGATATAACCTGCTCTTCATCAACAAAGATAAGGGGGTTATCAGTAGCTGCATTCATTTCAATCTCTACTTTTTCCTTAACAAATTTAAAGCAATCCTTGGAAGCACCGTGTACTTGAGGAATACATCTTAATGAATATGCATCTTGAACTCTTAACTCCCCTTGTTTTGTAGTATTTTTACTATCTTTTAATATATTAAGAAGATTCTTTGCCGTATTTATCTGTCCTTCTTGACCCCTAACCATATGAACCTTATGATCATATGCATCTGTGATTCCCTTTAAAGCTTCTGATGTAAGGGCTGCTGCAATATCAGCAGTCTTACTTAAATTTATGGCATCATACACAGTATGAGCCCCTATGCTAGTCATGACCTGAGTACCGTTTATTAGTGCCAAGCCTTCTTTTGAGGTAAGGTCTATTATAGGTATTCCAGACTTTTCCATGGCCTCTTTTCCGGACATTTTTTCTCCCTTATAAATAGCTTCCCCCTCACCTAGCATTACTAGTACCATATGTGAAAGAGGAGCCAAGTCTCCGCTGGAACCCAGGGACCCTTTCTCAGGTACTATTGGATGTACTCCCTTATTTAACATATGGATTAAGGTTTGTAGTGTAGAAAGTCGTATTCCCGAATATCCTTTTGCAAGGGCATTGGCCCTTAGAACCATGATCCCTCTCACAATTTCCTCATCTAAGGGAGCCCCTACACCACATGAATGACTGATTATTAAATTTCTTTGCAGTGCCTTGGTCTCATCCCCAGTAATAGTTACATCGGAAAACTTTCCAAAACCCGTTGTAATTCCATAAACAACTTTACCCTCTGCAACATACCTATCTACAAGAGATCTGGCCTTATTTACTTTTTCTATTGATTCTTCTGTTAGCTCTATAGTTGCATAATTTCTTGTTATCTCAATAAAGTCCTTTAGGCTTAGATTGTTTCCATCGATTAAAATATGCCTCATACCATATTCCTCCAGTTATCCGGGCTATAAATGCCTACCCATTAAAAATATATTTATATGATTTTACCATAGGAAACAGGCATTTGCACTGACTTTAACTACTATAATACCGCTTTATCACAGTTTTCAACTAACTTTTTCACTAAATCCTCATTTGCAACATAAGGAATTGTTATATGGTCTGTATCTTTGAAATTATTGTTATACTCAATTGCGGTTTCAATAGAGTTTTCATTTCTTGCCCAAGCACGTCTTGCCACTCCACCCATTACATCCCATGGCATTGCAGTACTCAATATAGTATCAACTCTTTCTGACCCATCTAGTACCATTCCAAATCCACCGTTGATAGCCTTTCCTATACCAACACCTCCACCATTATGAAGGGCCACTAAGCTCATTCCTCTAGCCGCATTTCCAGCAAAGCACTGAGTAGCCATATCGGCCATCATACTAGATCCATCCTTGATATTGGATGTTTCTCTAAATGGTGAATCAGTCCCGGAGACATCATGGTGGTCCCTACCTAACATAATAGGTCCCACTTCACCATTCCTAACCATTTCATTGAATTTTAATGCAATCTTGGTTCTCCCTAAAGCATCCTGATATAGGATTCTAGCTTGAGTACCAACAACCAATTGATTTTCTTCAGCATCTCTAATCCAGTTGTAGTTATCCCTATCCTGATATCTTCTATCTGGATCGATACAATCCATTGCAGCCTTATCAGTCTTTATAAGGTCTTCATGCTTTCCACTTAAACAAATCCATCTAAATGGCCCGTATCCATAATCGAATAACATAGGCCCCATAATATCTTCTACATACGAAGGGAATATAAAGCCCTGAGTATCATCTATGCCATTTTTAGAAATCTCCTTAACCCCTGAATCATATACGGCCTTTAAGAAACTGTTACCATAATCGAAGAAATAAGTACCCTTATCAGTTAGCTTTTGAATCAACTCAAAGTGATGTCTTAGGCTCTTATTTACTTTCTTAATAAATCCTTCCTTATCTTCGAAAAGCATCCTAGTCCTCTCTTCAAAAGTTAAACCTTGTGGACAATATCCTCCATCATAGGCTGCATGACAGGATGTTTGGTCTGAAAGCAATTCTATATGGATATTATTTTCCAAAGCATACTCCAGCAGGTCGATTATATTGCCATGATATGCTAGGGATGATGGTTTTCCACCTTCCATATCTTTCTTAGCATGAGCAAATAACTTTCCTAAATCCTCATAATAATAATCAATCCATCCCTGTTCAAGCCTTGTGTTTATCCTTGACAAGTCTACTTCTGCAATTACTCCTACTCCACCTGCAATCTTAGTAGCTTTACCTTGAGCACCACTCATTCCACCAAGTCCGGAGCTCACAAACATATGCCCCTTCAAATCCTTATTAGCAGGGATTCCCAACTTCATTCTTCCTGCATTTAATACGGTGTTAAAGGTTCCATGTACTATGCCCTGTGGTCCTATATACATCCATCCACCAGCTGTCATCTGTCCATAGTTTGCTACTCCCATAGCTTGGGCTTTAATCCAATGTTCTTGGTCATCGAAGCAACCTACCATCAAGGCATTGGTAATTATAACTCTAGGGCTTTGCTTGCTAGACCTAAATAACCCAAGGGGATGACCTGATTCTATAACCAGAGTCTGTTCATCCCTTAACTCTTCAAGATATTTCATAGTAAGCTTATACTGCATCCAGTTCTGAAATACTTGGCCTGTTTCACCATAAGTAACTAGTTCATATGGATATAGGGCTACATCAAAGGATAAGTTGTTGTCTATCATTACCTGAAATGCCTTTCCTTCAATGCATTTTCCCTTATATTCATCAATCGGCTTTCCATAAATAGGCCTATCAGGTCTAAATCTATAGCCATATACCCTTCCCTTAGTCAATAGCTCCTCTAAAAACTCCGGACCTATTTCCTCATGAAATTCTTCAGGAATATATCTCAATGCATTTTTTAGGGCTATTTCTGTTTCACTCTTGGTTAGGGTAAAGTCCCTCTTAGGTGCTCTTCTAATAAGTTTATTAAACTTAGGATATTCAGGAAGATAATGATCTAGTTTTATCTCCATGGCATTTTCGATTATTTCGTTACTCCACATAATTTAACCTCCATTTAAATGTTTGCTTGAAGCTCCCTTCTTATTTTGTAAATACTATTTTGCCTTTCTTGATGACAGTGTCTGTATGGTTAATTCCAAAATGATAAATCATATAATCTAAATTTGGTGCGTCAAATATGGCTATATCAGCCTTCTTGCCAACTTCAAGTGACCCTATTTCATCCTCAAGGCCTAAGGCTGCTGCAGCATTCATAGTCACTCCAACTATTACTTCTTCAGGTTGCATCTTCAATGTCAAGGATGCTAGGGTCATCATAAGTTGTAAATTTTCACTAGGACAGGAGCCTGGATTATAGTCCGTTGAAATGGCAACAGGCACATTTTCATCTATCATCTTCCTAGCTCTTGCTGCCTTACTCTTTTGAAGGTTAAAGCTAGTTCCAGGTAGGAGAACAGCTATAGTCCCCTTTTCAGCCATATCCCTAATCCCTTTATCGCTAGCACCTATTAAATGTTCTGCAGATATACATCCTACTTCAGCAGCTAGTTCAGCTCCACCTAAGGATACTATTTCATCTGCATGGATCTTGGGAATAAGTCCACTTGCCTTTGCTGCCTTGAGTATCCTCCTAGACTGGTCTACTGAAAACACTCCTTCTTCACAAAATACATCACAGAATTTAGCTAACCCTCTTTGACCTATATAGGGTATTTGTTCATTTATTAGTTTATCTACGAAGGAGTCAGACTTCTCCTTAAATTCTTTAGGAACTGCATGGGCACCCATAAATGTAGAAACTATATCCAATGGATGGTCTTCATTTAATTTATTGGCCACCTCTATTTGTTTTAACTCTGTATCAAAGCTTCCTATTCCGTAGCCCGATTTAGCTTCTACAGTAGTTACACCATAACTCATCATAATATTCAGACTCTTTTTTGCCTTGTCATAAAGTTCTTGAAAGCCAGACTCTGCTGTAGCCTTAGCTGTAGAATGAATCCCACCTCCTGCTGCCAGAATCTCAAGATAATCTTTTCCAGCTAATTTCATAGCTAGCTCATGTTCACGGCTTCCCCCATGGACTAAATGGGTATGTGGGTCAATCAGGCCTGGAGTCACTGTTTTTCCTCTACCATCAATAATTACTGTTTTTTCATCGATTTTAATCTCCTCAGGTAATCTTCCTTGACCAACATATATTATCTTGTCATCTCGGATAGCTAAAAGCCCATCTTCTATTAGGCCAACTTCCTTCTGCATAAGGCCTTTTCTAGGTCCGTTTTCACCCTTTATAGTTATTAGGTTCTTAATATTTTGAATTACTAGTGTAGCCTTCATAAAATCATCCTTTCACTCTGACATCCTCTTCTCTAAAATCTGACCCTTGTCGAAGTTTTCCAATCTCAAATAGTAGTCAGCTGCATCTATAAGGGCTTCCATAGGTACCAGGCCAATGATTTCACTTCCTATTACATTGACTCCGTATCTCATAGCTTCCCTTTCAACTGTATCAAATACCCTAAAAAGAGGGGTCTTAGTATAATCAATCATATTGATTGAAACTTGTACTATGTCCCTTTCCTTAATCTCAAGCCCTAGGGCTTTACAGTAGGTAAAACCACCGGTCTTTGCTCTAATTGCCTTTGCAATCTTCTTAGCTATATCTAGATTGTTAGTTCCAAGATTGATATTATATGCTACAAGAGGCATTCTAGCCCCTATTGCAGTAACTCCAGCCTTAGGATTTAGGTCAGAAGGCCCAAAATCAGGAGCCCATCCATCTGATTTTAATTTCTCACCCATACCCTCATATTGCCCTTTTCTTATATCTGCTAGGTTTTCTCTGCTAGGTGCTGTCGCTGATCTTTCATATAGGTATACTGATATTCCAAGCTCTCTTCCTATTTTATGACCTAGGTCTTCTGAAAGCTTAACACATTCCTCCATAGTCATCTCCGAAATAGGAATCAATGGAATTACATCTGTGGCACCCATTCTTGGATGTTCACCATGGTGGCCTCTCATATCTATTAGCTCAGCTGCCTTCTTAGTTGCATTAAAGGCAGCTTCAACAACTGCCTCTGGACTTCCTATAAAGGTTACAACACTTCTATTATGGTCCTTATCCATTGAATAATCTAAAAGCTTCACACCTTCAACATTTCTAATTTCATCCAGTATCAACTCTAATGTAGCCTTGTTCCTACCTTCACTGAAATTTGGTACACATTGTATTATTTTTCCCATTATTTAGCCCCCATTAAATTTACTGGCATCGTTTTCACATGCCGTGTTTTTTTAGCAGGAGAAAACTCCTGCTAAATGCCTATCTCCTATTGATTAATCCCTTTTGAAATGCATCTTCAATCATATAATTTACATAACACCATAATTCATCGGAAGAATGCTTAACCGGATCTATTCTCTTATAGATATCCGACTTAGAAACATCAAAGTCCTTCCATGTTCCTCCATTATTCTTATAATTGCTTAGCATAGGTTGAAGCCTATCCATTGCATTTGCAAATATAGATTCAGGCGTTTTCATCTCTTCAAATTCATCCCAGAGAGACCTTAATTCCTCTGCTTTTTCATGGTCTAATATACCGAAGATCTTTTCAGCTGCCGCTATTTCTCTTTCCTTTTTATCAATATTACCTTGTTCATCATAACAGAAAGTATCTCCTGCATAGATTTCAACCAAGTCATGAGCTAAAAGCATCTTAATTGACTTTAATAAATCTATCTCCTCATTAGCGTATTCAGATAATATCATTGCCATAATTGAAATATGCCAAGAATGTTGAGCATCATCTTCATATCTATCTTCTCCAATTATGTGAGTCTTTCTGAATATGGTCTTCATCTTGTCTAGCTCAATTATAAATTCCATATCCTTAAGCAGCTTTTCTCTAAACAAAAGTATCATCTCCCCCTAAAAAACTAATAAAACTATTATACCACAATAAGAAACATTGAAATACACAAGTTTCCAAGGGGAACGTTTACATCTTTAAAATAATTTAAATTTATTTTTACATTCTTCGACATATACTTTTTTTATAAATTTTTTAGCTAAATATAGGTAGACTATGCCACTATACAAATAAATTATCTAAAATTCTTCTTTTAGCTAGCTTATACTTTATTAATCTCTCCTCATATTCCAGGTCATAACATGAGATCCTATTAGGGTCCATATTGTCATTTAAATCTGCTAATTTGACTTGCATTGCTATTTCATTTGTCAAAACTCTAGCTATATAATCCTCATACTTCTCTCCGCTTCTCTTAGTTAAACAGTCTACGATTTCTATTACTTCATTTGAAAATCCTTCATTACGAAGATCATCAAAAGTAGTTTCTGTATCCTCTACTACATCATGAAGAACTGCACATATTCTACTAAGCTCATCCTTACAGGCGAGCATTACCCTCAATGGATGAAGAATATATGGTTCTCCACACTTATCATTTAGTCCATCATGTGCATGAGCTGCTAATTCTATGGCTTTACTTAACATATATCCCACTCCTTATTTTGATAAAACACCCTTTTTTAGTATTATACCAAAAAAAATGCATCCGGACACACTAGAAGCTCTAATATAGTTAAAAAGCATTAGATTTAAGGTTGGCCCTCGCTTTATTTTCCTTAGGTAATACAAAGGAAAAAACAATCATGGATATAATAGCAATTATAAACATTAATTTAAGACCCAAAATATTAGAACCTGTTAAATCGTAAGTAAAACCATTTAACAAAGGCCCTAGGGCTGCTCCAATTGCATTAGCTGCAAAAACCACACCATATACTGCGCTATAATCTCGTTTTCCATATAATTTTTTTGTAATTATAGGTGGTCCCACAGTACCATAAGCACCTCCGATTCCTGAACCAATGATAAGTATTAATAAAATCAAATCACTATTATACCTAATTAACCCAATTATCCCTAATAAGGTTGATAAACATGAGATAATAGTTGCAAATTTAACTCCAAATTTATCATATAAATAGCCCAATATAAGCTTTCCTATGGCAATTGCCCCCATACATATGGCTACTATATTGGCACTATAAGTAATGGTATATCCTATATCAGTTAAATGAGGAGAGATGGTCATCATCAATGTGTTTATGCTCATTGCTATTAATATTGAGCTAAAAATCATTACTCGGAATCTATTTGTTTTTATAACTTCTTTTAACAATACCCCTTCATCTTCAACATCTAAATTAGGATTAGATTCGGGTAGTTCTCCTAATGGTTTCAATCCTATATCCCTAGGATGAATTTTTATTATGAAAAATATAAAGGGAGTGACTGTAAGAAAGATTATCAATGCTAGAATTTGATAAGTGTTTCTCCACCCATATTCTAAAATCCATTTCCCGGCAAGAGAATTAAATAGCATACCACCTATTCCACTGCCCATAAAAGCAAATCCCGTTACTGTACCAATACGATCATTGAACCAATTATTTAAGATTAATGAGAGAGGTAATATGCTCATTAAAGAAAAGGATAAACTTACTATTATGGTTACAAGATAAAATAACACTAATGAGTCTAAAATAGAATAAGAAAAAAATGATATTACTAGAACTATTGTTGATAATTTCATCACATTATTAAGTTTATATCTAGAAAAAATCCTTCCTGAAAATAAGGATACTATCATTTGAGTAAAGGAACGTATCATAATAGTTGCACTAATAGCTGATCGTGTAAAGCCTAAATCATCACTAATAGGCTTCAAAAAAAGACTGGAAGTATTAAAAACTATCCCCATCGAGCTAGCCAAGATAATAAATGTTGCAACTACTATAAACCATCCGTAATATATCTTGCCGTGATATAATTTCTTGACCATTTAATCCCTCCTCATATTTAATATTGCTAATTAAATCTACCTTGAATTTTAAAAAGACCTTCTATATTAATTTAAATAATAGAAGGTCTTTTTAAAATTAATATTTATCTCTTCTAAAGCTTTATTTAGGTACTGCTATCTCATCAGGAATTGGGCATTCATATAACTTTCCATTCATAACCTTTTCAAATTCAACTTTTGCATTTTCAATTATAGTTTGATCTTCAAGAGCTTTAATGCCTGCTACTGCCATAACCTTAGCCGCATAAAGCATACCTTTCATCCCTAGAGAACTTCCTGCACATACTGTATTATGCCAAGAATGACCTGCTGCTCCAATATTTTGAGTTGCTGTCATAAATAAAACTCCAGGTACAATATGCATTACATCCCCTACATCAACTGAGCCATAAAGATTAGTATTAACAACAGGGTCCACTTCAGTATGCATTTGCATTCCTTCAGCTACCTTGCCGGATGCTCTTAAAGAGCTATAATTAGCACTTGTCTTATTAAGGTCTTCTGCAAATTTAAGTTCTTCATCCGTATAAACAGGTAATTCTACTTCATTCATTGTCTCATGGATAAGATTTACAAGAACATGGTTTTGTAAAGTATTATAGCATCCACCTAAAAACTCTATCTCCACTTCTGTTCCATTCATTAAGGCAGCACCTTTAGCAACATTTATTAATCTATCATAAGTTTCAACTACTGCATCTCTACTTAGAGCTCTTACATAATACCATACACTGGCTTTATCCGGAACAATATTTGGCGCCATGCCCCCATTTGTAATAACGTAATGAATACGTACATCATCAGTAACGTGTTCGCGTAAGTAGTTAGCACCAATATTCATCAACTCAACTGAGTCTAAAGCACTTCTACCATTATGTGGGTCTCCACCGGCATGGGCTGTTTTCCCTTTGAAGTGGAACTTTGCTGAGTTCATAGCTGTCATTGTTCCTAATGATACTTCATTTCTAGTCCCAGGATGCCAAGACATAACAATATCAAGGTCTCTAAAAGCTCCATTACGTGCCATAAATACTTTTCCTGTAAGAGCTTCTTCAGCAGGACAACCATAGTAAACGATTGTTCCTTGTAGATTTTTTTCTTCCATTTCCTTTTTCATTCCAATAACTGCTCCAACATGGGCTGCTCCAAGTAGATTATGACCACAAGCTTGTCCTGGTCCACCTTCTACAACAGGCTCTTTTTCAGTAGATACCTTTTGACTCATACCTGGTAATCCATCATATTCACCTAAAAATCCAATTACTGGTTTACCACTACCCCATGTAGCTTTTATAGCTGTTGGAAGACCGGCATAGCCAGTTTCAATCTCAAATCCTTCGGCCTCTAACAATTCTGCTGTCCATTTTGATGCATTATATTCTTTATATGCTATTTCAGTATTTTCCCATATTTTCTTAGCTAATTCAGTAATTAATGTACCTTTTGCATCAATTTCTTTTATTGCACTTATACCTGTCATAATTTTTCCTCCTATATTTTAGATTTAAAGGTTTGACCTAAATCTATTCTTAAATTTTATTACCTAGTAACTTCATAAGATTTGAAAGTCATCTTGTGCAGAAAACGTTTACATCAACTTAAATTCTATTTAATGACTTTTTAAGAAGTCCTTTCTGATTAATTATAGGCCCTACTTCTCATAATGTCAATATCTTTTTGAAACTTCTTGTAGAAATCCCGTGATTTTCTCATTGAAATTTCTTTTATTCATGCTATAATACACTTAAATAACGGAGTTTGATCCTGGGGGTATAATATGAAGTTGCAATTTGGTGTGATTACATCTGAAGTTCATCTAGATTATTTATTGACAATTGAAGAAGAGTTTAAAGACATTTGCGAGATTAAGTATTTAATTTATAATAGTTTCACTGAAGTTGCAGACCTTTATAGGGATAATGAAATTTTAATGGATGCTTTTATTGTAAGCGGTTCACTAGTTAGCACAGCAATAGAAAAATATGTTTTAGATATAAAAAGACCTATATATGTGTTAGACGATATTGAGCATATGTTTTATAAAACCATGTTGAAATTATTAATTGATAATCCAAATTTGGACCTTTCAAGAATATATATTGAT
>CAZIMA010000052.1:0-10665 GCA_964540195.1 uncultured Tissierella sp.
CCCTTTCGTCACATACAATATCTACAATATCCTCAGCATTTGGTGACATTAACATTATGTTAACTCCAAATGGTTTATCGGTTTTTTCTCTTAACTTTTTTATCTGGTCCCTCAAATATTCACCAGACCTATTTCCTGCGGCAATGATTCCTAATCCCCCTGCTTCTGATACAGCAGATGCAAGCTCATAGGTTGCCACCCAAGCCATTCCTCCCTGAATAATGGGATATTCAATATTTAATAGTTTGGTTACCCGGTTAATCATTAATTTCCTCCCTACTCCACTTAAGAACTATAGAACCCCAGGTTAGACCGGCACCAAAGGCTACCATAATCAAATTGTCTCCCTTTTTGATTCTTCCATCCTTAATTGCTTCATCAAGTGCTACAGGTATTGATGCTGCAGACATATTACCATACTTATTTAAATTTATACATGCCTTATCCCTACCTAGTTTTAACTTTTTAAGGGCTGCATCTATAATTCTTATATTTGCTTGATGGGGTACTAAAAAGTCCAGTTCTTCTAGCTGCAACCCAGCCTTTTCTAATACATCCGTTGATGACTTTTCCATTATTCTTACGGCAAATTTGAACACTTCCTTGCCGTCCATTTGAATAGCATGAAGTTTTGAATCTATAGTTTCTATAGATGTAGGTAATCTTGAACCACCTGCTGGAACTACTAGAACATCTCCTTTGCTCCCATCGGAACCTAATTCACTAGCTAGGATACCAAAACCATCTTCACATTCCTCTAGTATTACTGCTCCTGCTCCATCTCCAAATAAGACACAGGTATTTCTATCTGCCCAGTTTACTATGCTTGATAATATCTCTGAGCCAATTATTAAAATCTTCTTATATATGCCCGTAGATATAAAGTTAGCACCTGTTACTAAGGCATATACAAATCCTGAGCATCCAACACTCATATCAAATGCTGCAGCTTTTGTAGCTCCAATATTCTTCTGAACCATACATGCTGTTGCAGGAAAAGCATGGTCCGGAGTTGCTGTTGCGACTATTATCAAATCAATATCCTCTGCCTTTGTTTTTCCATCCTCAAGAGCCTTTAATGCAGCTGCTGTTGCCAAATCAGATGCTGCCTGGGATTTATCAGCAATTCTTCTTTCCTCTATACCTGTTCTTTCAACTATCCACTCGTTATTGGTATCTACCATCTGAGATAGATCAAAATTAGTAAGGACCTTTTCAGGAACATAGCTTCCGATTCCGGAAATTCCTACAGAAATTTTCTTCAAATTCTCACCCCCATTGACTAAATTTTATTACTACTTTCTTCTTTTGATTTCAATTTTATATTTGCAAAATCATAAGCTTTCAATTATTATTGTATATAATGAAACGAGTTGATAAATCGTTCATATTATTGTGGCCATATTTCATTTAGTGGTGTGATAAGATTTCTATTCAACTTATTTCATACTTAAACAATCAAAAACTTAAGATTAAGTATATTATATTTTATCAAAATAATCAATCTTAATTCAAGCTTAAGTTTCGATTAAAAATATTAAAAGAAGGTGCAAAAGTGAGTACAATAGTAAATATTGAAGAAATAATGGATATTATCCCTCATAGAAATCCATTTTTATTTGTAGACAAAGTAGAAATTTTAGAAGGTGGAATGAAGGGCATTGGATATAAAAATGTTACTATGAATGAATACTTCTTCCAAGGTCACTTCCCGGGTAAGCCTGTGTTTCCAGGAGTTATAATGATAGAAACAATGGCTCAAGTTGGGTCTGTAATCCTACTTTCCAAGGAAGAACTCAAAGGCAGAATCCCATTCTTTGCAGGAATAAATAAATTTAGATTTAAAAGGGTAGTAAAGCCTGGAGATACTATAAGAATGGAAGTTGAAATCACAAAACTAAGAGGTTCAATTGGAATAGGCCAGGGAGTTGCTTATGTAGGAGAGGAAGTAGCTGCTGAAGGTGAGTTTATGTTTGCCATAGAAAAGGCAGAAAGAGGTGAATAAATGAAGTTCCCACAAATTAGAATAGGTGAAAAATTTACAAAATTCCCCCTTATTCAGGGTGGAATGGGAGTAGGCATATCATTGTCAAATCTTGCGTCTGCTGTTGCAAATTATGGTGGAATAGGTGTGATTTCAGGAGTACAAATTGGCTTTAGAGAAGATGATTTTGAAAGAAATTGTAATGAAGCAAATGAAAGAGCATTGGCAAAGGAAATAAGACGTGCTAGAGAATTAAGTCCCGAAGGTATTTTAGGAGTAAATCTTATGGTGGCCATGAACAACTATAAGGAAATGGTTGCAGTGGCTGTAAGGGAAAAGATCGACTTGATAATTTCTGGAGCAGGTTTACCTAGTGAATTACCATCATTAGTGAAAGGAAGTGAAACTAAGATAGCACCCATTGTTTCATCCGGAAAAGCTGCTGCAGTGATTACCAAGCTTTGGAAAAAAAGATATGATTATTTACCGGATTTAATCGTAGTTGAAGGTCCAAAGGCAGGTGGCCACCTAGGTTTTTCTCTTGAAGACCTAAAGGGTGAATTACCAGACTTAAAGAAAATAGTTAAAGATGTAATTGATGTAATAAGACCTTATGAAGATGAATGTGGTAAGAAGATTCCTGTAATCGCTGCAGGTGGGATTTATGACTCAAATGATATAAAAGAATACATTGAACTTGGATGTAGTGGTGTACAGATAGGCACTAGATTTGTGGCCACTTATGAGTGCGATGCTTCAAGTGAATTTAAGAATGCATATCTTAATGCCAAAGAGGAAGATATTGATATAGTATTAAGTCCTGTAGGCATGCCTGGCCAAGCTATTATCAATCCTTTCATTAAGAGGATTCAGGATGAAAAAGAGAAAGTTACTAAATGTTATAGGTGTCTTCAACCATGTAATCCTGTAACTACTCCTTATTGTATCTCCAAGGCTCTGATTAATTCAGTCAATGGAAAGACAGATGAGGGGCTTATATTCATAGGAAAAAACGGTTATAGAATCGATAGAATAACTAGTGTTAAAGAATTAATCGACGAGTTATTTTCCTAATACGTTTCACAAAAATAGGTTCATCTGAATATATTGTAGTAGGATACGGACAACTTAAACCGTAACAACTTTAATATATTGGAGGAACTATAATGAAAAAATCAATAGATGGAAAAGTAAGCAATATAAGTGTTAGCGAAAACAAATCTAAATTATATTCAGGAAATAAAGTAAAGGATTCGTGCAATAACTGTGTTGATGTTGATAGTACAACGATGGATACTTGCCCAAATACCCCTATTACACCTGTAGGAATACCAGGAGGGGTAGTTGTTAAAGTCCCTGTAGTATTAGCTGAATTTACAGTTAGGTTTAATGTTAATTCATTTATTAAGTTACCGGAACTTGCCCTTGAAATAAAGGATGTAAAGAAGAGATTAAAGATTACCCAATGTATGCTTCTACAACCAACTAATATCCTATTTATCAAAGGTTTTATAAGAAAGAATATAGATTATTCCACAAGGGATTGCTCTAATAGGGAAGGAGTTTGCGGAGATCTTCGTCATTGTACTGTGGATGTGCCTTTTGAATGTTCTACCCCGGTTACCTTTACAACACCACCGGCTCCTCTACTAACAAATACGGTTTCTGAATTCGAATATTTTAAAGTTTCAGATCTTCCAAATAAGTACTATGCTGAAAAAGATAATTTATTAGCAGGGGACTTGTCTGAAATCAATCAATTCAGAACCGAAAACTTTAACGAGCTACCTTTTTGTGAGTTGATAACCGCCAACCTATATGCCTTCGATGAATTTATTGGACGTTACAATCCTGATTGTTATGAGCTGCCATTTGAAGAAAAACTATTTAACAAATTAGAAGAAAAGATAGTAGTTGAGCTTACTCTAAAGGTTCTTCAAAATAGGCAGGTTAGTATCGGAGCTATAGCAGGAACTGCTGATAGATGCTAATATTTAAGGTTAGGTGAATTCACCTAACCTTTTTTCCTAACTATTTCCGCCCCTTTTTCTAAAGCCTTTTTATTGATTGGTAGAAAATCAGCTTTAGATTCCCCAAATACTTTTAAAAAGCCACTATAAATAGATGTAATTTCAACAGTCTTAACTACTTCTAAATATGCTCCCATCATAACCATATTAGCAACCTTTAAATTTCCTAATTCATTAGCAATTTCATTTGCAGGTATATAGTAAACTTCTATATCATCTCTAGTGGATTTCCTCTCAATAAGAGAGGAATTTATAAAAAGCCTCCCACCATGAATAACAGCATCTTCAAATTTGTCCATAGAGGGTTTGTTGAGAACTATTGCTGTAGTCGCTTCAACTACAACAGGAGAACCAACAGGGCTAGTAGAAATGATTACGTTACAGTTAGCAGTCCCACCTCTCATCTCAGGTCCATAGGATGGTAACCAGGATACATTCTTGCCTTCCAACATCCCTGAATAAGTCAAAAGCTGTCCCATAGCCATGACTCCCTGACCTCCAAAACCAGCAATTATAAGCCTTTCATCCATGTTATTCCCCCTCCCCAGGTCTCTTGAAATTTCCAAGGGGATAATAAGGTATCATATTATTTTCAAGCCATCTAAGGGCTTCCACAGGAGTATATCCCCAATTAGTAGGACATGTAGATAGTACTTCTACTATACCAAATCCCTTACCTTCAATTTGAACTCTAAAGCATTCCAATATGGCTTTTTTAGCTTTTCTTACATTAGGAGGTGAATTTACTGATACCCTTTCGACGAATTTGGCTCCGTCAATAGTAGCAAGAAGCTCACTCATTCTAATCGGCTTTCCGCAAAGGGATTCGTCTCTTCCGTAAGGTGTTGTTGTTGTCTTTTGCCCAACTAAGGTTGTTGGGGCCATTTGCCCCCCTGTCATTCCATATATGGCATTGTTTACGAATATAGTGGAAATCCTTTCCCCCCTATGTGCAGCATGGACTATTTCTGCAGTACCTATAGAAGCTAAATCCCCATCTCCTTGATAAGTAAATACGAAGTTATCAGGAAGAACTCTCTTAATACCCGTTGCAACGGCCGGTGCCCTCCCGTGTGCTGCTTGATGCATATCACAATTAAAATAATTATAGGCTAATACGCCACAACCTACAGGTGCTACTCCTACTGCATTTTCCAAGACATTTAATTCCTCAAGTGCTTCAGCTACTAACCTGTGAATAATACCATGGGTACAACCCGGACAATAATGGGTAGGAATGTGGGTTAATCCTTTTGTTCTTTGGAATACTAGAGTCATTTAATCTCACCCCCAAGAATTTCCTTTACCCTTTGGGCTATGGCCTCCGGTGTAGGAACCATTCCACCGGTTCTTCCATAAAAGTATGCAGGTATCCTGCCATTTAAAGCTATTCTTACATCATCAAACATCTGGCCCGTATTCATTTCAACCGTTAAAACCCCTTTACAACTATCCTTAATTTTATTAAATTCCTTATAAGGATATGGAAATAAGCTTATAGGCCTAATTAGACCAACCCTATAGCCTTCTTTCTCCAGTTTTGTTATGGCACTTCTAGCTATTCTAGCTGTAGTACCATAGGCTGAAATTACAACATCTGCATCTTCAATATTATAGGATTCTACTCTTACTTCATCTTCCATCATCTTCTTATATTTCCCTTGGAGTACTTCATTATGTCTCTCTAAGTCCTCAGGGTTAAGGTATAGAGAGTTAATTATATTAGGTCTTCTTTTGCCCTTAGTACCAGTAGTTATCCAATCCTTCTCAGGTAAATCCCTCTTCTTAGTTTCTTTAAACTCTACAGGTTCCATCATCTGACCCAGCATTCCATCCCCTAATATCATAACGGGATTCCTATACTTATCTGCCAAATCAAATCCTTCAATTATTAAATCAACCATTTCTTGAATATTGGCCGGTGCAAGTACCAACAACCTATAGTCCCCATTACCTCCACCTCTTGTGGCTTGAAAGTAATCTGTCTGAGATGGTTGGATTCCACCTAAACCAGGCCCACCTCTCATCATATTTACTATGACACAAGGTAATTCTGCCCCAGCTATATAGGAGATCCCCTCCTGCTTCAAGGCTATACCGGGGCTAGAAGATGAGGTCATAACCCTGGCTCCACATCCTGCAGCTCCATATACCATATTAATAGCTGCAATCTCAGATTCAGCCTGGACGTATACACCTCCTACCTTTGGCAATTCTCTAGACATGTACTCAGGGATTTCGTTTTGAGGAGTTATAGGATATCCAAAGAAAAATCTACAGCCTGCCTTAATGGCTGCTGCCCCTACAGCTTCATTTCCCTTCATTAGAACCTTGGTCATACTATAGCCTCCTTAATCTATTTTTTCCACACTAATAACTAAATCAGGACACATCAATGCACAATTAATGCAAGCAATACACTTTTCTGGTTCAGTGACAGATATTGGATTATATCCCTTCTTATTTAAAACCTCTCTCTTTAATTCTAAAATCTTTACGGGACACACGGATACACAAAGACCGCAGCCTTTACAAAGGTCTTCTTTAAATGTAACATTTCCTCTTTGTTTGGGCACTTATATCTCCTCCTTAATTAAACCATCCATTCCTCTCTCATATATAATTTTATAGGAAATAATTCTCCTTCTAAGTCCATATCAATAGATTTTATTAGGGATTCTAACCCGGCATTGTACTTGATAGGAATGCCGGTAAAATTAGATACTTCCTTTGCCAGCCTATAGCCTTTTAAGATATCCTCAAGGGATGTGGTTTTTAACATGTGAGTATTGTTAACAATCCCTGTAAACCTAAGCCTAGCTATATCCTGTATTCTTTCCATAAAGACCAGCACATCTTCTACTTTCTGAGTTTCAGGCCTATTAGCATTTAATATAAAGAACATATCGTAGTCACCATCTTTTAGGAGCTCTTGATACCTACCCATTACTCTAGCACCTTGTGGATTACCCCCTAAATCTAGGATAATTTCATAGGATTGATTCTTTAATAAGTTATAGACCTTACTTGAAATACTGGGAATATCAAGAGACGGTGAGCTTACAGAGCTTCCAATTATAGTAATACCCATATCTTCGAGTATATCTTCTCTATCCCTAGTACGAAAATAAAGATTGACCACATCTAAATCTGCAATGGCTGTCTTTTTACCCATCTGAGCTAATTTTACTGCGTAGTTTATACTAAATTCAGTCTTACCACTACCATAGTGGCCGGAAACGATTTTAATTCTTTTGTCATTTAACATAAAGTCCTCCACTTACTCATATATCTTAAGTCCTTCTTCACCTCTTAATATTCTAAGACCTCCTTCTGCAAGTGCCCTTAATTCATCTTCTCCAGCATATATATATACTTGGGATATAAATCCAACCATTCCCTTTATCCATCCTGTAAACATGGAGTCATGGGCAATCCCACCTGTTAATAGAATACCATCTACATCTCCATGTAAAACTACTGCCATGGCACCTACTTCCTTTGATACCTGATATGCCATTGCATAATAAATTAACTTAGCGTATTGGTCTCCCGCCTTGATTTTTGACTGAACTTCTCTAGCATCATTTGTATTAAGATAAGAAACAAGACCCCCATGGCCTGTTAGCTTTTTCTTCATCTCGTCATAGGAGTATTTTCCTGAATAGCATAGTTTTATCAAATCTCCAACAGGCAGACCACCACTTCTCTCAGGTGAAAAAGGCCCATCTCCATTTAGTGCATTAGCACACTCTACCACCCTACCCTTTCTATGGGCTCCTACTGATATACCCCCACCTAAATGGACTACTATAAGGTTCATATCCTCATACTTTTTACTGCTTAAAGCCGCATGTTTTCTAGCTATGGCATTCTGATTCAGTGCATGAAAAATGCTTATTCGACCTATCTCCTTTAAACCGGATATCCTCGCAACATCCTGTAGTTCATCTACAACTACAGGGTCTACGATATAGGATTTAATACCAAGGTCCTTGGAGATTTCATTAGCTAAAAGCCCTCCAAGATTTGATGCGTGTTCCCCTAAAGGTTTTTCCTTTAAGTCTTGAAGCATCCTTTCATTAACCTCATAAGTTCCACTTTCTATAGGCTTTAATAGGCCTCCCCTTCCAATTATAGAATCCAGTGTATTTAAATCTACTTCCCTTTCCCTAAGTTCCTTTAATATTATTTCCTTCCTAAAGCTCAATTGATCATTGATGCAAGTGAATCCTCTCAATTCATCTACTGAGTGTCTAAGGGTTACCTCAAAACTCATCTCTTCATCATGAAAAATTGCAATCTTTGTGGAGGTAGACCCTGGGTTAATGATTAATAGTCTAAACATCCGCTACCTACCTCCCGCCATTAATACAGCCAAGGCTATAGAATATAGTTTAGCTTCTTGATTATCAGCTCTAGATGTTAATACTATGGGAGCCTTGCTTCCTACAATCAAACCTGCAGATTTGGCATTAGCCAAAAATGTTAAAGCCTTATAAAGAACATTGCCTGCTTCTATATCAGGTGCGAGAAGGATATCTGCATCACCTGCTACTACACTATCTATACCCTTAATTCTTGCTGATTCCTTATTTATAGCATTATCTAAAGCAAATGGTCCATCTACTATGCATGATTTAATCTGTCCCAACCTATTCATTTTTCTTAGTTCTTGAGCATGTACAGTAGCTTCCATCTTTGGGTCCACCTTTTCCTTAGCTGCTAAAATAGCAACTTTTGGAATTTCGATATCTAAGTTCCTTGCCAATTCCACTGCATTTCCTATTATTTGCTTCTTCTGATTTAAGTCAGGTGCTACTATCATCGCTGCATCTGTAACCATAAAAATCTTGTGGTATGTTTTCACTTCAAAAATAGCTACATGGCTAATTATATTAGAAGTACGAAGTCCTATCTCCTTGTCCAGTACTTGCTTCATTAGAATAGATGTATCCAACAATCCTTTCATGAGTATATCTGCTTTTCCCCTACTTACAAGTTCCGTTGCAAGTCTTGCAGCCTGAATCTTATCATCCGCATGTATTATCTCTAGCCCATCTTGTGGAAAGTCTATTTCTTTTATTATCTCTATAATTTTTTCCCTATTCCCCACTAGGACAGGCTTAACTATTTCATATTCAATAGCCTTTTTAACAGCCATAAGCACCTCTTCATCCTCAGCAGCAGCTACTGACAATATCTTATTTCCTCTCTTTTGTGCAAGCTTTAAGAGTTCATTGAAATCTTTTGCCATAAACTCACCTTTTCATAAATAGTTAATTGCTTTCATATGATAACGATCTCCCAAAAGACTTAATAGTCCAAACATTTCCAATGTAGAAGCTTAAGTTCAATTGAATAATAAATTCAATTGAACTTAAGTTTTTATTTATCTCTTACTGTCCTATTATTCTTAAATTTAAGGATTGAGGATTAATGGATTGTATTGTAACACCTTGAATATCTCCTATATTGACTTGTGCAATATAGTTTCCTTCCCTTGCATCACCTAAATCTATAGATACATTTAGGTCTCCAGGATTTAAATTATCCAGTAAGGATTTATATCCACTTAAGTTAATCCTTACTAGTTGGTCTAAATCATTTTCATCTATTTCTAACTTGTTATCCAAATTCAATATATTTAGGTCTCTTACTGGAATTCTAAATTCCTTAAAAGTGGTCTCTTCAATATTGTATATGATGGTTACCTTCTCATTAGGGTCTAATAATTCTATTCCTTCAGGGAGATTTAAGTCAACCTCAAAAGCAGATTTATCCAATAGCTTATTTATATCTACCTCTACAGTTTCTATCTTCTGAAGCTTTGTTATATCCTTACTCCCCTTAACCCTAATGGTACTAGGGCTTATATTTATATTTGTTACGGAGTAATTTGCTGGGAGTTCGTTTATTGTTATTAATTCTATAGGTAGGGCCACCGTTCTAAATACCGGTATAGTAATATCTACTAAATTAGGCTCCTTGGTTACTCCTCTTACTTCGTTTCCTTCATCATCTACAATAAGTGTAGCGAAGGTTTCTGTAGTCGTTGTTATTCTATTGCTTAAATCAACAGTTGCAATCACCTGATTTATATGATTTATCCAGGTCCTTGGCCCACTCACTAATACAAATTGTGACCTGCTTGTTAAATCACCTAATACATAGTTTTCAGCCAACTCACCTGTAGTATTTATTCTTAATGGCATTTCTTTAGTTACCAGCCTATCAAAGGAAAATAAAATTTCTCTTGGCTCTACATCAGAAATTGAGACACCACTTGTCTGGCTTGAAAGAGTAGCAACTACAGGCACCCTCACCTGACCCTCACTATAACCACTAAGATCCACATTTGCATTGATACTAGATGGTGAAAACCTATCTAAATCCGATTTCTTACCAGAAACTTGTATATTCACTGTTACCTGTTGTGGCTCCATAACTACAAGGTTTTGCCTTTCAAGGGCAGATATATTGCTAAGGGTTACTTTTACGTTTCTATATGTTCTTGTCTGATGAGGGTCTACCTCACTCATTACGAAGCTCCACAAAAATATGGCAATCAATATGCAGGTTATTTTAGCTGTTAAATCACTCTTCTTCTTGCTCATCTTTTTGCCTCCATCTCGTAAAGAATGTTGGGTT
>CAZIMA010000053.1:0-10561 GCA_964540195.1 uncultured Tissierella sp.
CACTTTTAGCTTAGCATAAACATATGGAGCTAATGACGTAACCGGCCGGGACAAAAATGTTGCGGTTAATTTAAGACTAATTCACTTTAGCCAATTATCATAACATAGTTTGTCCGAAGTTTGACCTCAAGATATATTTCATCTATAGGGTAGTTAGGGGAAATTAATTGTAAGAGGAGGAAGAAAAATGTTAGATCTTATAAGAAGGCTGGTAAGAGAAGAAGAAGGTCAAGGTATGGTTGAGTATGGATTGATACTTGCATTCATCTCTATTGCAGTAATTCTTGCTTTAACTGCGATGAGTGGATCATTGGAAACTATTTTTGACAAAATTAAAACAGCTTTAGCTAGTGGTGCTGCTAAGGGTGGTTCATAAACAATACTTGAATGGTATTTAAATTTAGTATTTAAAAGTGAACAAAGATTATAGGGTAATCTAAAGAATATTGCTGAGCAAGCCCGTCTAGGGCTGCTCATGTAATATACAGGGGGTAATGATGAGCTTATTTAGTATAATTCTTGAAGATGAGAATGGGCAAACACTAATAGAGTATTCCCTTATACTAACATTAATGGTTATAGTTATATTAGCTTCACTCTTGCTAGTAAGAGCAGATTTGATATTAATTTATAATGAACAGATAGTAAATAAATTACCAAAGTAGGAATAGCATATGACTTTTATATTTAATAATTACACCTTATTAGTATTAATAATTTCATCTATGTTTTTCGATATTACTAAGAAGAAAATCCCCAATTTTATTACTTTTCCGGTAATACTTTGGGGTTTATTAACATATACCATATTTCAAGGTTTTGAAGGATTTAAGTTTAGTGGCCTTGGATTCTTGGTTGGATTAGGGATATTTCTTATACCCTTTATTCTTGGAGGTATGGGTGGCGGCGATGTAAAGATGATGGCTGCCATAGGTGCCTTAAAGGGTTGGAGATTTGTACTTTACACAGCAGTTTATGCAGGCCTTATCGGAGGAGTTTTAGTTATCATCTACCTGATATATAATAAACAACTGGGACCAACTCTAAAAAGAGTACTTGGTATCATACTTAGACCTATACTATTTATACTTGAGCTAACTTTTAAGAAGGACATATTTAGACGAGTAAACAACTATTTTCTAAATCAAAATCTAGTCTGGGAAAAGCAATACATACCTTATGGAGTTGCCATTGGGTTGGGAGCATTACTTGTACTTTTAATATGAGGTGATTTTATGTCACGGTTATTTAGATTAAGAAAAAATGAGAAAGGTCAGTCTATGGTTGAGTTTGCATTAATCTTGCCAGTTTTAATTCTTATTGTAGCTGGAATTGTAGACTTTGGATGGCTGTTTTGGGGAAAGATGACTCTGACTTCTGCTGCAAGAGAAGGAGCAAGAGTTTATGCAGTTCTCAACGATACAACTAAGGCAACAGCAGCTATAAATGCTACAAATGATTTATCAAAACTAATAATTGGTACTCCAGGGTTTTCTAATATTGATGGTGGTGCAACGGATGTAGATAAAGTAAAAATAGAACTTGAGGGAACTATGGAACCGCTCTTTGGCTTGTTTATCAAAGATGATGTGACTATGAAGGCCACAGCAGTTATGAGGCAAGAGGTAAAGTAGTATAAATAAGGAGTGTAAATTATGATCGTTAATAGACTAATTAATGAAGAAAAGGGCGTAGCTTTACCTCTAGTGGCACTTATGTTGGTTGTCTTATTTGGTTTCGCAGCACTTGCCATAGATGGAGGGAATTTGCTATTAAGTAGAAGACAAATGGTAACAGCAGCCGATGCTGGTGCATTAGCTGGTGCACAAGAACTCAGTAATAAGGATGGAAAGGATACAGGTGAGGCTGAAAAGGTTGCAAAGGCTGTAGCTATTGAGAATGGAGCAGATGCAGGTACGGTAACAGCTGAGGTAAAGGATGTAGATGGCAGGCAAGTTATAGAGGTCAATGTCTATAAGGATACCCAGATGACAGTTGGTAAAGTTTTGAATTTAGATGACGTTAATGTCCATGCAAAATCAGTTGGAACTTGGGGCTATATGCAAAATTTCTCTGGTGGAAGTATAATGCCTTTCTACTCATTTGATAAGCATTTTAAACTTGGCAACGGAACCATTAAGGAAGGTAAATTGGAAGTTGATATTGATAACAAGAATATAGTTTTAAATAGTAATTATGGTTACCTGGAGGTTGGCTCAGGGCAGAATGGTATAAACTCCCTACTGGCCGTAGAAAAACATACAATTCCTCAAGATATAGTAAATGAGATAAAAATTGGTGGAGTATTAGAAGGTGAACCAGGAAAAGGACAATCGTTGATTAAGCCTATAGAAACAAGAATGAAAGATGCCGTTCTAAAGTTTACTGGAGAAGGTAAAATACCTGCTAGAAGGCAATATATGTCTGGTTTGATACCGGTAGTAGATTACGATGAATTTATTAAAATAAATGATAAAAGCACATATAACGACGACGGAACTATCAAGAAACCAGATTTAAAAAACCCTCTAGATCTTCCGGTAAAATATTTTGCCATATTTGAAATATTGGATGTTGTTGTAGATAATAAGGGAAAAGGAAGTGAATTTGCATTAAATAGTGTCACATATGAAAAGGTAGCAAAAGCCCAAGACTGGAAGGGTGAACAAATGGGTACAGTTATAGGCAGATATATTGATAGTTATGTAAACGTAGACGTCATCATAACTGACGGAGATCAAGTTAATCCTAATCCTAGTGGCTATTCTGCAAAATATTTCAGACTAATTGATGTTGATTATATTGGAGACTAAAACTAATATTAGAAAGAGGTGCAGTCTATGAAAGTGAACAAACGGATACTCCTTATCGGGGTACTACTAGGTCTTGTAACAGTATTTTTTCTAAACAGGTATATTAAATCATTAAGCCAGGTAGAGCAAGGAGCTGCCACCTCTTTTGTAGATGTTGTTGTGGCAGCCAAGTCCATTCCTGAACATATAACGATTACAGAGGATATGGTAACGATCTCCTCTGTTCCGGAAGAAGCGCTCCATCCCGATGCATTAACTTCATTAGATAAGGTAGTTGGGGGGATAAGCAGGTCTGAAATCATCAATGGTGAGCAAATTCTTTCCGGAAGAATAGCAACTGAAGATATAAAGGCAACTCTATCCTATCAAATACCGGATAATATGAGGGCCATGACTATACCCGTAGGAGAGGTATCAGGGGTAGCTAACTATATCGATGTAGGAGATAAGGTGGATATTCTGGCAACCTATACCTTCCAAGTTGAAGATGGAACAGGAGAGGAAGAAGACGTTTCAATGACCTACACTCAGTTGCAGAATATCGAAGTTATGGCTTTAGGAGGTCTTAAAGGACCGGCTACAGAAGGTGAAACACAAGTAGTGGACCAACCGGCTACTATAACTATACTTGTTAATCCTCAACAGGCTGAAGTAGTTGCCTGGGCAACAGTAAATGGAAGTTTTCATTTAACTCTTAGAAATCCTATAGATACTGACAAGGTTGACTTAAATCATTATGGTAATGACAATTTTGAATCCTTTAGAGCGAGGTGATTGATATGGATAAAATAAAAGTGCTATTAATTGAAAGACCAAGTGAGGATAGGGAACTTATATCGGAAACCCTGTCAAAGGTAGACTATATAAGTCTTGTAGGTGAAGCAGACAATGCAGAAGAGGCCAATTATTTTTTAAATGATAACTATCCTAATATAATTTTAATTGGTAAAAATTTGGATTTAGACAGACATAGCTTAGCTGAATCCATATCAAACGAATTCCAGGATATTGCTATCATAATGATCGAAAAGGAATTAAAAGAAGATACAATGTACAAGGCAATCTTTGCCGGTGCTAAGGATGTAATTATATCACCATTTACTTCATCTAAGTTGGTGGACTCCATTTATAGGGCTGCACAACTTGTAAAGGAAAAAGCAGTTGTTCATAGGGATGTACCTGCAAAGCCAAGGAGAAGGGGAAGCCGAGGCCATGTTATAACTGTATTTAGCACCAAAGGAGGAGTTGGCAAGACCTTTGTATCAACCAATCTTGCAATTTCCCTTGCAAAGGACTCTGATAAGAGGGTGTGCTTGGTCGATTTGGATTTAGACTTTGGTAATACAGTCCTAGCCTTAAATATGGTTCCAAAATTTACAATACTGGATGTAGTAGATGATATAAGGAATATCGACCAGGATATTATAGAGTCCTACCTTATACCCCATGAGTCCGGTATCAAGGTTCTTCCTGCCAATGCAAGACCTCAAATCAATGAATTTATTAATTCCGATCATATTGATGTAATTTTGAGAGCCCTTCAGGGAGCCTTTGATTATATAGTAGTAGATATGCCAGCAAGGTTCTATGAGCCTGTGAATCCGGCTTTTCAGGCAGCTGATCTACTTCTTATGATTACAACTCCTGAAATTTCAGCAGTTAGGAATATTAAAGCTTCTATTCAAACCCTACATGAGCTTAATTTCCCAAAATCTAAGATTAAGGTAGTATTGAATAAGGCTGACTCCAGTGGTCAAATAAAGAGCAAAGACGTTGAGAGCACTTTAAATCAAGGTCTCTATAGTGTAATAGATGCTGATTATAAGCAGGCTATGTTATCTTTAAATAATGGTATTCCGGTTACTATTTCCAAACCAAAAAGTTCAATAAGTAAATCTTTTAGTGTCTTGGCTAAGAAAATAAATTCAGAATTCAAGGAAAATGGCATTAAATAGGGGGTGTAACTATGGCTAATGGGGGATTTAATTTTAAAGGAATACAGAATAGAGAAATATCGCAAAGTCATGAAAGTATAGCCACAGAAGCACTTTCTAAGAAGAGGAAGGAATTAGAGGAAATTGCAACTGAAGCCCTGGCTAAGGTTATTGAGAATATTACTACGGAAAATCAAAGCGACTTGCAAAAGAAGGTTATATTAGAAGATACTAATAGGATTATTAATGAAATATTATATGAGGCTAAGAGAAACCTATCCTTTAGCGATAAACAGAAGGTTGCCAATTATGTAATGGATGAAATATTTGGTTATGGACCAATAACATCCTTAATAAATGATGGAACAATTACTGAGATTATGGTAAATGGACCGAATGATGTATTTGTTGAAAGACACGGTAAGATAATGAGGGTAGACACAGCTTTTAGAGACGATACTCATATTATGCATACTATAGATAAAATCATTTCTCCCCTAGGTAGACGTGTAGATGAAAGTTCTCCAATGGTAGATGGTCGTCTTCCTGACGGTTCCCGTGTTAATGTAATTATACCACCCTTGTCCGTAAAGGGTCCAACTATTACCATAAGAAAATTTGCTGTCGACCCATATACCTTGGAGGATTTAATAACCTTTGGAACACTTAATCAAGATATGGCCAAGATGATAAAGGCATGTGTAAGGGGAAGAATAAACATCCTTGTAGCCGGTGGTACAGGTAGCGGTAAGACTACCCTATTGAACGTGGTATCCGGATTTATACCCGAAAATGAAAGGATTGTAACCATAGAGGATGCAGCGGAATTACAACTTCAGCAGGAACACGTAGTAACACTTGAAAGCAGACCTCCAAATATAGAGGGCAAGGGTCAGGTCGCCATCCGTGAACTGGTCATCAACTCCCTTCGTATGAGACCCGATAGGATTATAGTAGGAGAGGTTAGGGGTGGAGAAGCACTGGATATGCTCCAGGCCATGAATACAGGTCATGATGGTTCTATTACTACAATTCATGCCAACAGCCCGAGAGATAGTCTTGCAAGGTTAGAGACCATGGTTATGATGGCTGGTATGGAACTACCTTCAAGAGCAATTAGGGAACAGATTTCATCAGCTATTAAACTTATAGTATATGTAGCAAGGTTTACAGATGGTACCAGAAAGGTGGTAAAGATTTCTGAAATCACAGGTATGGAAGGAGAAACCATAACAATTCAGGACCTCTATATATTTAAGCAGGAGGGTTTTGATGAGGGTGGGTCTGTAATAGGAAAGCATGTCCCTACTGGCATAGTTCCAACCTTCCTAGAAAAGTTAAAAGCTTATGGTGAAACTATTCCAAGCTCAGTATTTGCTCCGGACAGGAGGTTTTAAATATGCTTTATTTTGTATTAGTCCTAGGCTTTTTATCAATTGTATTTATAATCCTAGGTGTTTATAGCCTGGTATTTGCTCAAAGGATTGAAGTGGCAAATAGACTTGACATCTACACCAGGGAGGATGAATACTACCAGCAGTTTGAAAATCTAAGTCTTAAGGAGTTTCTCCTAAGTTTAATAGGCTCAGTAAGCCGTGGACTCTCCAGGAAGTCTTCTTTGGAGGATACCAAAAGAAAACTAAATCAAGCCTATGTATTTATGAGGGTGGAGGAATTTATAGGGATTTCCATTGTTTCAGCTCTGGGATTTGCCATAGTATTGTTTTTAGCTACTAGAAATATCTTTATTTCAATTATAGGCTTATTAATTGGCTTTAAAATTCCTGATTTATTCGTTTCCTCCATTAAAAAGAAGAGGATGAAAAAGTTAAATGGTCAACTTCCGGATGCTCTGGCTATAATTTCTAATGGATTAAGAGCAGGATTTAGTTTTACCCAAGCTATGAGTGTAGCTGCAAATGAGTTAGAAAGCCCTATTAGGGATGAATTCTTAAGGGTTATAAGGGATAACTCCATCGGAAAAACCTTAGATGAGGCTTTAATGGATTTATCATATAGGACCGACGATGAAGATATAGATATGTTTATTACAGCCTTGATTATTCAACGAAAGGTAGGAGGAAATCTAGCTGAAATTATGGATACTATAGGGGCTACTATTAGGGACAGGATGAGAATAAGAGGAGAGATTAAAACCCTGACTGCCCAAGGTAGGATATCTGCTATGATCATTTCTGCACTTCCTTTCTTTGTAGCATTTATGATATTTATCTTAAATAGGGATTATATCCTGGAGCTATTTAAAAATCCAATAGGAATAGGGATGGTCGTAATAGCTTTAGTAATGCAAGTAGTAGGTATATTTATAATATTGAGACTGGCTGATATTGAGATATAGAGGGGTGATATAGTGGAATTTTTAGTATATCTTCTGGTAATTATAACAGTAAGTTTAGGAGTAGTAATTATATATGGATTAGCCTTTAATAGGAGAGAGGGAGTACTATCAAGGCTGGCTGAAGTACAAGATACTTTTAACGATCCGGATGATGATACTAGCATGCAAAAACCCTTCAACGATAGAATTATCAGACCGGCTTACCAAAGATTTATAGGTTTTATCGGTAAAGCTACCCCCTATGGAGTAAAGCAGACCCTAGAACAAACCATAGTTCATGCCGGTACTCCAAATAATATGAATGTAAATAGGTTTATAGCCATAATGATTATGACAGGAATAGTGGTGGCAGCATTTTCTTACCTAATCTATAGTGCAATAGGGGGGACTTCCAATATATTAATGGTTGTAATACTAGGTATATTAGGTTTTATCCTTCCCCTATATATTATGAGGGCCAAAGCAAGGTCAAGGCAGGCTAAGATACAGAAGTCATTGCCTGATATGCTGGATTTAATCTTTGTAAGTGTAGAAGCAGGACTTGGTTTTGATATGGCATTAAAGAGAACTACTGAAAAGATGCCCGGACCCTTATCTGAAGAGATAAATAGGGCCCTTGATGAAATTAATAAGGGAAGAGAAAGGGTAGAAGCTTTAAGGGGTTTAATATATAGGACTGGGGTAGAAGACTTATCCAGCTTTATTACGGCAGTAATACAATCTGAGCAATTGGGTAGCAATATAGCTAATATGCTAAGGGTCCAGTCCTCATCTATGAGGCAAAAGAGAAGGCAAAGGGCTGAGGAAAAGGCTATGAAGGTTCCGGTAAAGATGCTATTTCCATTAGTATTCTTTATGCTACCTGCCTTATTTATAGTAATTCTTGGGCCTGCTGTGATTCGGATTGTAAATATTTTGGGAGATATGTTCTAAATTGGGGTGATACTTTGAGACGACTGATTATTGTACTATTAATTTTTTCATTGGGGATTTCAACATATGCTGAACCCTTAAGCGATTTAAATTCAGAAACCCTAGCAGTATCACTTGTAATAGATACATCCGGAAGCATGGCTCAAACGGATCCACAAAGGCTTCGGGAATCTGTAGCCAATGTCTTTATAGACTATTTAAATCCTGAGGATTATTTAGGGATTATTACCTTTAATAGTGGAGTAGACTTAGTCCTTCCTATGCAGCAGCTTAAGGATGCTAATACAAGAGCATCCATAAAAGCAACCCTAATTCCTAAACTGGAGGGAACTGCTGATACTGACTATAAGGCTGCATTAGATGGGGCTAATAAACAGTTAGAGGATTTGTTTAATCCGGAAGCAAGAAAAATCATCATATTTTTAACTGATGGGGAGCCTGACCCGGACCCTATTAATATTTCCAATAATCCTGAGCAAATGGCTAATTATATGAATGGTTTATGGACCACGGTGTCTACTATTGCTTCTAATAAGTATCCCGTATATTCAATCGGTTTTAGTGATGGTATAGATGTTGAAGTCTTAAATAGGATAGCAACGGAAACAGGTGGAGATGTAAGGATTTATAAGGATGCAGGAGAACTGGATGCAAATTTGGTCCAGCTTCTAAAGTCAAGGGAAACCATTGTAGAAGAGCTTCTTATACCTGTAGAAAGCACGAGTGAAGTTGGAATCAATGCTATGCCAATCTTAACATCCGATTTCTGGTTGAAGCAAGAAGGATATAGGAAGGGAGAAGAAGCGGTAGTCACTGCTTCATTGCTCGTTGGCAATAACAGGATTCATGGAGGCAAAGATTTAGTTGTAGATAGGTTTCAGCTCCTGATTAATTATGAACATGGAGAAGAAATTTCAATTCCCCTCTATGATGATGGTAAACCTGACCACAGTGATATTAGGTCCAATGATGGAATTTGGTCTAATAAAGTAGTCTTCGATCAAAATGGAAAAGCATCAGCAAAGCTTATAATGGTAGGAAAGCTAAAGGGTGAGGAGATCCTTCTTGAGAAGGATATAGGAGAATATGTAGTTGGAGATCCGGGAAATATCACCATTACTAGCTATGAGAAGGATTTGTGGATTAAGGATGGAGATAGGCTTAGTATACCACTTAGGTTTAATAATCAATCTTCATTTAAGGAGACGGTATTTCTTCAGGTAGACCAAGGTTTTGGTAGTGTAACCCAAAAACAGATAGAGCTAGATCCACAAAAAGACCTAGGAGTAGAAGTCAATATAGATTTAAATCCGGACTTGGAGAGAAAGGTCCACAATTTCACCATGAGTATTAAGGCTAAGGATAGGAGTACTACTATTGATAAGGACTTGCTTGATTATAATGTAGAAATCGTATCTTCAATAGAAAGTCTAAGGAGAAATCTAAGGGACAATTCCCCGGTGATTTTGCCTTTGTTATTGATTGTTGTGGGAATACCTTTACTGATTTTACTTCTTGGAATCCTATTTTATGGATTATTGGTTAAGAAACAACTAAATGTCCATGGTACTTTAATCTTTTCATCAGAAATGGACCCTGAGAATGAAGTGGAATTGGACCTATCATCTTTTAAAAAGAATAAAGTTGTCATAGCATTGGATTCCAATAAGCCTGCAGATGTTAATTTAATGGGCAGCAGATTTAATTATGACATTGAACTTACTAGAGACTTAATTAAGAAGTCCAGTAAATTCATATTAGGCTGGAAAGCTTTATTTTCCAAAAAGGAAGTAGCTGAATTAATAATTAGAACTACCCAACCTGGAATCATGGAACATGAAGGAGATATATTTACTAAGATGAATTTATATGATGAAGATGAGTTCCTTTCAGGAGAGTTCGTATTCAAATACAGACAGCAAAAGTCGAAATTCTCCAAGGAATCCGATGAAGGTAAGAATGTATTGGAGGGTAGAGTATAATGATATATGAAATTTATAATCTATCCAAAGAAAACAAGCTATTAGACAATGTAAAAATTGCTGATAGCTTTTTTACTAGACTGGGAGGCCTATTGGGTAAAGAAGGATTGGATAGGGGGGAAGGCCTAGTAATAAAGCCCTGTAACTCAATCCACACCTTCGGTATGAAGTTTTCAATAGATGTAGCCTTTGTAGATAAGAATGATCTTGTGATTCATATTATGCCTAGTCTTCCTAAGGGTAAGACCAGTCCAATTATTAAAGGAGCTAAATACGTAATTGAAGCCAGGTCAGGAGACTTTGCAGCCAAGAATCTAGAAGTAGGGGATAGGATCCAGGTAAGAGGTAAGAGGTAAGAGGTAAGAGGGTATTTTATCTGTCATTCCGAGCTTGTCGAGGAATCTCGGGTTTAATGACCCTAAGTTCTACTCGAAAATCTTTTACCTTATTCCCTGTATTATCCTCTCAGCAGTTTCTTCAGCATTTCTATTTTCAAAGCTTGCAATATATTCCCTGTTTTTGTACTCATACATAGGGTCA
>CAZIMA010000054.1:0-10500 GCA_964540195.1 uncultured Tissierella sp.
AATAGTCAGTACTTCCCAAGAAGCCCCCACTTCTAAAGTGGTGGGAGCATGTCACAGTCATATTACAAGAAAAATAACCAGGTTAAATGTCCCCAGCTTTTGAAATGATAAATCGTTACGGTAGTGTGTAGAAACTAAAATAATATATCATCATTAGGTCTTCTTTTTTTCTTTTTAGGCATAGGCTTAGGTGATAAGTCTTCCGCTGCTTGTGGTTGTAAATTGTCTACTAGGTCTGGTGATGAACCATCCACTTCATGTTCTTGACTAAATAAGACCTTACACCCATCCTCAACCAGGAATTTCAATCTATTATATTCCGCCACCAATAAGACTTTTCCACTTTCGGTTAAAATATAAGTCTTTCTTCTCCCATCATTTGATACTTGATTGATCATACCTTCTTTTTCAAACCTTGATAGGAGAGAATAAAGGGTTCCGGGACCTACAAGAACTCCACCGAAAGTTTTTTCTTTAATTACCTGCATTATTTCATAGCCATGCCTTTCTTCAGCCAAGGATAGTAGTATGTAATACATAGGTTCGGTTAGATTTTGAAATTGTGCTCTTGCAACATTATAACCTCATTATCAAATTTAGATATATCTAATCTCAATATACTAATTAGCCTATCTGCTGTCAATAGGGTTGTGAACATATCTTTGCCTTGTAGAAATGGTGTAAAGTATTACTATTGAATTTACTCTGATATATTAAAATAGGATAATTCTAGGATTATTTATTATCCAGTAGGGTATATCTAATAAAAGAGGTGAATATGTCCCCCTGTTGTAGTGTGTGAGCCAATTACTATTCAATACTTAAACATGATAAGGAGTGATAAGGTGACAACCATAAAAGTATTTTCTGATTTTGCATGTCCGTTTTGTTATATAGGCCTAGCCATAGCAGATAAATTAAGTAATGAAAATCCAGATATACACTTTGAGTATTACCCATATGAATTAGAACCGGATGCTCCCGCTGAGGGTTATGATTTTTCAGATCAATATCCAATGGACCAAATTGAGGTAAATTATAAGAGAATCAACAGATTAGGCTCTGAGTATGGTTTGGTTTACAACAACAAAGTTAAGAAATCCAATACTCATAGACTTCATAAGGCATCGCTTTATGCTAAGAAGGAAGATAAGTTCTTTGAGTTTGGGAAAGAAGCTTTTAAAGCCATATTTGAGGATTCTAAGAATTTAGCGGATCCTAAGATTATTAATGACATTGGCTTAGCAGCTGGACTAAATATAGTAGAAATGAATAGATGCATCGATGAAGGCAATTTCGATGAATTCATGAAAGAAGCCAAAAATCTAGAATCAGTATATAATATTGAAAGTGTACCAACATTTATCTTAGAAGATGGAACTCAAGTAACTACCTTAAAGGAGTATAAAAAATTTAAAAAGGATTTAATTGGAGAATAAAGCTGGGACGGCTAACCGCCCCAGCTTTATTAAATCTTTTCTATAATATCTGCAGCATCATCTAGCCAATCACTATCATATTCTTCTATTACCCCATTATCAATACTCTTAGTGATTTCAGCTACAATTGGAATTCTGGCTAATATATCCAGATTATGTTTCTCTGCAATTTCGTCAATATGACTTTCACCAAAGACTTTTATCTCTTTATTACAGTCAGGACAATTAATATAAGACATATTTTCAACTAATCCAACTATAGGTATATTCATCATTTTAGCCATCTTTACTGCCTTTTCTACTATTATGGATACTAACTCTTGAGGAGAGGTTACTACTATAATCCCATCTACAGGAAGTGATTGGAAAACAGTTAGTGGTACATCTCCAGTTCCTGGTGGCATATCGACAAACATAAAGTCAACATTTCCCCATATGACATCGCCCCAAAATTGTTTAATGAGACGAGTTACTACTGGTGCTCTCCAGACTACTGGATCTGAATCATCTGGAAGGAGAAAGTTAGTAGAAATAATACTTATACCTTTACTGCTTTTTATAGGTAACCATCCAGATTCATTAGCTGTAAGCTTATCCTTAATACCAAAAGCCTTAGGTATAGAAGGCCCGGTTATATCTCCATCTAATATAGCAGTGCTATACCCTTTGTTGTTCATTTTTACCGCAAGTAGGGAGGTTACAAGAGATTTACCAACCCCTCCTTTTCCACTTACTATACCGATAACTTTCCTGATATTACTTGATTCATGTGCTTTCACTGAAAAATCTATTTTTTCGCTCATATATATTCTCCTTTTTTATCTAGTACATCAATAGGATATCACATAATTAATGACATATGTCAATAATATTTTGTAAAATGACCAAAAGGGACGGTTCCCTTTGGTTATTAGAGTTTTATACTTGAAAGTACTCAAGTAAACTAATATAATGGTATTAATTTTCAAAAAACGACAGCAGGAAGGAAGATAATATGGAAAGGCACACTAAAAACAGTATACAAAAAGGATTCGTAGCTGCTTTACCTGTAATACTGGGATATCTACCAGTTGCTATTGCCTTCGGTCTATTGGCAAAGAATACAGGATTATCCTTTAGGGATACTGGACTTTTTTCAATTGTGGTCTATGCAGGAGCAGCACAATTTATGGCATTGGACTTGATTATGGCAGGAGTTTCTACTGGCGGAATAATCCTAGCAACATTTTTATTAAATTTAAGACATTTAATGATGACAGCATCTCTTTCCATTAAGTTAAAGGATATTAATCATAAGTTTCTCCCATTTATAGCATATGGGATTACAGATGAAACATTCTCGGTACTATCCTTTTCCCAGGATAAGCTGGATTTACCATATGTACTAACGGTTAATATTTTGTCCAATGGTTCTTGGGTTGCTGGATCCATTATTGGATACCTTGTAGGTGAAGTCCTACCTCAATCCCTTCAATCAAGCCTTGGAATAGGTCTCTATGCCATGTTTGTTGCGCTTTTATTTCCAAATTTCAAAAATAGCAAATCGATTATATTATTGTCTATTATGACGGCTATTATCTATGTAGTAATATATTCTACTAAAATATTTACTGGTGGGTGGGATATTATTATTGGAATAATTATTTCATCAGCCTTAGGTGTATTTTTCATTAAAGATGATAGTGAGGTGGAAGACAATTGAAAGGCTATTTATTATTAATAATTGGATGTGGACTAGTAACTTATATTCCTAGACTTCTACCCATGATGTTTTTAAGCAATATGGAATTAACCTATAAGAGAAAAAAGTTCTTGCAATTCATTCCATACACATCCCTTAGTATTTTAATAGTCAGGGGGATTCTAACAGCGGATTCAGATATGATGATACCTACCCTTGTAGGACTTGCTTTGGCTGGTCTTGTATCATATTTTAAATCAAATCTTGTTTTGTCAGTAGCCACTGCAATCATAGGGTCATTCTTAATGATAAATTTAATTTAATGTGATAAAAAGAACATCCCAGGATTTTTCCTGGGATGTTCTTATTCCGGTTTATTTGGCTTTAGAGGTCTATCTTTCTTTATTTTTCTAAAAACCTTAATAGCTACAAATACTAGCACACCTAGGATAAGCAAGAATGGTAACATATAAATCAAGATAATGATTAGATCCTGTAAAGTGGTTTTGAAAGAATAAAGAGAATCGCTGATAGCATTCTTAATCTTAGTTCCAAAGGAAGTATCAATAGTTTCAGTAGCCGTAGTCTTTGCAACCTCTTGAATATTAATATTAACTGTAGAGAAGTCAACCTTATCATCCAATGTTATTAAGCTGGATTTTAGATTTTCCTTTTCATAGATTACTTGACTAAGTTGATTTTCAAGGGCTATAATATCCTCGATCTTCTCAGCCTTTTCCAATAATGCCAGTAGCCTTTGTTCCTTAATCTCAACAACATTTAACCTGGATTCAGTATCCCTATATTGTTTGGTTACATCTTGCTTATTGGTGCTTTCGCTTCTAAGGTTTCCAACTAGATGAAGTTCTGTTTTAAAGCTAGTTATATTATCCTTTGGAACCCTTATTACAAATTCCCCATACCTATAATTAGTATTGTTGTAATATTGGTTGTAGGATATGTTAGAGTACTCTACATAAGCTTGGTATTTTTCTATTAATCTATTTAATTCATCATTTGATTTATCGAACTCGGTTGTTTCAAAGTTAAGATAAAGAGTAGTAATAACCTTTTCAGGCTCTAATGGACTAGGGACTCCACCGCCAAGATCATCCTTGGGCTCCTCTGAAGGAGCCTCTGCAGGGCTTTCTTGAGGGTAGGAAGGGGCAGGTTCCATTCCCGGCGACCCGGTTACTCCCCTATCAGGTGCAGAGTTTTCCGATTTCATTCCACTACTACAAGCGGTTATTAAGGATAAAACCAGTAATAGGCTTATACCTAGATAAAACAACTTCCTTGACCCTTTCATAAGCTCAACTCCCTTGAATTAGATGTAAAATTCCATAGCAATTACCTTTTACGATTGACATGATTTATGTATTTCTTAAGTTAATTATACATCTATGTCCTAAAATAGTGGATACAAAATAGTTACATTTAAATCTTGGCCCTATAGTATAATGGGATAAGGACCTATTATGGAGGTAAAAGATGAAAAGGGGGATATGGCTTTTAGTAGTGGTAAGTGTTTTGCTTATTATTTCCATTAACCTAAAGATGGATTGCCTGGATTCATTGGAATATCCAAAGGAGGTAGATACTTTGATTCAAGAAATTGATTTTATAATAGTAGACTCCCATAACGATACTATGATTAAAATTATTGATGAAGAAACATGGCTTCCCCTAGTGGATATTGGAAAGAATACTGACTTTCATATCGATATCCCAAAGATGAAAGCCGGGAAATTACAAGCTTCATTTTTTGCAGCTTTTTCCTCAGAGGGAAAAGCCAAAAGGTCTCTTAGTAGAAGCCTGGCTTTAATCAATGCATTATATTGGACTGAGGCAAATAATAAGGATGAATTCATTATTAGTAGTACATATAATGAAATCCAAGATGCCATATTAGGTGGAAAGATTGCTGCAATTCCTTCCGTTGAAGGAGCTTATTCCATTACTGAACAAAACTATCTTGATCTAATAAAGCAATATTATGACTTAGGAATCAAGGCAATAGCCCTGAATTGGAACTACTCCAACTCTTTAGGGGAAGGTGCTAGTGAAGAATATGCTGATGCAAATAAAACAAAGTCAGCAGGTGGTCTTACTAAGCTTGGAGAAAAGACTATAAAACTTATGAATGAGCTTGGGATAATTGTAGATGTGTCCCATATGAATGAAGCTACCTTTTGGGGTGTGATAAATACAACAAATGCCCCTATAATTGCATCCCATTCCGGCTCATATACCATAAATCCACATAGGAGGAACTTAAAAGACGATCAACTGAAGGCTATTGCAGAAAATGGGGGAGTGGCTGCTATGGTTTTATATAGGACCTTTGTCAAGGATTTTGATGATGCGTATATAAGGGATTATGTTGATCATATAGACTATGCTGTAAATCTTATTGGTATAGACCATGTAGGTATTGGTTCAGACTTTGACGGTGCTGAAATGCCATTTGATATGGAAGATGCATCAGATTTATATAAGATAAAGGATGAGCTTGTAAGAAGGGGTTATAAGGAGGGTGAAATCAAAAAACTTCTTGGACAAAATACCCTTAGGCTGATAAGGGATGTAGAGTCCCTGGCCAAGGAAAGTAAAACTCCAGAAAATATCATTATCCAGCCATCAATAAAGATGGGAGATAAGGTGGATAATAATCCATTACTAACTGCGAAAGTAGAAGGCGATGAAATTGATCTTGATAGTATAAGGGTTATAGTTGATGGAATTGAATATAATCCTAGTTTTAATAAGGATACATCAACAATTTCCCTACAAGTTGGAAATCCATTAAATGAAAAGTTCCATGTAGTGACCTTTGAAGCTGCCAATAGGGATGGGAAGGTAGAGAGGGAAACTAGAATATTTTATATAGAAGAATAATTAAACAAAAAGTCCGGGAATAACAATTTTCCGGACTTTTTATGCTACATATTTCTTTGCCCTAAAGGATGAATGACTTGGTGAAAAAAGGTAATAATCATAGATAAGGAGGGTGGTAACAATGAGAATACCAAAACATATCGGAATAATACCTGATGGTAACCGCCGTTGGGCAATTAATAAGGGTATGACAAAGGAAAGGGGTTATGATAAGGGACTAGATCCTGGTTTGGAAGTGTTTAAGTTATGTGAGAAATATGGTATAGAAGAGCTAACCTTCTATGGTTTTACCGCAGATAATACAAAAAGGCCTCGCTTTCAAAGATTGGCCTTTACTAAGGCTTGCATTGATGCTGTTGAAATGTTGGCCAAGGAAAATGCAGACTTATTAGTAATAGGAAATTATGAATCAAATATGTTTCCCAAACAGCTCCTGCCCTATGTTGAAAGGAAGCGATTTGGAACCGGTGGTATAAAGGTAAATTTTCTAGTTAATTACGATTGGAAATGGGATGTTTCAGATACTATAAAGGGTATAAAATCCAATGATATCTCAAGAGTAGATTTAATTATTAGATGGGGTGGACGAAGAAGGTTAAGTGGATTTTTACCATTGCAGTCTGTATATTCAGACTTCTATATTATTGATGATTATTGGCCGGATTTTAAGCCAGACCAGTTTGAACAGGCATTAGATTGGTATCAAAAACAGGATGTAACCCTTGGAGGTTAAAACTTTTAAAAATAGCTTCTTTGGATTTAGAAGCTATTTTTGTTTTTAATAATTAATTTTTTGCTCTATATTTTAACAAGCCAATGTGTTATACTATTTTTTAATAATATTCAATGTTGTCAAACAACCTGTAATTTCCAAAATGCCCTAATTAATATTGTATCCCCGTTATTTGGAAATAATACTGGATTTGGTTTGTTTTAAAGTAAATTGATAATAATTTAATTTATTTTATGCAACTATATTGATTTATTATTGCAATTGTTATAAAATTTATTACTATGGGGGGGGGAATTACTTTTATTTCTGGCGTATATTAAATATGGGAGGTGAAGCGATGGCAAAGGATGCTATAGAAGCTGTAAGAGAAGCTGAACTTAAGGCGCAGACAATTTTAGAGGATGCAAGGGTTACCAGAAAGAACTCTAGAGTGGAAGCTGAAAGAAGAGCAGAAAGTGAGTACAACAAAATATTATCAGAGGCTGAAGCAGAGTCAAAAACAATTAAGGATAACGCTTTAATTGAGGGAGAATCCATGGCAAAACCTATATTAGAAAAAGGACTTAGAGAATCTGAGGCTATAAGTAGTTTAAAAAATATCAAGCTAGAATCAGTCGTGAATATTATAATTGAGAGGATCGTGAACGCAAATGGCAATAGTTAAAATGAGCAATTTCAGCCTTTTTGCCTTTGATTCAAAAAGAGAAGATCTTCTCCACAAACTTCAGGAATTCAAGTACGTACATTTCTCAGACATCGAGATGGATGATTCCTTAAAGGAAATAGGATTACAAGATGTAAAAGTGCCAGAGAGTTTAGTAGCCATTGATGAAGATATCTCTAAGGTGAAATACGGAATGGATTTATTGAATAAGTATTACACCAGAGAAACAGGACTTAAAGCTATGAGTAAGGGACTTGAGACCTTTGAATTTAAGGAGCTTGAAGAAAAGGCTTTAAAAATTGATTATCATAGTATTTATAATCAGCTGAAAGAGCTAAATACAAAGAAGGAAATTTTACGCCAAGAAATTTCTAAGTTAAACACCTCAATTAATGAACTTAATCCTTGGATTAAATTAGAAAGTCCAATAAGTAAATTGGATGCCTTTAGTAAGAGTGAAATCATATTGGGAACGGTTCCAAAAAAACTTGTTCAAAAACTACAGGAGGAATTGACCGATACCAAATACACTTATTTTGAAGTGTTAAGTGAAGGCGTGGAGGATATATATATATTAGCCATTACCTCTATAGAAGAGGAAGACTTGCTAAAAGATATATTAAGAAACAACGGTTTTTCTAGAGTGAAATTATCAGGAGAAAAAACGCCTTCGGAAGAAATAAAAGAATATGAAGGTAAGGTCAATAGACTACAGAATGATATTACAATTCAGGAAAACGAAATCAAATCCTTAGCTAAGCATCTTCCTGAATTGGAAGTTGAATATGAGTATCTTCTAAATAAGAAGCTAAGATTTGCAGCATCAGAAAAGTTCGTTAAAACTGATAATGTAACCGTAATAAAGGGTTATATTCCTACAGATATGAAGAATGAATTTACAGATGCTATAAAAGGAACTTTGAATGATTATTATTACCTTGAAGTTGAAGAGGCAGATAAGGATGATGCTGATGCTCCTATACTGTTAAAGAACTCCAAGTTCGTACAATCATTCCAATCTCTAACAGGAATGTATGCACTTCCGAATTATAATGAAATTGATCCAACTCCATTACTGGCACCCTTCTATCTTATATTCTTTGGGATGATGGTTGCAGACTTTGGGTACGGGTTGATAATGTTAATTGGAACGTTAATAGCATTAAAGAAGTTTAATCTTTCAGAGAGTCAAAGAGATTCCATCAGATTTTTCTACTATCTTAGCTATGCGACCATATTCTGGGGATTAGTATTTGGTTCCTTCTTAGGTGGAATAATTCCAATTCCTGGATTGATGAACCCGGCTACTCAATATAATGAACTCCTGGTTATTTCCATTATTTTTGGAATAGTGCATTTGTTCTTTGCATTGGGAATCAAGGCTTATTTATTAATTAGAGATGGTCAACCACTAGCTGCATTATTTGATGTTGGATTCTGGTATATGGCATTAACCGGTGGTATTGTTTATATCATTGGCATTGTAATGACTATACCTCCAATTTTGAAAACTATAGGTTTTGCAGTTATGGTTATTGGCATGGTAGGAATTATCTTAACGGGTGGAAGAGAGGCAAATAGCATAGGAGGAAAGGCTGCAGGTGGTCTATATAGTCTATATGGTATCTCCTCTTATGTGGGAGACTTTGTCTCATATTCAAGACTAATGGCTCTTGGTTTGTCCGGTGGTTTCATTGCATCAGCCATAAATATGATGGTTGATATGTTGGTTGCAAAGGGTATCATAGGAATTATATTTGGAGTTGTGGTATTCCTTGTTGGCCAAGCTTTCAACATATTCCTAAGTTTACTAGGTGCATATGTTCATACCATAAGACTTACCTATGTAGAGTTCTTCGGTAAGTTCTACTCAGGTGGAGGCAAAGAGTTTAAGCAATTTAGAAACAATCCAAAATATATTAATATAAAATAGTCAGGAGGAATAAAAATGAATTTTACAGAATTTTTAACTAGTTATGGTGGAGTAGTCTTTGCAGGATTAGGTGCAGCTTTAGCAGTTATACTATCAGGTTTTGGATCAGCTATTGGTGTAGGTATTGTAGGTCAAGCAGCTTCAGGCTTGATGATAGAAGAACCACAAAAGTTTGGTAAGTCACTAGTACTTCAGTTGCTACCTGGTACACAAGGACTTTACGGTTTCGTAATCGGTCTATTGGTTTTAGGCCAGCTTGATGCAGGAATGGGATTAGCACAAGGGATGTATATATTTGGAGCATGTCTTCCGGTAGGATTAGTAGGTTGGGTTTCAGCTATAGCACAAGGTAAAACAGCTGCTGCAGGTATCTCAATCCTTGCTAAGAACGAAGAGCATTCTACAAAGGGTATAATCTATGCAGTAATGGTTGAAACATATGCATTGTTAGCATTTGTTATCTCATTAATACTTGTAAACGCAGTTACTTTCTAGAAAAATTAAGGATGTGAAGTTATGTCAAATTTAGATAACCTTACACAGAAGATTCTTGATGACTCAAGGAATGAAGCTGCTTCAATTATAGAAGAATCAGAGAAATTGAACCAGGAATTGATTAATTCTAAAATTAAGGAAGCTAATGACAAGAAGTCAAGAATCCTGGATAAGGCAGCAGTAGAAGCTTCTATGATAAAGGAAAGAGTAATCTCTAATGCAGAATTAAGCGCTAGGGATGAAATACTAAAGGCAAAGCAGAGTATGATTGGTAAGGTATTCGCTATGGCTAAGGAAAGTTTAAAGAACTTAAATGAAGAAGATTATATTAATTTTTTAAAAAATAGATTAAGTACATTGAAGCTTAAGGGCTCAGAAACCCTAATAGTACCTGAAAAGATGAGAGCTAAGGTTAAGAAGCTGGGTTTAGCAGACGTATCCGATGCAGAAGCAGTAGACTCCGGATTTTTATTAAAGGATGGAAATATAATAATGAACTTTTCCTTTGACTCTCTAGTGGATTTCTTAAGGGAGGAGCTAGAAGGGGAAATAGCCAGCGAGCTGTTCAAAGGATAGGAGTGATTTCATGGATAGAATGGATTTCATCCAAGGTGTAACCAGAACCAGAGTCCTTGAAACAAGACTCCTTTCAGGGAC
>CAZIMA010000055.1:0-10289 GCA_964540195.1 uncultured Tissierella sp.
AATCGATTCAAGCGTTTACAACAAATAACTATGTTTCAGCGGTGTGTAGAAACTGCAAGCAGTTTCATCGGTGCTTAAGTTGAAATTTGACAAAACTAAGGGAATACTGACTAATCTGAGTGGTATTCCCTTTTCTTAAATTAAGGGGGATGTATATGGGTTTATTAATAAAAAATGGTAATATTTTAACATCTCAGAATGAATTTGTAGCAGATATTCTTGTAGAAGATGAGAAGATAGTTGCTATTGGTAAGGATATAAAAGCAGACGGACATGAAGTAGTTGACGCTTCCGGTAAATATGTATTCCCGGGTGGAGTAGATGAGCACGTTCACTATAATTCCTTTAACTCACTTGGATATGAGCATTCCCATGCTGCATTAGTAGGGGGAACTACTACAGTTGGCGATTTCGTAGTACAACCTGTAGGAGTTGGCTTAAAACAATCCGTCGTTGATTATAAGAGGGATTTTGTAAACGGAATATCAACACCGGACTATATATTGCATGGAATAATCATGGATCCTTCAGAGGAGACTGTGGCAGATTTAGTTAATCTTCCGGATGTAGGAGTTTCTTCCTGTAAGCTATTTATGGCTTATAAAGGTATGCCGTATTATGTATCCGATGAATGGATATTCAAGGCTTTAATGAAGGGTAAAGAAGCGGGAGTAACTATAATGGTTCACGCTGAAAATGCCGATATAATAGATGTAATGACTAAAAAGCTTGTAGCTGAAGGAAAAACCGAGCCGAAATACTTTGGTGAGTCAAGACCTGTATTATCAGAGGCTGAAGCTACTTCAAGGGCAATCTATATGGCAAAGGTTGCAGATTCTCCTTTATTTGTAGTACACGTTACTAACCAATTGGCTGCTGAGGCAATAAGAGAAGGATATAATGAGGGTTTATCCATATATGGAGAGACTTGTACTCATTATCTAATGCTAAATGAAGATAACCTATCCAAGCCTAATTTTGAAGGTGCGAAATATGTTGCAAATCCACCGCTTAGACCTCAATCAGATGTAGATTTCATGTGGGAATCTATCAATAAGGGTTGGTTAACAGGCGTTGGTTCCGACCACTGTGCTATAATGGGCGGCTTTAAAGAAGGTAAGCATAAGGGAATAAATGACTTTAGTAAGATTCCACCGGGATCACCGGGAGTTCAAGACAGATTATATATGCTTTGGACATATGGGGTTGAGGAAGGTAAGATTTCCAAGCAAAAATTCGTAGAAGTTTGTGCTACTAATCCTGCTAAGGTTTGCGGTGTGTATCCACAAAAAGGTGAAATTGCTGTTGGTTCAGATGCGGATTTAGTTATATTCGATCCAAATTACAGAGGAACTATCTCACTTAAGGATAGCTTATCCGGTTCAGACTATTGCACATATGAAGGATATGAGCAAAAGGGTATCTGTGAAAAGGTATATCTAAGAGGAAGTCTAATGGCTGAATCAGGTAAATTTGTTGGTGAAAAAGGTATAGGTAAGCAAGCATGGTCAACACCATTTGCATTAGCTTACGATAAATTTAAAGGTTAAATAGCTAAATTAAACTGCTGACAATACAAAAATTGTCGGCAGTTTTTTACTTGTGTTCCAAGCTCAAAGTAGGGTGTAGAAGAGAACAAAAGACTAAAGGAAAGAAGGATGAAAATGAAGAAGAAACCAACAAGAGAAGAAGCATACCAGTTACTTTTGAAATATACAGATGCAGACCACCTAATAAAGCATGCCCTTGCAGTTGAAGCTGTAATGGGTCATTTTGCTGAAATCTATGGTGAGGATGTTGAAAAGTGGAAGGTCATAGGTCTAATACATGATTTGGACTTCGATAAATGGCCAGATCAGCATTGTGATATGACCAAGAAAATCCTTGAAGAAGAAGGCTGGCCTGAGGATTATATAAGAGCAGTCCTTAGTCATGGATATGGGCTTAGAACTGATGTTGAGCCAAAGGAGAAGGTAGAGAAGGTAATATACACTATTGATGAACTTACAGGGCTGATTTCTGCTACAGCTCTTATGAGACCAAGTAAATCTATTATAGACTTGGAAACAAAGTCAGTAAAGAAAAAATGGAATCAAAAATCCTTTGCAGCTGGAGTTAATAGAGAAGTGATCCAAAAGGGTGTGGGCCTCCTTGGAATGGAGTTAAATGATGTAATCACAGAAACTATAAAGGGAATGCGAACAGTAGCGGAGGAGATAGGTCTTAAGGGTAATTAAAAAATGGTCAGGCGTGAAGCGAGGCCACTGAAAAAGTCCTAGAAAAGTAGTACTAAAGGTATAACAAATGCAACAATAGTTGTAGGAGTTATGCCTTTTGTTGTAATATATATATACTAATTGATGAAGGTGATTCTAATGCTTAAAAAATCCATTTCCCCACCATCCTAACTATTCTGTACTAATTAGATAGTATTAAGGATTAGATTTCCATAAAAAAGCCACTGACTAATAAATAGTCAAATGGCTTTGATAAATAGGTCTCCAAATTCTACCGGTTGAAAGCTAGATAAAAAAGCTTGCAGAACTTTGATTAGCATCGGATAACATTGTAGCAACTCCACCAATTTCTACGCCATCAATAAGTTCTTCCTTTGTAATGCCCATTACATCCATTGACATTTGACAAGCAGTAAGTTTTATTCCTGATTCTATAGCTTGTTTCATAAGTTCATCAAGGGATGAAATGTTTTTATTCTTCATAACCATTCTAATCATCTTGCCACCAAGACCACCCATATTCATCTTAGATATACCAAGCTTTGAAACTCCTCTAGGCATCATTTTGCCAAACATACTTCCCATAAAATCCTTTTTCACGTTAACATTCTCTTGTTTTCTCAAAATATTAAGACCCCAAAAAGTAAAGAACATATTTACCTCATCCCCCATACTTCTGGCACCATTGGCTATGATAAAAGAAGCTATGGCTTTATCAAGGTCTCCACTAAATACAATAAGGGTTTTTCCTTTCTTCTGAGGAACTTCCTCCTGTATCTTAACTGTATCACCTTCCAGCCCTTTTTTAATAAGAACAACCCAGCTTTTATCCTCCTTCTTGTCACTTATAAAACAGTTATCTGTATTCTTACACCATGCTTTAATATCACTTAAAAACCCCGGGTCTGTAACTGTAACTTCCAGTAAATCTCCATCCTCCAGAGTATTAATCTTTTCTGAAACCTTCATAATAGGGCCTGGACATGAAAGTCCACATGCATCCAATGTAAACACTTCATTAGATGGTGGCTTTTCAACGGATTCACTGATTCCGGAATCACTGAAGGATTTGGCACCATCACTAGGGTTATCTTTCATATAAAGGGTTTTATAGGTCTTTAACCCCCCTGCCAAATTCATTGAATTAAATCCTTTGCTCTTTAAAATCCTATCAGCTATATAGCCCCTTAGTCCTATAGAACAATATGGTATTATAAGCTTTTCTCTATCCAGTTCCTCTATTCTATCTCTAAGCTGTCCTAATGGTATGTGTATCGAATTTGCTATTGATCCAACGCTCAATTCTTGATTTTCTCTTATATCAAGGAATATGGTCTTTTCTTTATCCAGACCTTCTAACTCTCTCCAGAGTATTTGACTGGAGAGTCCCTTAAGCAAGTTATCTGCAGCAAATCCAATCATGTTTACCGGATCCTTTGCAGAGGAATATGGGGGAGCATAGGCTAATTCTAAATCCATCAAATTTTCTACATTACCGCCAAACCTAATAACACTTGCAATAACATCAATTCTTTTATCTACACCGTCATAACCTACAATTTGTGAACCTAGAATTTTACCTTGTAAATCATATATAAGTTTTAAGGATAAAGGCAATCCCCCCGGATAATAGCCCGCATGAGAATTTACATGGATCAAAGATATCAAATAGTCCTTCTTATATTCCTTGCCCATTTTATTTAGGGTCTTTTCATTGGTTCCTGTACTAGCAACTGTCAAATCAAAGATTTTTGCAATACTTGTCCCTTGAGTACCTTTATACTCTTCCCTTTGATTTCCAAGTATATTATTAGCCACAATCCTCCCCTGCTTATTTGCAGGCCCTGCTAATGGTACCATAGTTTGTACCTTGTTTACATAGTCCTCTACCTCTATAAGATCACCAATGGCATAGATAAAATCATCGGAAGTCTTTAGATACTTATCTACTACGACTCCACCACGCATATTCTGAGCCAAGCCAGCATCTTTAGCCAATTCTCCATTTGGTCTAATGCCAATAGATAGAATCACCAGGTCCCCCTGAATTTGATTTCCAGACTGTAGGCTTATGGTAGTCTTTCCATTATCATATTCGAATTTACTTACTCCATCCTTAAGGTGTAAGTCTATGCCTTTAGAGACTAGGTGCTCATGTACCATCTCAGCCATTTCAAAATCTATAGGTGCCATAACTTGGTCTAACATTTCAACAACGGAAACCTTTAATCCTAAATCGTAGAGATTTTCAGCCATTTCAAGGCCAATAAATCCTCCTCCCACCACAATAGCTGTAGCTGGTTTATTATTATCAATAAAGCTCTTAATTCTATCAGTATCAGGTATGTTCCACAGACTAAATATATTTGGAGAATCAATTCCAGGTATAGGTGGTTTTATTGGAGTTGAGCCAGTGGACATAATTAAATAGTCATAGCTTTCCTCATAGGTGTTTTCCTCGTCTATTTTTTTTACAATTACCTTCTTTTCTTCTTTTATAATTTTAATTACTTCTGATTTTGTCCTAATGTCAACATTGAATTTGGATTCTAGAGTTTCCGGTTTTTGTACTAAAAGGGAATCCCTCTCCTTTATATTGCCTCCAATATAATATGGAAGCCCACAATTAGCAAAGGATATATACTCTCCTCTTTCTAGTAATACTATTTCAGCATTCTCATCAAGTCTCCTAAGCCTTGCCATTGCAGTAGCTCCCCCAGCTACTCCTCCAATAATTACAACTTTTTTTGACATAGTATCCCCTCTTTTCTAAATAATATATCTGAAAGTGCACCTAAAAGTATAAAAACAAGTCCCACAATAGTCATTGGCTCAGGTATTTCAGCATTTCCTAAAAAGACCCAAATTGGATTTAAAATAGGCTCTGCAAGACCGATAATCATGGCCTTTTCTATGCTTATTTCTCGAAGGCCTGCTCCATAAGATGCATAGGATAGTCCTGATACCGCTACTCCTGCAAAAGTAAGTAGCAAAATATCCCTCAAAGAGGATGGTGGACTTGAGTAATTTATAGGCAGTATGAGCAAATACATCACTGCTGTAGTTAGATTTACTAGAGCTACTATTCCTAAGACTGAGCCATTTTTGATTTTTTGTAGATTTACTGAATATAAGACGAAGAAAATTCCTATTGCTAAACCTGTTAACATAGCAAGATTATTTGAAGCTTTAAAACTATTTAATACATTTAGAAGGACTCCAATAAATATCAATATTAAAGTGGCCAGTTTTTTTAGGTTGATTTCTTTACTTTTATAAAATCCGTAGCCAATTACATACATGGGGGCTGCCGTTTGCATTGAAATGGCCATGGCTGAACTTGAAATACGTGTAGTTATTGTAAAGGATAGAAAAAACAGGACCATAAAAATACTTGTTATTATCACATTCTTTAAAGGCTCCACCTTTTCTTTAAATATAAAAGGAGTTAGAAATAACCCTCCTGTTAAACTTCTGATAATAAGTATCCATATAGTACTGGCTTCAACTGTTTTTATAATAAATCCCATAATACTCCATAAAAACACAGCTATAAATATTAAAATACTTCCTTTGTGACTTGAGTTCAGTTTAATCTCTCCTTTGAAGCATTGATGAAAATGGTCTAATCATTTTTAAAGGTTCTTAACATTATAAAAATATAAGTATTCAAATTAAATCCATGCTAGCCTTTTAGTAAAACCAAAGCTTTAATTCTCTTTCAGCAGATAAAATAGAATCCGAACCATGAATTATATTCTCCGTAAGACTATGGGCAAAATCGCCTCTTATTGTACCGGGAAGTGCAATTTTAGGATCCCTATGTCCTATCATCAGCCTCATAACTTGAATAACAGAATCACCTTCAACTTCCATGGCCAAAACATTTTGACGGGAGATATATTCTACAAGCTCTATAAAGAATTCCTTCTCCTTATGCTCTATATAATGGTCTTCTACTAACTCTCTAGTGGGTTTTATTAGTTGTGCCTTTATGATGTTAAAACCCTTTTTTTCGATTCTTCCTATGATTTCTCCCATAAGCCTTCTCCCAATACCATCAGGCTTGATCATTATAAAAGTTTTTTCCATTATATCACCCTTCCTAAAATTTTCAAAAATACAATATCTTAGGATTCCCAATAACCAATAATCCCTAAGCTTAAAGATATGTTAATCTTTACCCATTGCCAACTAATTTATTTCAAATTCTTTCTAATATATATATTTAGTGCTTGTGAAAGCTTAAAAGACGTATAGATTAAAGCCATATATAACATTATTTCTAAAATAGATTTTATTACACTCAAAGATATACTCATATAACTCATAGCCATTTTATCCCTCCTATTCTATCCATTGTTTACCCTATATTATCATTAGTATTTTTACATATCAAGAATAGAAAAACATTTACATCCTATAAAAATAGGCCTCCCTTTTTTACTTCAAATTGATAAATTTTTTCACATGTGATATTCTTATTGTAATAGTTCTAAAAAGACTACTGGGGGCTAGGATATGAATTTTGCATTAGATGGAGTGATTTAATTGAAAGATGAAGCCAAGTTCTGGAAAGAAGAGTATGAGAATTTAAAAAAGGAATATGAAGAATTAGAAACAATAGTTAATCTAGCCATAGAACAAATAACAATTGCAGATGGTAATGGAATATTTACAAAAATAAGCAAAGCAGCCTTAGAACGAGCAGGACTTAAGGAAGAGGAGATTGTAGGCAAATCAGCATTTGATTTAGAAAAACAAGGTATCTTCGATATATCCTCTACAGCTGAAGTAATACGAAGAAAACAAAAGGTCCGATTTATTCAAAAGATAAAGGGCGACAAGATATTACTTGTTTCAGGTTTCCCTTTTTTCGATGAAGAAAATAATATAAATAAGATAATAAATATATCCTATGATATAACTGAGCAGAAGGCTTTAGAAAAACAGTTAGAAGAAACCGAAACTACTCTTCAATGGTATAAGAATGAAGTGCAACTTAGGTCACAAAGAAATAATGCCATTTATACAGAAAATAAAAATATGGCAACTATAAAAGAGCTATTAAATTCTTTTGCGAATAAGGATATTCTTATAATGTTATTAGGAGATACAGGTGTAGGCAAAAACTTTACTGCTAATTATATTCATAGTATAAGCCAGAGAAAGAAGGAGCCATTTATATCCATTAACTGTGGGGCAATACCAGAGCAACTAATAGAGTCAGAGTTGTTTGGATATGAGAAAGGGTCTTTTACCGGAGCTCTAAACCAAGGAAAGGATGGCTTGTTCCAAATAGCCGGAAATGGAACTATATTCCTAGATGAAATAGCAGAATTACCTCTTGGTCTCCAAGTAAAGTTACTAACTGTATTAGACGAAAAAAGGTTTAGAAAAATTGGGGGACATGAAGAAATCGAATTAAAGGCCCGGATTATTGTAGCAACTAATAAGGACCTAGAGAAATGTGTTAAAAACGGCACATTTAGAGAGGATTTATATTATAGAATCAATATCCTTCCTATAAGAATACCATCCTTAGCAGAAAGAAGAGAAGATATTCCAACCCTAGTGGCTAACTTCTTGAAAGTTTACAATGAAAAATATGAATTTAATAAGACTATTTCACCTGAAGCTTATGAAGCCTTATTACAATATAATTATCCAGGCAATATAAGAGAGTTAAAGAATATAATGGAAAGATTAGTAATTGTTAGTAATGAGTCAGAAATCGTCGGACTAGATGTACAAAAGGTTATTAATTTTAAGAAACCTAGTCAAGATAATAATGAAAACAAAGGAATTCAAATCGTCCCTTTGAAAGAGGGCGTTGCTAATTATGAAAAACAACTACTTATAGAAGTAGCAAAGTTATATAATAGCACAAGAGAACAAGCAAGAGTATTAGGAGTAGATCAGTCAACAATCGTCAAGAAACGTCAAAAATATTTAATTAAGTGATGATTTCCTTCACTGCTGATGATTTTTTTCATCAAAACCTATAATTATAAAAGAACTTAATATTACGAGAAAAGAGTATAGAATCAATTGATTTAGCCAAAGATCCTATACTCTTTTTTGTTGGCATGCAAATTGCATTATATAATTGCAGCGAGAATTAATATACAACTCGTAATAGTGAAGTATCGATGCTCACGTTTCCCAAGTAGTTAAAAAAATCAGGAAATCGATTTACTACTTGAATAAATTAATAAAAAAGGAGGTTTTAATATTGGTAGTTAATGAAAATAGGCTGGCTCGAGATTTCCAATTCATTACAAGCCAAAGTTCAACTGAATTAGGTTGTACTAGACTTTCATATAGCCTTGAAGATTTAAAGGTCAGAAAGTATATCATTGAAGAACTGAATGAAATTGGAGCAGAAGTAAAAGTCGATTCAGTTGGAAACATTAGAGCAAAATACAATCCTGCCAATCTGACTAGCAAGAGTCTTTTAATCGGTTCCCATATCGACACCGTTCCTAATGGTGGTAGATATGATGGATTAACCGGTACAGTTTGTAGTTTAGAAGTCCTTAGGGTAATGCATGAAAACGGTATCCAACTAAAACACCCTGTTGAACTGGTAGTATTCGCTGAAGAAGAAGGTTCAAATTTTGGTGTTACAATGGTGGGCAGTAAATACATGGCAAGAAAAATAAACTTGGATGATTTAAAGAATCTGTATAATGACGAAGGAAAAACCGCCTACGATTATATACAAGATAGGGGATTTGAATTCCATCCGGAAAAAGACTACTTTGTTGACGGAAACAATGAATTAGCCATGATTGAACTTCATGTTGAACAAGGAGGAGTTTTAGACAGAAAGGGTTTAAGCTTAGGAATCGTGAAAGCGATTGCCGGCATGAATACAATACAAGTAACTGTAAAAGGTGTATCAAACCATGCAGGTACTACTCCAATGAATTATCGTAAAGACTCATTATTAGCAGCAAGTGAAATGATCTATAAGATGTCAAAAATAGCATCTGACTATGAAACTGCAGTTATAACCGTTGGAAAAATAAGCGTTTCACCAAATGCATCCAACGTAATTGCAGCAGAAACTATTTTTAATGTAGATATTAGAGATGTTGTACAAGAAAATATAGATACCATTAGCAAGCAGGTGGAAAACATTTGCAAGTCAATATCCTCTGATAATGATGTAGAAATAAATATAAAACTAATCGGTTCATCAAAGGTAGTCCATATGGATGAATCGCTTGTTGAAATCATTGAAAAACAAGCAAATAGAAATAATTTATCTAATATTAAAATGAATAGTGGTGCAGTTCATGACAATGCAATGCTTAATGGAATAATTCCAACAGCCATGATATTTGTACCAAGTATAAATGGAATCAGTCATAGTCCCTATGAGGATACTAAATTCACAGACATCTTAGCAGGAGCAGAACTTTTACTACTTACTGTAAAAGAATTAGTATCATAATCAAAATTAAAGCAATTAAAATTTAATTAAATTAGGAGGATTATTATGAAAGAGTATTTAAATGTAGCCAACTCCCCACTATTGTGGATGAGTGTAGTACCTATAACAGTATTGGTTATCATCCAAGCAATTATATTTATTAAAAGAGCGTATGCAAGTTTAAATTCAGCAGAATTAACCAGAGAAGAAGCAAACACAGCATTTAAAGTAGGTGCAGTATCAGCAATTGGACCTGCTATGGGAGTATTCGTAGTAATGCTTGGTCTTATGGCAGTTATTGGTGGTCCTCTTGCATGGATGAGATTATCCATCATAGGTGCAGCTCCAACTGAACTAGCAGCAGCAACGATGGCAGCTAAGGCTATGGGCAAAGAGTTGACAAGCCCTGATTATGGCCTTATGGAATTTGCCAATGCAACTTGGGTAATGGGATTAAATGGTTCAGCATGGTTATTGAGTACAGCATTATTATCAAATAAGATTGAAGGTATAACACATAAAATTTCAGGTGGAGATCCTAAAAAGGTAGGACTTTTGATGATATCAGCTATGTGTGGAGCTATGGGCTTTATGTTTACTAATGAACTTAA
>CAZIMA010000056.1:0-10079 GCA_964540195.1 uncultured Tissierella sp.
TTTGGATTTAATCTTGTCTCCAAGTTGATCCATCATGGTATAATCAGGTCCTATGAATACGATGCCGGAATCCTTACACTTCTTTGCAAACTCCGTGTTTTCAGCTAAAAATCCATAACCGGGATGGATTGCATCTACTCCCTTTTTCAAAGCTAACTTAATAATCTCGTCGATATTTAGATAAGCTTCAATAGGTCCCTTGTTCTTTCCTACTAGGTAGGACTCATCCGCCTTAGTTCTAAATAGGGAATTCTTATCCTCCTCAGAGTAGATTGCAACACTTCGAATCCCTAACTCTGAGCAAGCTCGGATAATACGAATAGCAATTTCGCCCCTGTTGGCGACTAGAATTTTCTTAAACTTTGTTATCACCTTAATCTACTCCCTTTCCATATTACGATTAAATAAGTTTTGACCAGATATCATCCAATTACAACAACCAACATTTAGCTTACCTATTAGCTCTTGTAATTGCATGCTACCTGTGCCCTGCTTATTTTGGTATTTAACTATATATATTACATTAAATTTATACACTTTTCAAGTAATTTTTATCAGTTTAATGCAATTTTAACAAAAGCATTATTCATTTTTACAAATATTCTTTAAGAATAGACAAATTGAACACAGGAATCTTTAGCCCGACCACAAAATATTTGGACTTTTATATGGTATGTTTTTAAGTAATAATGGTATAATGGGATCATATCTATGCAAGGGATAATCCTAATGGCATTCACTTGCATCCAATTATTAAATACATACATAAGAGGTGAATTATGAAGAACAAGGGCTTTAAATATATAACTCTAACTTTAATATTGACAATAGGTCTTCTAATAAGCATAAATCTGGATAGAATAAAATTTGGTCTAAGCCTTGTTGACCAAAGCAAGCCGCCTTCCATAGCTTTGGAAAATCCTTTAGAAAAAATATTAAAGGAGGACACTGAAGATGATAATATCACCCCTATAGAAGCTAATGGGGGGGATAATGATATTGAAAAGGCTCCTTTAGTCAATAATCCCCAACAGGATTATAATCCTTCGAATGAGGTTAACAGCTCATCTAGTGGGCCAACAAATTTTGTCCAACCCATGCAACCAAGCAAAAAATCCATCACCGAAAGATACAATGGGGAATTCACCTCTCTAAAAGTCAAGTTTGAAAGGGATTTAAACAGCCTTATTGGGTCTGCATATGCAGAATACAAATCCGGTAACAGTTCGAATTCTCAGCTTGCCTCTAAATACTTGGATAGAGGCATTGCAATGGAAAAAGCTGCAGATTCTCAGTTTTATTCCCTACTAAAGAGTTATGAAGAAGAACTTAAGAAAAACTCCTTCGACACTTCTATAGTTAAAGATGTAGAAAAATACTACCAATCCTTTAAGAAGGATAGAAAATCAGAAATCATATCTAGGGGAATGGAAATGGTTGAGAAATAGGGCATTGGACCCTACTAGCTCAACTCCCCTAGAATCCTATCTTTTATCCTATTAGATTCAAAGATGGTTCTTTCAACATCAATATTAAGTAATTGGCCATTTTTATATACTATTTCCCCATCTATCATAGTAAGGCAAATATCCTCTGATGAAGCTGAGTAGACTATATTTGCCAGAACATCATATACAGGCTGTAAATGAGGCTTATCCAAATCTATAACTATTAAATCAGCCTTGTACCCCTCTTTAATTAGACCGCAATCCTTTCTTCCCTGTGAAATAGCACCATTTACAGTTGCCATCTTTAGGATTTCCCCAGGGTTTAAGAATTCAGGATCCCTAGTTACCCCTTTGTGTATCATAGATGTAAGGTGGATTTCCTCCATAAAGTTTAGGTTGTTATTGGATGAAGCACCATCGGTTCCAAGACCGATTCTAACACCCTTATCCATCATCTCTTTTATTGGAGCAAAACCACTAGCAAGCTTCATATTGCTGGAAATATTGTGGGCTACAGTCACATTTTTCTCTTTCATAATATCAAGGTCTTGCCCCTCAACCCAAACACAATGAGCAGCTACTGTATTTTGATCCAAAAGTCCACATTTTTCTAAATACCCTATTGGAGTAAGGCCGTGTCTTTGTTTGCACTCCTCATGTTCCTTCATGGTTTCTGAAACATGGGTATGAACTATAAGGTCATTTTCCTTAGCAAATTCTGCAACTTGACGCACAAATTTCTCATTAGAAGTATATTCGGCATGAAGAGAGGCATCTATTTTAATCTTGCCATTTCCTGCCTTATTATATACTTCAGCCAGTCTATAAGTATCCTTATAAGCCTTTAGGTCCTTAAAATTCGGTATATCCGGGTTGAAGGAAGAACCATGGGATATATTTCCCTTAAGTCCACTTTTTTCAACAGCCCTAATGATGTCCTCAATATAAAAATACATATCCGTAAATGAAGTTACGCCACTTTTAATAAGCTCTATGGCACCAAGCATAGTTCCCCAGTAGCAATCCTCTCCCCTTAACTTGGCTTCAAATGGAAATACCTTTTCAAAGAGCCACCTTTGAAGGGGCAAGCCCTCCCCGTACCCCCTTAATAGGGTCATAGGAATGTGGCAATGAATATTGTAAAATCCCGGAAGTAAAACTTTATTCTCCCCATGGTATACTTGGCCTTTAAAATCTTTAGGCTCTTCACTTCCAATATAAGTTATTACTTCACCCTCCACGACCAGGTTCATATTTGTTTTAACATTAAAATTTTCATCTACTAAGCTAATATTCTTAAATAACATATTGTTCTCCTCACCTATTTATTAATTTTAAACCTCAATATCTTGAACCAATTATATAACAATATCCATCCCATTTCAAACTATTAAGAGGTTGGAAAACACGTTCTCCAACCTCCTTCTTAGCCTTCTAAATTCTATCGTAAAATAGGGTCCACTTTCTCCAACCTACATCACTCATACTTGCGGGACAAATTTTTCTACTGGCATCAAAATGTCTCACCACATTTTCCTTTGAAATTCCATGCTTGTCCATTAGATACCTTATAAGGTCTATAGCCCTATCCTGGGCAATTTTAAAATCCCCATCCTTATTTATGCATATTTCAACCCCTATTGAATTTGAATTGGTGATTCCATAAAGTCCCTTGCCATCTCCGCAATGCCAAGAGGAATAGGTATCCTCTACTGTCTGGATTACCTCCTTATCATCTACAAAATAATGAGAGGAAGCATTTCGGTTTCCACCATTGAAGTATATATAGTGATTATTGGCTCCTGCCCCCTTATTTGTATTTCCCGTATCGTGGATTACAATATATTTAATCTTATTGCCATTTCTTGATGAAAAATTGTATTTGATAAGCTTCTTCTTAATATCCATATTATCCTCCTTGGTCTAATTTTTTAAATATCTAATCATTTACTCCACCAAAGAATTTCCTCATCTTATTAATGGCCTTAGTCCTTGTATTAACTACCGTCCTATATGAAATCCCACGTTTAGCTGCAATTTCATCATTTTTCATATTTCTAAAATAGAAATCATAAAGGATTCCCCTCTGTCTTAAGGTTAAAGTTAGGAGTGCTTCATTGACTTCTTCCCTATCTTCTAATCTGATAATCTGATTCAACAGACTTTCATCATCTGAAATCAATAAATCTATTACTTCCTCATCCCCATCTTCTCCTATCTTTTCATTTAAGGACACAAATATTTTTTGCTTGTTCTTACCCAAATAATGGTACATAAGCATATGCTTAACATATCCTAAAAAGTAGGTGCCCTTAGTATCATCATATGAATCTAAGCACTCTAGGATTAAGATTCTTCCCTCCTGAATTAGGTCTTCATATTCATTTGGCTTATTATAGTACTTCCTTATAGAAGATATAATAAGTGGTTTGAGACTCTCAAGAAGTTTTTCCTTGCTCTCCTTATCTCCTTCCTTTGACTTCCTTATAAAGTCATTGATTTCTTCGTACATACAACTTCCTCCGTAGAGGAAGGCGCCTTCCATATTTCCTAGGTAGCTTTAATATATATTAAGGAAACAAAAAAGAAAAAAACGGACTCAGGAGGAGTCCATAAAAGAGTTAAAAGAGGTCATATCCAATATCAATTTGCTTCTTAGGTATCCATATTAAATATGGCATTATCTTAATGTAGTCTATATATGAAAACTGAACTTTCCTACAACAAGAAAAAAGCTTGAAATTACTATATCATTAGTAATTTCAAGCCATAAAATTCAATTCCTACCTCTCCAAAAATTCCTTTCTGGATGATTCAGGCACCAGACTTCCACCGGTACCCCAGCACATATGGATGGTATTTTCATCCTTATACCTATCCCCAGTAAATACAGGTCCTAAAAATCCTGCAAAGGCTGAAGGCTCAAGGAATATATTTTCTTCATCATAAAGGGCCTTAAGGAACTTATATAGCCTTTCATCTTCGATGGTAAAACAGCCTGATATAAGCTTATCCATTATACGTCCTACAAATGAGGATGGTCTTCCAACTGCCAAACCATCTGCTTCCGTTTTATTATCCAAGCCAATATCCTCTACTGATATCTGATCATGCTTTCCTGTAGCTAATCCCAGCAGCATAGCCGGGGAATGAGTAGGTTCAGCAAAGTAACATTCTACATTATCTCCATACATGACCTTTAGTCCATAGGCTACTCCACCCGGACCACCACCTACACCACACGGAAGATAGACCACTAACTTATTCTTTTCATTGACTTGAATCCCCATATCCTCAAGCTGTTTCTTTACCCTCATACCTCCGACAGCATAGCCCATAAATAAGTCCTTTGAGTTTTCATCATCTATAAAGTGGCTGTTTGGATCTTTATCTGAAAGGGCCCTTCCTTCTTCAACAGCCTTAGAATAGTCCTCCGGATATTCGACTACAGTTACCCCTCTAGACCTTAACATATCCTTCTTCCACTGTTTTGCATCGGCAGACATATGAACTATAACCTTAAAGCCCACCTTGGCACTGATGGTCCCAATACTAAGGCCTAAATTTCCCGTACTACCTACTTGTATAGTATAATTGGAGAAAAACTTCACTAGCTGGTCGCTAGCAAGAATTTCATAATTATCATCCTCTTTTAGAAGTCCTTCTCTTATAGCCAAAGTTTCAGCATGCTTTAAAACCTCATATATGCCTCCTCTAGCCTTGATAGACCCTGCAATAGGTAATGAATCATCCCTTTTAAGGACCAATCGTCCGCTAATATGGGTATCATAAGTCTTTTCAATACTCGCCTTCATCTTGGGTATTTCATTTATAAAAGATTCGATTACACCATCCTTTACCTCTGGAAAAACCTTTTTAATATAAGGGGCAAATCTTTTTAGCCTAGCCTCTGCATCTAATACATCATTAAGATTTACGGGCAAAGAGTCCTTTACCTCATCAAATCTTTTATAATTGGGATTATACCAAATGACTTCTTTTAGGGACTTCAGGTCTTCAATTACTTGCATTACAATACCTCCTTCTCTAGCTTTATCTTTTATCTTTTCTTAACTCATCTTTTAATTAAGTATACCCAAGTTTAAAGAAATCAACAAAAAGGCTCCTCTTGTAAAGGAGCCTTAATATCTGAATCCATATTCAAGGGATATTTAATACTTAATGTCTGCCACCCTTTTTAGCATATCAATTATTGGCAAATCATAAGGACACCTTGATTCACAATCACCACACTCTATACAATCCTTGGCATTAGGGTTCATAGACTTAAGTCTAGAGATAGCCCAGTCCTTAAGGTTGTACCTAGTATAATAACCTTCCATAAGCAAGTTAGTCGGAATATCTATACCTACGGTACAAGGCGCACAATATCCACATCTTCTACAGAATTCCTTGCCTAAGGCTCCTGCCTCTTCCTCAAGGCTTTTTCTTTCCTCTACGCTTAAAGGTCTCCTATCATTTCCTGCCCTAGCATTTTCAACAACCTGTTCTACACTATCCATTCCGGGAATAACTACAGAAACATTTGGATTTTCAAGAACAAACCTTATGGCAGATTCACCACTAGTTATGGCTCCACCTGCAAGGGGCTTCATAATAATTACTCCAATGTTCTTCTCTTTTGCCCTTTCAAATAAAGGTTCACCTTGTCTTTCAACTGCATTATAAGGAAACTGGATAGTAGAAAATCGGTCTGATTCAATAGCTATTTCAAGAACATCCTTTATATGACTTGAAATTCCTATTTCCTTTACCAATCCCTTATCTTTCAGGTCTTTAATCGCCTTATAAGCTCCCCCTTCACCCATTACCTTATCGTATTCTTCTTTGGTTTTTATATTATGAAACTGATATAAATCTATGTAGTCCGTCCTTAAAAGTTTTAGACTTGTATAAAATTCTTCTAAAATTCCCTCATAGGTCCTGGACATGGATTTAGTTGCCAGAATAAATTTTTCTCTCCCTAATTCCCCCAAAGCATAACCTATCAATTCCTCACTGGACATATATCCCCTAGCAGTATCTATAAAGTTCATCCCTTGATTAAGAGCTTCTCTGATTATAGATATAGCTTCATCCTTCTCTACCCTTTGAATCGGAATACCTCCAATCCCTACGGCAGAAACTTCAAAATTAGTCCTTCCGAGCAAACGTTTTTCCAAAATAAACACCCCTCCTAAATTTTTTATTTTCAGATATACTAAATATTTTACTGACCCAGGAAATAAGGGATAAGGGCTTCAAAATCATTAACCATTGTTCACTGTTCACTGTTAGTTGTTAACTGATTGAACTCTTACCTCTTACCTCTTATTTAAATATCTCCATCTTTTCCATTCTATCGAAGGCTTCCTTCATCTTATCAATGCTTAAGGTACAAGCCAATCTTAAATGGCCTTCCCCTAATTCACCAAAGGCATTACCTTGAACAACTAGGACATGGGCTTCCTCTAACAATCTTTTTTTAACTTCCAATGAAGAAAGACCGGTTTCTTTAATACTTGGAAACAAGTAGAATGTTCCCTTAGGCTCCATTACCTTGACATTCTTAAGGGCATTAAGTCTTTCATATGCATAGTAGACCCTTTCCTTAAACTGAGAAACCAATCCGGGTTGAATCTCCTTTCTCAAGTCTAAAGCATGCAAAGCAGCTTGTTGGGATACGGCAGGTGGTGAATATATTATATTATCATTGATTCTACCGGCAACTTTTATGATTTCCGGGTCAGCCATTATATAGCCGATTCTCCAACCCGTCATACAATAATCCTTAGAAAAACTTCCTAAGGTAACAGTCCTATTAGCCAAATCATTCAGTGTAGCTATGGGCACGAATTCCTCAGCATAGCTGTAAATAGTATAAATATCATCGGCATAAATAATCAAATCATACTTCTTAGCTATTTGTCCAATAGCCTCCAGGTTTTCTTTGCTTAAACAAGTACCTGTAGGATTGTTAGGGGTATTAATTACTATTCCTCTGGTCTTTTTAGTTATTTTAGACTCTAATCTTTCTATATTAAGTTGAAATCCTTCATCCTCATAGGTTTCCACAAATACGGGTACACCTCTTGCAAGCTTAATTTGATGAGTGTAAAGGGTGAAATGTGGAGTGGGAATAATTACTTCGTCCCCATCGTTAAGTGTAGTCTCCATAGCCAAAAACATAGCATGGTTTGCACTGGTAGTTACCATTATATTATCAGGAGAAGTCTTATAATTAAACCTATCCTCATAATAATCCGCAATTGCCTTTCTTAACTTATGTCTTCCCAAGGACTCGGTATAGTGAACATGACCATCAAGTGCATCTTGGAAAGCCCTCTTAATTATCTTCTCATCTGTATGAATATCCGGGTCACCAATACTAAAATCCACCAAATCAGGATATAAAAGCTTCGGATCCGTAGCATGACCTAATAGGGTTTCCCCCATGTTTAAGTATCTATCTGAAATATAAGCACTCTTCATCTCTATTCTCCCTTCCAAATTTCATAGCTCCCCCAATCAAATCTCTTTGACTAATTTAGGCAAAATACAATTACCACGTAATTGCATCGCTTCGCCGCAATAAGGCAAATACCATTTGCCTTATTATAAACTCTACAAATCAATCATGCAATAATAATTAAAAAAAATGCCAGGGTATATACACTTATTGGTAAAGGATAATGATACTGGGGGGTATCCCTTTTAAGTGAATTACACTGGCAAATTGACTATTTTTTGTAGGTTAGTTAATCGTTTTACCAACCTAGAACTAATAATAATATATTTTTTTTACTTTGTCAATATATAAAACAAATTGTTTTTATATGTTTTATATTGGATAATGTTTCACATTGCATAATATTGGAAATATATACTATACCTTTACTACTTGAAAGGGGATGATGTAATTGAAGCCCGGCATAAAGGATGTAGCCAAAGAATGTAATGTGTCTACAACAACGGTTTCCTTAGTCTTAAACAATAAAACCAATAGGATATCTGAAGAAACTAAGGAATTAGTAAAAAAAGTTGCAGCCGAAATGAATTACAGACCTAATTTAATTTCAAGAAGTCTTATAACAAAGAAGCTTGGTATTGTTGGTTTAATCCTACCTAATTTATGTGGTAGTTTTTATGATGAATTTTTACAGGAATTAATATTAAATTTAGAGCAGTACAATTACAACATTATCCTAAGTTTGTCGAATTATGACCATGAAAATGAAAGGTCTTCTGTTGAAAAATTCATAGACTATGGGGTAGAGGCTATTATATTATCGGGAGCATACCAGCCAAGAATTAAAGAGGCAAATGAAGCAGTTGACTTGTTAGCTAAATCTAGGACCCCCTTTTTGATTATAGGTGGTTATGCAATGGATAGTCCTCACACCACCCTATCCATTGACCATGTGGAGTCCGGCTATATTGCTGCCAAGCATTTGTTAGATCTAGGTCATAGAAATATAGGATTTATAGCGGAAGCTATGGATGAAAATTTGAACAAATTATGGATAGAAGGATACAAAAATGCCTTATGGGAATTTAATTTGGACTTTAATGAGGACTTTATAAAAATAGTAGACAATAAAGATAGGTCTTCCTATATTTTGGATTATTTCTTGTCAAAACAAATAACATCCATATTAATTTCAGGAAACCCTTTAATATATGGAATATTTTGCAGAGCTAAAGAAATAGGTATTAAAATACCAGAGGATATATCCATAATAGCCTTTGGTAATTCAAATACTTATGATTACATATATCCAGGATTAACTTGCGTCACACCCCCTGTAAGGGAAATAGCCCAGGATATGGGAGAAATTTTAAGGGAGTTAATCAATAATAATTCTAGTAAGATTGATTACAGGTATAAACCTGAACTCCTAATTAGAAATACCACCAAAGCACTTATTAACTAATTAACCCAATAACTACCTATTGACCTCGTTATTTAACTATCTCAAAACATTCCAATAATGTAATCACTATACATAAGGCCTACCTATTATGCAGGCGTTTTGAAAGGGTTGGAAAAGAGTTACAAATTGGTTACAAAACCGGTATTTATGCCGTTGGATAGTATTTTAAATAGCCTTGAATTACATCAAAAAAAAATGGTACACTTAAGCAAGTAGCATTAAACTAAAATAAAGGGGGCAATTTAATGAGTAAGAAACTTTTAGTGCTGATTAGTTTACTTCTAGTAGCAACAATAGTTGTTACAGGATGTTCAAAACCAGCAGAGACACCTGCCGAAACCCCTGCAGAAACACCTGCAGAGACTCCAAGCGGCAAAAAGATTTTAAGAACTAACAACAGTAGTGAACCGGGATCATTAGACCCTGCACTATCACAAGGAACACACGAATCATGGATACTTACAAATACTTTTGAAGGTCTTATGAAGTATGATCAAGACGGTAAAGTTATCCCTGGTATGGCTGAAAGCTATGAGTTATCAGAAGATAATTTAACTTATACATTTAAGCTTCGTGACGGAATTGTTTGGTCAGACGGAAATCCGGTTACTGCTCATGACTTTGAATATTCATGGAAGAGAGTTGGTCGAGTAAATAAGCCTCTCTCTATTGCTCTGTGTCATTAGATTGAAGGCTT
>CAZIMA010000057.1:0-10044 GCA_964540195.1 uncultured Tissierella sp.
GAAGGATTTTCAGGTCATGCTGACCAAAGGATTCTATTGGACTGGGTATCCAAGTTCAAGGAAAAGCCTAAGAAGGTATTTATAGTACACGGAGAAGAAGAGGCAGCCAATGTCCTATCGGACCTTATTGAAGGAAGTTTCAACATAGAAACTATTATTCCAAATATGGGCGATAGATTTGATATTATGAAGCATGATATACAATTAAATAAGGGTGTTAAAATCGAACCCTCAATGCTGAAAGAAGACATTGAAAATGAGCTTGAAAATTTATATAGTCAATTTAATTCCCTTATGGAAAGGTCTAATGGTCTTCTAGAAGATAAGGTTTTAGAAAAGAACTATGATTTACTAAAGAATAAGCTAATCGACATAGAGGGCCAGCTTATGGATTTAAATATGCTAATTGGAAAATAAATATAGGAGGAACATCAGATGAAATATATAGAAAATCTATCCAACAATCCATGGTATAACTTAGCTTTTGAGGAGTATTGCTTCAAGTATTTGCCACAGGATGAGGATTATGTAATCTTATGGATCAACAGCCCTGCCATAATAGTAGGCAAGAACCAAAATACATTAGAAGAAATAAATCAGGAATACGTAAGAGACCATGGCATAAAAATTGTTAGAAGGATAACCGGCGGAGGAGCCGTATATCATGATTTGGGGAACTTAAACTTTTCCATTATAACTACAGTCCATGGGGAAGTTAAGATAGACTTTAGAAAGATAAATATCCCAATGCTAAAATCCCTGGAGATGCTTGGTATAAATGCTGAGTTTTCTGGAAGAAACGACCTTACCCTAGATGGTAAAAAGTTCTCCGGTATTGCTCAATCGGTTAAAAAAAATAGGGTTCTAAACCATGGTACTATTTTATTTGATACTGACCTAACGGTACTATCCGGTGCATTAAATGTCAAAAAGGATAAGATTGAATCAAAAGGTGTAAAATCGATTAAATCAAGGGTTACAAATATAAGACCTCACCTAAAAGAAGATGTAGATATGCTTGCCTTTAAGGATTTGTTGTTGAAGAATATCTTTGCCCTAGAGGGTCTGGAGCCCATGGAATATAAATTATCTGAAGACCAGAAGGAAGAAATCAATAAGCTTTATGAAGAAAAATATAATACTTGGGATTGGAATTACGGAGAATCTCCACAGTTTGACTACAAGAACTATAAGAGATTTCCATTTGGGTCTATAGATATAAGGTTACAGATAAAAAATGGGGTAATAGATGATGTGAAAATCTATGGAGACTTCTTTGGAACTGAGGATGTATCTCTATTACAGGATAAATTAAAAGGAAATAAATATGATAGGAAGGTATTAGATGACTTGCTAAAGGATGAACCCCTAAATAGATATTTTGGTGACATAAATAGGGGAGACTTCTTAGATTTACTAATAGAATAGAGGGATACTATGGAAGCACTTGCAACTAATATTTTAATTAAAGAGCTAGAAAGCAAGATAGAGATCAAAGACTTTATAGACTTACCCTTTGAATTATATAAAGACGATAAATCATGGGTCCCTCCTATAAAATCCGATTTTAAGAAATATATTATGGGCAGTAATAATTACCTAAACCAGTCAGGCCCTAGTACTAAAATTTTGGCTTACAAGGATAAGAAACCCGTTGGGAGACTACTTGTTGGTATAAACCAGCTTATAAATGAAGCTAAAGGATTCAAAGAGGGATATATATCCCTCTTTGAATCCATAGATGATGAAGAGGTTGCTTTTTCCCTACTGGAATTTGCCCAAGCTTGGTTAAAGCAAAGAGGTATAGACCTTATGAAAGGCCCCCTATCCCTACCAGGTGGAGATGACAACAGAGGATTTCTTATAGATAATTTTGAAGATCCTACCCTTATTATGAATACCTACAATAAGAAGTATTACAACGATTTATTCCTTGCCTATGGATTTGAGAAGTATTTTGATTGCTATGCATATAAGAACGATGTAAATAATAAAAATATTGAAAGATATGAAAAACTGGTTCCATATGCTATGAAGAAATACGGTTTTAAGATAGATAAATTGGATAAAAAGAATATAAAGTCTGAGATGAAGGATATCAAAATCATCATAGATAAGGCTATGCCCAAGGATTGGGATGACTTTATTCCTCCTAATGATGAGGAGATTGACTTGATAGCAAAGCAGCTAATTCCCTATGCTGATGAGGACTTAATCTATATAGCCAGGACAAATGAAGGAAACCCCATTGGATTTAATATAAGCCTTCCGGATTATAACCAGGTTTTAAGGAGGCTTAAAGGAAGGATTCTTCCTTTTGGAATTTTTAAGTATCTCTATTATAAGAATAAAATCGATAGAATAAGGTTCTTTGTCCTTTTTGTAGTTCCTGAATATAGAAAGAAGGGGGTAGCTTCTTCCATTTACCTATTGAGCTATAAAAAAGCCAAGGAAAAAGGATATATATTTGGGGAAGGGTCTACAATCTGGGAGTACAACAAGGATATGATATTGGATATAGAAAAATATGGAGGGATTCTCTACAAGACCTATAGAATCTATAAAAAAACCATATGAAGATTAAAAAGATTTCTGTGCAATTTCATCAGGTCAAATATGCAGTTCTTTATTTGAAAATGGATTATTAGAATTTATAGAGTCTCTCCTATATTCTAATAATCCATTTTTGCTTGAATGCAAAAAGATGGAATTCTGAAAATTGACAAAAGAACCAGCCAAATATATTCAATTTGAAAACATAACATCTAATTTTCAGATTTTACATTGTAATCTATCCTATTTGTGGTATTATTAAATTAGAAAATGATTTTTTATTAGTCGTGTATATTTATTAGTGCATTAAAGCTTTCATTGGGAAAACCTTATGACTTAGGGGGTATAAATCGTGGAAAAGAAAAAAGTTGTTCTGGGCGTAATAGGCTCTGATTGTCATGCAGTAGGAAATAAGATTTTAGACTATTCACTATCTGATGCCGGATTTGATGTAGTAAATATTGGAGTTCTATCACCACAAGAGGATTTTATAAATGCAGCTATTGAGACTAATGCAGATGCAATACTTGTTTCATCCCTATATGGACATGGTGAAATCGACTGTAGGGGAATGAGAGAAAAGTGTGAAGAAGCTGGTCTAAAGGATGTTCTGCTCTATGTAGGAGGAAATATCGTTGTAGGCAAACAAGATTGGGAAGAGGTTAAGAAGAGATTTCTTGATATGGGATTTGATAGGGTATACCCACCGGGAACATCTACGGAGACGGCTATCCACGACTTAAAGGAAGACCTTTATTAATAATGAGGTGAAAGCATATGGATGCATATCTATTTATAGACTTTGGGAGCACATTTACAAAGCTAACATTAGTCGATATTGAAAAGGAAGAAATTATAGGCAGAGACAAGGCTTATACAACTGTTGGTACGGATGTTACTATAGGTTATGAAAACGCTCTATCTAAGTTGAAAAAGAACATAAATTCAGAGTATAAGATAGTTAAGAAATTAGCTTGTTCTTCAGCGGCTGGGGGTTTAAAGATTATTGCAATAGGTCTTGTGCCTGAATTGACTTCTGAGGCTGCAAAACGGGCTGCTTTAGGTGCAGGTGCAAGAGTAATAAAGACATACAGTTTTAACCTTAATAAAGATGAGCTCAGTGAAATAAAATCATCCAATGCTGATATCATCCTCCTAGCCGGAGGTACTAATGGGGGAAATAGTGAATGCATACTTCATAATGCGGGTATGATTAAAGAGTTTCAATTGGAAATTCCTGTAGTAGTAGCAGGAAATAAAAGCTGCAATGATAGGATAAGGGAGATTTTTGGCCAAAATATAGAATATTATATTACGGAAAATGTAATGCCAAGTTTAAATCATATAAATGTAGAACCGGCAAGAGAAACTATAAGAAATATCTTTATGAGGAAAATAATACATGCAAAGGGAATGGAAAATATTGAGGCTTCCATATCAGGTATACTTATGCCAACGCCAGCATCGGTATTAAAGGCAGCAGAAGTATTATCTATGGGTTCAAGGGATGAGGAGGGTATTGGAGACTTAGCAGTAATAGATATAGGTGGTGCAACAACTGATATTCACTCCATTGCAGAAGGTGAGCCTAGTAAAGCTGGGGTTGTACTTAGAGGACTTGAGGAACCATTTGCAAAGAGAACTGTTGAAGGTGATCTGGGAATGAGATATTCAGCATTATCAGTATTTGAAGCTGCCGGCACTAAGAATATGAAAAGATACTTAAGAAATAGTGATTTTGATATAGAAAATGAATTTAAATCCAGATGCGAGCATACAGATTTTGTAGCCACTGAAGAAAGGCAGATAGACTTTGATGAAGCCATGGCTAAAATTTGTGCTGATATATCCATGAAAAGACATGTGGGGATTGTTGAACCCATATATTCTCCCATGGGAATGATGTACTCCCAGTTAGGTAAAGACCTTATGGAATTGCCATACGTCATAGGGACAGGTGGTATAATCGTAAACAGCAATAATCCCAAGGAAATATTGGAAGCCTGTAAATTTAATATGGAAGACCCCCAATCTTTAAAGCCAAGACATCCAAGGTTTTTGCTTGATAAGGAATATATACTATCGGCCATGGGTTTGCTTTCCACTATAGATTCAAATATGGCTTGTAGGATGCTTAAAAAATATATTGTGGAAATTTAGGAGGGTATTATGAATCTAAAAAATAAAAGACTTTCTGAAGATGAGTTTTTTAGCATAAGAAAAGAAGTGCTTACCCATTGGCCTACAGGCAAAGACGTTGATTTGCAAGAAGCTGTAGATTATTTAAAAAGGGTTCCCCAGGAAAAGAACTTCGCTAAGAAACTTAGGAAGGCTAAAGAAGAAGGAAAAACCCTAGCTCAACCTAGGGCAGGGGTAGCCCTTATTGAAAGACATATTGAACTATTAAACTTTCTTTCAAAAGAAGGGGGTGCAGACTTACTACCTTCAACTATAGACTCTTATACAAGGCAAAATAGGTATAATGAATGCCAAGTTGGTATAGATGAATCCATAAAGGAAGGTAGGTCCTTATTAAATGGATTTCCTGCTGTAAACCATGGAGTTAGTGGCTGTAGGGTGGTATATGAAAGTGTAGACAAGCCATTGCAAGCCAGACACGGTACACCGGACTCTAGACTACTGGCTGAAATCATCCATGCAGGAGGTTGGACCTCCAACGAAGGTGGTGGAATAAGCTACAATATACCATATGCTAAAAGTGTTCCTATTGAAAAGTCCCTTCTTGATTGGCAATATTGCGATAGGCTAGTGGGCTTTTATGAAGAACAAGGGATAGAAATAAATAGGGAGCCCTTTGGTCCCTTAACAGGAACTTTGGTACCCCCATCTACATCCAACGCTGTTGCCATAATCGAGGCCTTACTTGCAGCTGAGCAAGGGGTTAAGAACATAACCGTAGGTTATGGACAATGTGGAAATATGATTCAGGATGTTGCAGCTATTAGGGCTTTAGAAGAACAGACGGAAGACTACTTAAAGCGGTTTGGATATAAAAATTGCCTTGTAACCACTGTATTCCATCAATGGATGGGTGGTTTTCCTGAAAATGAAGCAAGAGCCTTTGGAGTTATTTCCTTTGGAGCTGCTACAGCTGCCTTAGCCGGAGCAACAAAGGTAATCGTAAAAACACCTCATGAAGCAGTTGGGATTCCAACCAAAGAAGCAAATGCTGCTGGGATAAGGGCTACTAAGATGGCGTTAAATATGCTGGAGGGCCAAAAAATGCCTATGAGCCCGGCTTTACAGGCTGAAATCAATATTATCAAGGCAGAGACAAGATGTATGTTGGAAAAGACTTTAGAAATGGGAAAAGGGGACCTAGCTATAGGTACGGTTAAGGCAATAGAAAGTGGAATAATCGATATACCCTTTGGTCCATCTAAATATAACTATGGAAAGATGATGCCTGCAAGAGACAATCAAGGGGCTGTTAGATATTTGATGACAGGAAATATACCCTTTACTAAGGAATTGATAGATTTTAATAGAGAAAGATTGGAAGAGAGAGCCAAGCTTGAGAAGAGGCAAGTAGGCTTCCAAATGACAGTGGATGATATTTTTGCAGTTGGAAAAGGAAAATTAATCGGAAGACCGGAGGGAATGTAAATGAAAATAGTAGATTTAGTATGCTCAGAAGGAAAAACGGGTTTTTATTTTGACGATCAAAAAGCTATCAAAGCCGGAGCAAAGCATGATGGTCTGTTTTATATAGGTCAGCCTATGCTTGATAGATTTACAGCAATTAGGCAGGCTGGAGAATCCATATCCATTATGCTAATTCTTGAAGATGGTCAAGTGGCATTTGGAGATTGTGCAGCAGTTCAATATTCCGGAGCAGGTGGAAGGGATCCACTGTTTTTAGCTAAAGATTTTATCCCCCTTATAGAAAAAGAAATAAAGCCTTTGATTCTTGGGCGAGAGGCAGATAATTTTAAGGCCTTAGCTGAGGAATTTGACTCCCTGAAAATAGGGGGAGAGAGATTACACACGGCCATAAGATATGGTATTACTCAAGCCATACTTGATGCAGTAGCTAAGTCAAAGAAAATTACTATGGCTGAAGTAATAAAAGAAGAGTATAATACAGGTATAGAACTAAAGAGAATTCCAATATTTACTCAATCCGGTGATGATAGGTACCTAAATGCTGACAAGATGATTCTAAAGGGAGCAGATGTCCTACCCCATGGTCTATTTAATAACCTTGAGGAGAAATTAGGACTTAAAGGTGAGTTGTTGATAGATTATATAATCTGGTTAAGAAATAGAATCAATGAATACAAGCCATCAGAAGACTATGACCCAATCCTTCATATAGACGTATATGGAACCATCGGTCAATTGCTAAATGAGGATACTAAAGCAATGAGGGATTACCTTGAAAGATTATCACATGCAGCAAAACCATATCGTTTAAGAATCGAAGGGGCTATGGATGTAGGTAATAGACAAGGTCAAATGGAAGCTTTAAGGAATTTAAGAACAATGCTGGAAGATAGGCAAATAGCCGTTGAACTAGTAGCCGATGAATGGTGTAATACACTAGAGGATGTTAAATTCTTTGCAGACAATAAAGCAGGCCATATGATTCAAGTTAAGACACCTGACCTGGGAGGAATAAATAATACTATAGAAGCTATATTATATTGTAATGATGTAGGTATTGGATCATATATAGGTGGAACATGTAATGAAACCAACAAAAGTGCTGAAATCTGCTGCAACATTGCCATAGCTTGTGGGGCAAAACAAACCCTTGCTAAACCTGGAATGGGTGTTGATGAAGGCTATATGATTATCAATAACGAAATGAATAGGGTACTTGCATTAGCCAATAGAAGAGCTTGATTACTATAATAAATTCAGTGGGATTTTCCCTCTGAATTTATTTTTAATACCATACATCTAATAAAGGAAGTGTAAGATGAGAGTAATAGATGCAAAACAAATAAGAGAAGAAGTAAAGAGAATGGTAATAGAAGCAAACTACTTTTTACCAAAAGATGTTATGCAGGCCTTACAGGATGCAAGAGAAAAGGAGGATTGGAAATTATCCCATGATATTTTAGATAAAATAATTCAAAATGCTCAAATAGCGGATGCAGAGAGAGTACCGATGTGTCAAGATACGGGGATGGTAGTTGTTTTCGTAAAAATTGGTCAGGAAGTAGTTATTGAAAATGGATATATAGAAGACGCTATAAATGAAGGTGTGAGACAAGGATATGAAGATGGCTTCTTAAGAAAATCCGTAGTTGGAGACCCCTTAAATAGGGTCAATACTAAGGATAATACTCCCGCAGTAATCAATTATGAAATAGTCCCTGGAGATAAACTTACTCTAATGGTTGCAGCCAAGGGTTTCGGCTCTGAAAATATGTCTCGACTAAAGATGTTAAAACCATCTGATGGCCTAGAAGGAGTAAAGGATTTTATCATGGAAACAGTTGAATTAGCCGGTCCTAATCCATGCCCTCCTATAGTAGTAGGGGTAGGGATAGGGGGGACTTTTGAGAAGGTTACACTATTGGCTAAAAAGGCCCTTATGAGGGACTTGGACCAATTTAACGAAAATCCTTTTTATGGGGAATTGGAAAAGGAGATGTTGGAAAAGATCAATGGTCTTGGAATAGGTCCTCAGGGTTTTGGTGGTAAAACTACTGCCTTAAAGGTTAATATAGAGTATTTTCCAACTCATATTGCAGGACTACCTGTAGCAGTTAATATTAACTGTCATGCAACTAGACATAAAGAAATCACCTTATAGGAGGATATATATGGACTATAATTTAACGACACCTTTTACGAGAGAATCCTTAAAGGACTTAAAGGCTGGGGATAATGTTTATATTACAGGATTTATGTATGCTGCCAGAGATGCTGCCCATAAAAGACTGGTGGAATTAATTGAAGATGGGGAGGGCCTACCTATAGAACTAAAGGGTGCTTGTATTTACTATGTAGGACCAAGTCCTGCAAAAGAAGGTCAAGCCATAGGTTCAGCAGGTCCTACTACTAGTTACAGGATGGATGCCTATAGCCCCCAGCTTCTTGATTTAGGCTTAATGGCTATGATAGGAAAGGGTAAAAGGGGACCGGAAGTAATAGAAAAAATAGTTGAACATGGGGCTGTATATTTTGCAGCTATTGGAGGGGCTGCAGCCTTAATATCCAAATCCATAAAATCTTCAGAGATAGTAGCCTATGAAGACCTAGGTGCTGAAGCCATTAGAAAGATATATGTAGAGGATTTCCCTGCAACTGTTATCATCGATTCAAGGGGAAATAATCTCTATGAACTTGGGAGAAGGGAGTATCTTAAATGGAAGGAAGAAAAATAATAAAAATAGCTAAGGCAGGGTCATTGGAATCAAATGACATTCTAATCATGATTTCACCCAATGAAGATGGAATAGACCTCCAGTTGGAAAGTGTGGTAGAAAAACAATACGGGCCTGCTATTCGGGAAGTAATTCTAAGAACCCTAAAGGAAGAGGGGGTAACTAATGCCAAAATCATAGCCAAAGACCAAGGTGCTCTTGATTTCACCATTAGGGCTAGGATGAAAACCTGTATAAAAAGAGGGGGTGAAAATAATGACCTATAGGACCTTGCTTTTTATGCCTGCTAATAATCCCGGTATGCTTCAAAGCTCAGACATACTTGGAGCAGATGGGTTGATTATAGACTTAGAAGATGCTGTTAGCTTAAGTGAAAAGGATGCAGCAAGAATTTTGCTTTCAGAATACCTCAATACATTCCAGACTGCTACTGATATCTTTATTAGGATAAATCCCATGGATACACCCTATTTCCATAGTGACCTGGAAGCTATTAAAGACTTGAAAATAAAAGGTATAGTTCTAGCTAAGGCTAGTCTAGAATCCATAAAAGCCTTAGATGAATTTCTTACTAAAAATAATTTGGCTTTTAAAATCATAGCCCTTATTGAGACAGCACTTGGACTTGAAAGCTCTATGGAAATTTTATCCTCTTCTAAGAGAATTATTGGAGTTCTTCTTGGGGCTGAGGATTTAACCCTGGATTTAGGTGCAAAGAGGACTAAGGAATCAGAGGAAATAAGATATGCCAGATCAAAGATTATAGCGGTCTCTAAGGCATTAGGAATCCAAGCCATTGACACACCATGGACTGATACAGATGATTATGAAGGCTTAAGATTAGATACTATAAATGCAAAGAATTTAGGGATGACAGGAAAGGCCCTTATAAGTCCTAGGCACGTTGATATAATCAATAGCATATTTACACCAACAAAAGATGAAGTGGCTTATGCATTAAGGGTAGTTGAAGGTCTTAAAGCAGCTAATGAAAAAGGACTAGGAGCATTTTCACTGGATGGCAAGATGATAGATGGTCCCATAATAAAGAGGGCCTTAAATCTATTAAAAACAAGTGGGGATTACAAGGAGGAATACGATGAGCTACTTAAATAATATAGATTTAAAC
>CAZIMA010000058.1:0-10040 GCA_964540195.1 uncultured Tissierella sp.
TATACCAGCTTTATAGGCAAGGGTACCAAGATGGATATGATGTATATGCCTGATGCCATCGACTCCATAATCAACCTGATGGAAGCCGACCCTTCAAAACTAATACACAGAAATGCCTTTAACGTTACAGCCATGAGCTTTGATCCGGAAGACTTGGCAGGATCTATTAAAAAGCATATACCGGACTTCCAATTGGATTATGACGTAGACCCAGGAAGACAAAAAATAGCCGATTCTTGGCCAAACTCCCTGGATGACACGGCTGCCAGACAAGAATGGGGCTGGAATCCAAAGTACGATTTAGACTCCATGACCAAGGATATGTTGGAAAAATTAAAAATCAAATTAAAAATATAGGGCTAGATTTTCTAGCCCTTTTTCTATCCAAATAATTTTTTAAAGGTGGGCTTTGGATTTTTCAGTTCATCCTCCACACTATTGATTCTTAAATTAATAGATGCCAGGTCTTCCAAAATGCTGCTTAGCTTTATGGTAATATCCTCCTGATTTAAGATTACTTGCTCTAAAAACACCTTGTTTTCAAGGTCAAACTCCTTGATTTGGAACTGGTAATCCCTTAAATCCTCCATCAAGGACTGAAAATCTTCCGCGGATAAAATCATCAAGGACTCGGATCCGCTTTCACCTATCTCCTCCTTAGGGTTCCCTTCCCCAACTTCTAAATCATCTAAGCCACCCTCCCCATCCCTAGGAATATGGACATTCCTAGGAGCTTCTTCAAATTCCTTTTCAACTTCCTTATAGCTAATTCCATAATCATTTGAAAGAAGACAGAGATTAGGGGTTTCAATCAAGATTTTCTTATCCCTTTCAAAGATCTTAAGCCATGGAGAAGGCTCTAAAAGCTTAAGGTTTTTAACATCATTCCACTTATACATTTCGCTTCCCACCTGGGCCATCCTCTTGATATTGAGAAGGTATTTGTCCTCCCCCCGGTTCCAGTATAGGCTATGAATATTATCCTTAGAGTCCACAAAGATACTTGGATTTAGGCTATAACTTCCGCTGGTGGACAACTTCTTTGGACTACTTAACCACTGGTTCTTATAGGGGTTAAAATAGGTGTAATAAATATGGGAAAAGCTATCCGTCACAGTATTATAAAGAAGATGAATATTTCCCGTAGAATCATTATAGACTGAAAAGGCCTTGTCTTTCTTCTTAGATACATACCTAATAATATTGTACTTTTCCTGGTCTTTAGGATTTATAACCACATGTTGAATAGTATATATATTGGAATTAATCACATTGGAATAGGAATAGAATATATTAATCCTACTACTAATAATTAAAATCTCCAATTGATTATAGGAGTTGGACCTGGTGTCAAAATTTCCTATTAGGGACTCAATCATCTTGTCATCCTTAAATATAATATAGTTTAAACTCCCATTTTCCTGAAGATAGACCAGATGAATAGAAGAATCCCTATCTTCCGTCACTCCATAGACCAATACATTTTCATCCAGCAAAGAACCCTTATCAAAATCCTGACCCTTATAATATTTCAAGTTTTTTTCCCTATCCAATAAGAAATCCATATTATCCCCCCAAATTATTCACAATAAAATCATCCCTACATAATATGTAAGTAGTAAAGAAAATATTATAAAAGGAGTGAATCATATGGTTGACAAGATGGAAGTGGACGGTAAAATGCTTGATGTTTTAGGATGCTTAGACAGAGACTGCGTAATCGTTGATAAAGTATTTGCCAGCTGCCAACAGAGAGAATGTTTCCCGGATCTTGAATATGAACTGGATGATGTTTGTGACTTTGATAGGGTTAGATTTAGACCGGGCTTTATCGTTCCAAATACATTAAACGTTACGGATGTAAAGAACAGACCTAACTTTAGAAGAGTAAGATTTACAATTAGGATTCCCTTCCAGGTTTTGGATGACAAGGGCAATGTTGAAGAGGAATTCTTCCTACCGGATATCCAAAAGGACGTTATCCTATATATACCGGATGCAAGGGATGAATTTGACTTTAGAATAGTAGTAGAAACCCAATCCGTCCTATTATGTCCGCCGGAAGTAAATAATGGTGAGTTAAATATTACAGTGGGAGTATTTATAATTATAAAGGTTGTAGGAACAGTTCAATTATTGATACCGGCATTTGGTTATTGTCCACCGCCACCTGCATGTGAGGAATTTAGTCCGGATGATATATGTGATGTATTTGACAATGCTGATTTCCCAAGATTCTTCCCATTGCAATTGGAAGATCAACCAAATGGTCCACCATGCGGTCCACCGTCAGGTCCGGGTTGCTGCAGACCTTAGACCAAAACTTAATAAATCATCAATCTTTAGTAGGGGCCTAGGCTCCTTTTTTTTATGACCTAACCGCTTTTAAAATGAATGTTGACAAAACTACTGGGGTATACTATACTTAGTTAAGGAAAACCAAGTGATTTGCTTGGGATTAAAAGAGGTGGTAAAATGAAGCTTTCAACGAAGGGCAGGTATGGTCTTATGGCAATGTTTCAGCTAGCTGAAGAATATGGGCAGGGACCTATTTCCCTTAAAAGTATAGCAGAAAAACAAGAGCTGTCTGAAAACTACTTAGAGCAGTTATTTTCAAGTCTTAGGCGGGACGGTTTATTAAATAGCGTTAGGGGGGCCCAAGGGGGATATATGTTATCCAGGGAACCAAAGGAAATAACGGTGGGAGAAGTACTTAGAAGCCTTGAAGGCAGTTTAGCCCCGGCAGATTGTCTCCTTCAACATAGCGATTGCTATAAGGAAGAAGGGTGTGCTACCAAGTTAGTTATGATGAAGATAAAAGAGAGTATCGATTCTGTTGTGGACTCCATTACACTAGAGGACATGGTAGAAGATTCATTAAACATTGATCAAATTTAGTGGGAGGAATACGATGGATAAATATATATATATGGACAATGCCGCAACAACACCGGTAAAAAAACAAGTATTAGAAGAGATGTTGCCATATTTTAGTGAGAGTTTTGGAAATCCTTCAAGCATCTATTCTTTGGGGTCTAAATCAAAAGTTGCCATAGAAAAGGCAAGAGAGCAAGTAGCTAAGGCTATAGGGGCAGATAAGAAGGAAATCTACTTTACAGGCGGCGGGTCTGAATCCGATAACTGGGCTATAAAGGGTGTGGCTTTTAAGAATAAGGATAAGGGTAATCATATCATTACCAGCAAGATAGAGCACCATGCGGTTTTACATACTTGCGAATATCTTGAAAAACAAGGATTTGAAGTGACTTACCTGGATGTGGATGAAGAAGGTTTAATCGACCTTGAAGACCTTAAAAAGGCCATTACAGACAAGACCATATTAATATCTATAATGTATGCTAACAACGAAATAGGAACTATTCAGCCCATAGAGGAAATAGGCAAAATAGCCAAGGAAAAGAAGATTTACTTCCATACGGATGCAGTTCAGGCAGTAGGTAGTGTGAAGATAGACGTAAAAGACCAAAATATAGATATGCTTTCCCTTTCAGCCCATAAGATATATGGACCAAAGGGAGTAGGAGTCTTATATGTTAGAAACGGAGTAAAACTGGATACACTTATAGCGGGTGGGGGACAGGAAAGACGTAAAAGAGCAGGAACTGAAAATCTTCCGGGCATAGTAGGCCTAGGTAAGGCCATAGAGCTTGCCTATGAAAATCTGGAAGAAAACAATCAAAGACTAATCAAACTTCGTGACAAACTAATCAAGGACATAGAAGAAAAAATCCCATATGTAAAACTTAACGGTCACAGGACTAAAAGATTACCGGGCAATGTAAACTTCTGCTTTAGATTTATTGAAGGAGAGGCCCTATTACTAAGCTTAGACATGGTGGGCATAGCTGGTTCCAGTGGGTCTGCATGTACATCCGGATCCTTAGACCCTTCCCATGTGCTTTTATCCATAGGCTTGCCTCATGAAATAGCTCATGGATCCCTAAGACTATCCTTAGGAACCTTTAACACGGAAGAAGAAGTGGATTATGTAGTAGAAAACCTAATTGAAATCGTAGATCGATTGAGAAAAATGTCACCACTATACGATAAATTTTTGGAGGGTAAATAATAATGTATTCAGAAAAGGTAATGGACCACTTTACACATCCTAGAAATGTAGGAGAAATTGAAAACGCCGACGGAGTTGGAGAAGTAGGAAATGCTAAATGCGGAGATATAATGAGAATGTATTTAAAGATCCAAGAAGGGGTAATTGAAGACGTCAAGTTTAAGACCTTCGGTTGCGGGTCAGCAATAGCATCCTCAAGTATGGCTACAGAATTGATCAAGGGTAAGACCATAGAAGAAGCTATGGACCTTACTAACAAGGCAGTAGCAGACGCTTTAGACGGACTTCCACCGGTTAAGATGCACTGCTCAGTACTGGCAGAACAAGCAATCAAATCAGCCTTGCTGGACTATGCTAAGAAACACAATGTAAATATTCCTGGCTTAGAAGACGTGGACTTCGATGATGACGGCCATGACCATGATATAGAAGAAGATTAATAAAATTTTTAAAAGATTAATAAGGTTAATTGCCTCATTAATCTTTTTTTACTTAAATATTTACTCAAGTATTTGGGTATAAATTAATAGAAATGCAAAAAGAGGTGAGCCTATGATAATCAATCCCCCTCCTGAATTCTTTGGTAGAGCCCTATGGGTCTTATTGACCCTTTTATTAGTGCTTGTCATCTATTACCTAATTCATATAGGGAATAATTTTTTACCTGAGAAAAAGAGGATAAAAATCAGCAAGTCCAAGTTACTGACCATAATGGGAACCCTTATGGGGCTATATTTCTTAAGTTTCCTTTTTAAAAAATATAGCCTCCTATCGGACTTGTTCTTTACCATATCTCTGTCGGCTGTATTGGCCTATATCTTAAATCCGGCCATCTATTATTTAGAATCCAGGGGTATGAAGAAAGTCTATGCAGTTATCACCCTCTACCTAATAATAGCAGGCCTAATATTTATCCTGGCCTTTTTAGTTGCACCGGGAACTGCCAGAGAAATTCGAAACTTGGCTGATAATATGCCTAGGTATTTTTCCAATATAAAGAACTTCGTAGATAATATAAACAACCTCTACTTTCAATATATGGGTGGGCTTCCTCCCATGTTTCAAGGTATAGAGAAGGCCGTTATAGATGGCATAGGACAAATAGAACTGTCCCTTGGAAGCCGTATAAATTCCTTGTTTCAGGGAATAATCAATTCCGTAACCAAGATAGTCACCCTGGTCCTATCTCCAATCCTAGTCTTCTATTTCTTGGTGGATAAGGATATATTTAAGGAAAAGCTCAAGGGCCTAATCCCTAAAAAATATAAGGAGGATGTATTTTTCCTGGCAGGGGAAATAGATAAGTCCGTATCAAAATTTATCCGGGGAAGGGTAATAATGGCCATCTTCGTAGGTGTGGCCACCACCATCTTCCTACTGATAATGAATGTAGACTTTGCCATAGTAATAGGGACCCTGACTACCATAGGGGATGTAATCCCATATATAGGACCCTTTATAGCCTTTGTCCCTGCTGTGATCTTTGCCTTTATATCCAGTCCCATAAAGGCCTTATGGGTATCCATCTTCTTCGTCTTGATCCAATGGGCTGAGAACAACCTACTGGGGCCAAAGATCTTAGGAGACTCTACGGGTATGCATCCCATGGTTATACTCCTATCCATCATAATAGGTGGAACCATGTTTGGGGTAATTGGAATGATCCTATCAGTCCCCCTAGTAGCCATAGGGAGAATCCTCTATTATTTTATTATGGCTAAGCTTAAGAGGCCTCAGGATTAGAGAATTTAGACTATTCAATTGACAAGCAATTGATATTTAATTAAAATAAGCATATATAGGAAAAAACCTCCCTAAAGGGGGGATTTTTCGAATTAATAGGATGAGGTGTTTTTATGAAAAAATTAGGCTTGCACGAGATCAGGAAGGAGTACTTAGATTTTTTTAGGGAAAAAGAACATCTAGTGGCTCCAAGCTTTTCTCTAGTACCACAAAATGATAAATCCCTTTTGTTAATAGGAGCCGGCATGGCCCCTATAAAAAGATATTTTACGGGAGAAGCTACACCTCCTAATAAGAGAATGGCTACCTGCCAAAAATGTATAAGAACAGGTGATATAGATAACGTAGGAAAGACTGCAAGACATGCAACCTTCTTTGAAATGCTTGGAAACTTCTCCTTTGGAGATTACTTTAAAAAAGAGGCCATAGGTTGGGCGTGGGAATTTTTAACCGAAAGACTGGAATTAAACCCTGATGACCTATGGGTTACAGTATATTTAGATGATGATGAAGCCCATGAAATCTGGAACAAGACCATAGGAGTACCCCAAGAGAGGATAGTCCGCCTGGGCAAAAAGGACAACTTCTGGGAGCTTGAAGTAGGACCTTCCGGCCCATGCTCTGAAATTTACGTAGATAGGGGCTTGGAGTTCGGCTGTGGACATGAAGATTGTAAACCTGGCTGTGACTGCGATAGGTTCCTTGAAGTTTGGAACTTAGTATTTACCCAATTTGACAAGGACGAAAAGGGAGTCTACCATCCCCTGCCAAATCCTAATATAGATACAGGTATGGGGCTTGAGAGAATAGCTTCTATTATGGAAGCTACGGACAATATATTTGAAATCCGAGCAATTAATGACATCTTACAAAAGATCGTAAATACTGCTCATTACCAGTACGGTACAAATCCGGACAAGGACGTATCCGTAAGGGTAATTACAGACCACACAAGGGCCATGACCTTCCTGGTATCCGACGGAGTCCTTCCTAGCAATGAAGGAAGAGGCTATGTCCTAAGAAGACTAATAAGACGTGCAGCTCGTCATGGTAAGCTTTTAGGCATAGATAATACTTTCCTAACTGACATAGCAGAAGTGGTTATAAACTCATGGAGTGTAGAATATAAAGAGTTAAAAGAAAGAGAAACACAAATCAAGAAGATTATAAGAGCTGAAGAAGAAAAGTTCCAAGAGACCATAGACCAAGGAATCTCCATCCTGGAAGGCTTTATAGAAGAGATGGAAAAGGACAATAAGAGGGTATTAAACGGTGAAAAGGCATTTAAACTTTACGATACCTTCGGCTTTCCATTGGACTTAACTAAGGAGATCTTAACTGAAAAAGGCCTAGATGTAGACGAAGATGAATTCAACGTTCATATGGAAGCTCAAAAAACCAGAGCAAGGGAAGCTAGAAATGAAGGGGATTCCGGCTGGAGTTCAGACAATAAAGAGGACCTATATAAGGATCTTGAATCTACCTTTAGAGGCTATGAAGTCAACGAACTAAAGACTCAGATAATAGCCATAGTCAAGAATAAGGAAGAGGCTAAGGACCTGACCAGCCCTGAAGAAGGGATCCTAGTCCTAAAGGAAACCCCTTTCTATGGAGAGTCGGGAGGTCAAATAGGGGATACGGGTATCATAGAATCCGACGGGTTCAAGGGCCAAGTCTTGGATACTAAGAAGACCAAGGACGGACTTATCCTTCATATGGTTAGGGTCTTAGAAGGTAGTGCCCACAAGGATGAAGAGGTATTTGCTAAGATTGATGTGGAGAGAAGAAATTCCATCAGAAGAAACCACTCCGTAACCCACCTGCTACACCAGTCCCTAAGGGATACACTGGGAGACCATGTAGACCAAGCGGGGTCCATAGTAATGGACAATAGGATGAGATTTGACTTTACCCACTTTGAAGCCGTTTCTAAGGAAGCCCTTGTAGAGATTGAAAGAAGGGTAAATGAAAAGATATTGGCAGGCTTGGACGTAGAAACCATAGAAACCAGCCTTAAAAATGCACAGGAAATGGGTGCAGTAGGCCTATTTGAAGACAAATACAAGGATGATGTTCGTATAGTTAAGATGGGAGAATACTCCATGGAGCTATGTGGTGGTACCCATGTAAAGAATACATCCAATATAGGTTTATTTAAAATAGTATCCGAATCCGGTATAGCATCAGGAGTTAGAAGAATAGAATCCATTACAGGCTTTTCCGTATATGACTATTTAAACCAAGTGGAAAAGGAAACAGAAGAAATAAGTCATATATTAAAGACCAACAGGACCAACTTATTAGACAAGACCAGGTCCTTAGCCGAAGAACTGAAGGAAAAGGAAAGGGAAATAGAAAAGCTTAAATCCAAGCTATCTACCAATATATCCGATGATATCTTAAATACAAAGAAGCTGGTAAAGGATATCGCCCTTGTAACCTATAAGGTAAATGATTTGGATATGGAAGGCCTAAGAAATCTTGGAGATGAGATTAGAAATAAATTGGGGTCAGGTATAGTAGTCCTGGCATCTGTTCAAGGAGATAAGGGTAACCTAGTAGCTATGGCTACAAAAGATGTGGTAGCTAAGGGCTATTCAGCAGGAAATATCATCAAGGAAGTAGCTAAGATGGCAGGAGGTGGCGGCGGCGGAAGACCTGATATGGCCCAAGCCGGTGCAAAGGACATCAGTAAAATCGATGAAGCCCTAGAAGCTGTGACCAATTTAATTTAAACTAAAGAATTATTTTTCTATCAAAATTTCTAAATTGTGGTATAATAAAGACAGGGGTGTGTAAAAATGAGCGATAATTTTAATGAAACCATGAAATTTGAACCACCAAAGGATAACCCTGTAGAGCCAAAGGAAGTTTTGTTCTCAGTATATGCTTCCCTCAAGGAAAAAGGGTATAATCCAATAGACCAGATTATAGGATATTTGTTGTCCGGTGACCCCACATATATAACGAGTCATAACAACGCCAGATCGTTAATCAGAAAGCTTGAAAGAGATGAATTACTGGAAGAAATACTAAGAACATACTTAAAAATGTGATAAGGTATAAGAAGTCAGAATGGATAGCTAGATTTAAGGGCTATCCATTTTCTTATGACCTAACCGGATTTACGAGGTGGGAAAATGCAACGAAGAATATTAGGCAATACCAATATAGAGGTTTCAAGACTGTGCTTTGGTTCCCTAACCATGACACCCTTCCAGGCCAATTTATCGGTAGATGAGGGAGCATATTTAATCCAATATGCATATAGTAAAGGGATAGACTTTTTGGACACGGCAGAAATCTATGAAAACTATGAATATATCAGAGAGGCCCTAAAGGGAATCCCTAGATCTAAGTACACCATAGCTACTAAATGCTATGCCTATACAGAAGAGATGGCACAGGAAAGCTTAGAACTGGCCCTAAAAGAGTTAAAAACGGACTATATAGATATTTTTTTACTACATGAGCAGGAGAGCATCCATACCTTAAGAGGCCATTATGATGCAATAAAGTACTTCTTAAGGGCAAAAGAAGAAGGTAAGATTAGGGCTTTTGGCATATCTACCCATAATGTGGCAGGGGTCAAGGGTGCCCTTGAATTTCCGGAAATAGACATAATCCACCCACTTGTAAACAAGAAGGGATTAGGAATTCATGACGGAAGCATTGAAGATATGTTGGGAGAATTGAAGAAATGTAAAGACTTAGGTAAGGGTATATATGGTATGAAACCCCTAGGTGGAGGCCACCTAATAAAAGAGGCTGAAGATGCCCTCCTTTTCGTAAAAAACATAGACTTTATCGATTCAATCGCCATAGGAATCCAATCAATAGATGAAATAGATGCAGATATTCAGCTAATGGAAAAGGGGTATATTGAAGGGTCCCTAAAGGAAAAGTTGAAAAAGAAGAACAGAAGATTATCGGTAGCTGACTACTGTATTGGATGTAAAAAATGTGAAGAACGGTGTAAACAAGCAGGGATAAAGGTAATAGAAGGAAGGGCATATCCTAATGAGAACTGTGTATTGTGTGGTTACTGTGCCACAGTATGTCCTGAATTCTGCATAAAAGTTATTTAAATTGGAGTGAAATATGGAGAGAATTTTGGGTTTAGACGTTGGCGACAAGTATATAGGAGTTGCTGTTAGTGATCTCTTACAATTTACAGCACAAGGAGTAAAAACCATTAAAAGAGCGA
>CAZIMA010000059.1:0-10002 GCA_964540195.1 uncultured Tissierella sp.
TTGCTTCTGCTGATGCTGTTGAAAGCTTAAATGCACAGCCTCCTTTTGCACCATCACATACCATACCTGTTAGGTTTCCTACCATATTCCTAATAGAGCCGGCTATCTGATTATTAGTTCCACCTAATGCCCATGTAATTGACGCAGAAGCTCCTATTCCGGCTGCAACAGCACATCCGCAAACAGGAGAAAGACCTCCGGTAAATACCTTTATATAAGCAGTAACTAAATGACTAAAGGCCAAGGTTCTAGCTAGTTTTTCATCATCATATTTCATATGCTCACAAATAATCTTAGGTGGGATTATTGCTGTAATACCATGGTTACCACTACCTGCACTGCTCATTACCGGCATATTAACACCTGCCATTCTAGCATCACAGGCTGCAGCAGTATATATTCTAGCCTTATTAATAATGTCCTTTTGCATCATACCCTCAGACATTAACTGTTCTAGGGCTGCACCCAGACCTGGACCCGATTTTTCTTCTAGGCCAACCCTAGCTATGTCCATATTTAATTTCACACCATCTAGTAAGTACTTTATATCCGAATATGGGACACTCTCAACAAATTCTCTAATATCTTGTATACTTATACCCTTTAAATACTCATTGATATTAGTACTTGCTTCTGTATCCTCATTTCTATTTAATATAACTTTCCCATTGCTTTCTATATAGACAATATTGGTATGGTAATCCTTAATTATACAAGTAGAACTTCCAGCTTCTGTTTCTACTTGGACTATAATATAGAAGTTACCCTTTTTGTTTTCTACCCCAACATTAACCTTGCCATCTTTAATTAACTTTTCAGATTCAGCTACAGCTAGATCATTAACCCCTCTAAATACTTCCAAACCTAGAGTGGAGTCTCCACAAGTAGCTCCCAAGGCAGAAGCATATGCAAGTCCTACCTTCTTAGTTCCCGGAATATAAACTCCCATTCCATTTTTATAAATATTGGTGCTTACCTTTACATCTATTTTTTCGATAGTAGCTCTTACTTGTCCAAAAGCCACTGCAGTAGCTAAACCTACCGCAACGGGTTCCGTACATCCCAAAGCCGGCTTTACACTATTCTTAAGAGTTTCTAAAAATCTCATTGAATAGTCTTCCTTTTGAATATTATCAACTGTACTCATAGGTATACTACCTCACTCTCATTGATTAATTTTCATCTCATTGTAATTATATCATTACGAAGCTTCAATAGACAAAAATCTTGAAAATAAAAATCAACCAAATAACAACCCATAATCTGGAGTGTTTTTTGGTTGATTATTTTACTCAGGTTTTAATATATTTGGATAAAAGCCTCTTTGTACAAAATTGTCACTATACTTTATTTCAATATAATCATATTGTCCCAGTAAGCCTTGGTCTATACATATCTTATATCCATCTACTTCATAAACTTTAAACTTTTCATCTATTTCATCATCAAATTCCATTTGAAGTCCTGCTAATCAGCCAAAACCACAAAAATATACCTTTATATACTTATCTTGCAAGTTTAATTCTTTTAGTTTTTCCTTGGCTAATTCATTTACAACTACTTCCACTTTCTTTACCCCCTCCCTAGATTTGTTCAAAGGCTTGTTGCAAATCAGCTATAATATCATCTACACTTTCAATACCCACTGAGAAACGAATTAAATCGGGGGCAATTCCTGCCTCTTTTAGCTGGTCGTCAGTAAGTTGTCTATGGGTATGGCTTGCCGGATGTAAAAGACATGTCTTACTGTCTGCTACGTGGGTTACTATGGATGCTAATTGTAACTTATCCATAAATTTTATAGATATATCTCGGCCACCCTTGATTCCAAATGACAAGACACCACATGACCCATTAGGTAAATATTTTTGAGCTAATCCATAGTATTTATTACTTTCTAAACCTGGGTAATTAACCCATGCAACCTTGTCATGACTTTCTAAAAATTGTGCAACTGCCAAAGCATTCTCACAATGTCTATTCATTCTAAGATGAAGTGATTCTAAACCAACATTTAAATAAAATGCATTTTGAGGAGACTGAATAGAGCCAAGATCACGCATCAATTGAGCAGTGGCCTTAGTAATATATGCACCTTTTCCAAATCTTTCTGCATATATTAAACCATGATATGAATCATCCGGGGTAGTCAAACCTGGAAACTTTTCAGCATTTGCCATCCAATCAAAATTCCCGCTATCTACTATACAACCACCAACACCAACTGCGTGACCATCCATATACTTAGTTGTAGAATGTGTTACTATATCAGCTCCCCACTCAAAAGGTCTGCAGTTAATTGGGGTAGCAAAGGTATTATCTACAATAAAAGGAACACCATGAGAATGAGCTAGTCTAGCAAACTTTTCAAAGTCAATTACGGATAGGGTTGGATTTGCTATAGTCTCCCCAAAAACCGCCTTTGTATTTGGTCTAAAGTATTTCTTCAATTCTTCTTCCGGTAAATCCTGATCAACAAAGGTACAATCTATACCCATTCTTTTCATAGTAACATTAAATAGATTAAAGGTCCCACCATAGATAGAAGAAGCAGCTATAAAGTGGTCACCTGCTTCACAAAGATTAAACATGGCATAGAAGTTTGCTGCTTGTCCTGATGAAGTAAGCATTGCAGCAACTCCACCTTCTAAAGCACATATCTTCGCAGCAACGGCATCATTAGTTGGATTTTGTAATCTTGTATAGAAATAACCTTCTGCCTCTAAATCAAATAATTGACCCATCTCTTCGCTTGTATCATACTTGAATGTTGTACTTTGATAAATAGGTAATTGTCTAGCCTCCCCCCTACTAGGTTTCCAGCCTTCATGAATACATTTTGTTTCTATTTTTCTCTCCATTAAGTTTCCTCCGAATTATGTTTTAATTTTTGTATGAAATTATACTTTTTATTACCCTTATTCCATTATATCAAACAATTAGCTTAATAGATAATTAACTTATTAAAAAATATTTAAAATTAGTGATTTTACAGTAATTGAGGGGTATGTATATGAAAATATCAACAGAAAAGGACATAGTCATGGACACTGATAAAATATTAAACGAAAGTGTGAATTTTAAACAAAACCGGGAAATATCCTGGCTAAAATTTAATGAAAGAATTCTAGAAGAGGCTGATGATACTTCTATTCCTAGCTTGGAGAGGTTAAAATTCGTTTCTATTTATGCAACCAACCTTGATGAATTTTTTATGATTAGGGTTGGTAGTCTTTATGACAAATCAATCTATACTCCTATGGCTTTGGATAATAAATCTGACCTAACCCCAGGCGAACAACTCCTTCAGATTTATGACAAGGTTCGTTTGCTTAACGTAAAATACAATAGTTCCTATAAAAATGTAGAGGCTGAGCTAAGGACTAAGGATATATACTCCCTAGACTATAAGGAACTTGAAAACAGCGAAAAGAAATTTGTTAAGAATTATTTCAATAAATCTGTATATTCAATATTATCACCTCAAATAGTTGATCCACACCATCCTTTCCCTCATCTTAAGAATAAGGCTGTATACATAGGATGTCTACTTAAGCATAAGGAAAAAACCATATTCGGTATTGTACCTGTTCCAGAAATACTAGCTCCTGTAGTTTTGCTACCAGGCCAAGCCCATAGATATATCAATATAGAAAAAATCATTTTGGAATTTGTCCATAAGGTTTTTGGAACATATGAGATAATAGAAAAAACATGTATATCAGTAACAAGAAATGCTGATATAACAACGGAAGATGAGTCTTTTACTGAAAATCAAGACTTTAGAAAGCAGATGAAGAAGCTCCTTCATCTTCGTAAGAAACTGGCTGTCGTGAGATTAGAGACTACTAATCACTTAAGTCCCTTGTTTTCCAAGTATCTATGCGAGAAGTTGGATATTTCTGATTCTCAAGTTTATGTATTGGATTCTCCATTAAAGATGAATTATGTATTTGGTTTGATAAATATGGTCACTGAAAATGCAAATAAAAACCTGGTTTATCCTCCATTTACCCCAGTAAATACATTGGACTTACAGAATACCAATATGATGCAACTTGCTAGTAGGAAGGATCTTTTATTTCACTATCCTTATGAGAGCATGAAACCCTTTCTTTATCTCTTAAGACAGGCCGCCAATGACCCAAATGTAATTTCAATTAGGATCACCCTATATAGGGTTGCAATGAAGGCTACACTTATAGATTATCTTTGCCAAGCAGCTGAAAACGGAAAGGATGTAACAGTTCTTATCGAGTTGAGGGCCAGATTTGATGAACAAAATAATATTGACTGGTCTGAAAAGCTGGAAGATGCAGGTTGCAAGATTATATACGGTTTTGAGGACTATAAGGTCCATTCAAAAATTTGCCTAATTACATATAGGGATAAAGGCAAGATTAAATTTATCACCCAGATAGGAACCGGTAACTATAATGAAAAAACAGCCGAGCTATATACTGATTTATCTCTTATTACGGGGTGTGAAGAAATAGGTCTAGATGCCACAGAATTCTTTAAGAATATGTCCATAGGAAATCATGAGGGCCTATATAGGCATTTACTTGTTGCCCCTAACTTTATGAAATCACAAGTATTGGAAATGATGGATGAGGAGATAATAAAGGGCCAGGACGGAAGAATATTTTTAAAGGTAAATTCCGTAACGGATATAGATATTATCAACAAGCTATCTGAAGCTTCCAAGGCCGGTGTAAATACTACAATGCTTGTAAGAGGTATATGCTGTATATTGCCAGGGATTCCAGGCAAGACAGACAATATTCGTATCAGGTCCATAGTAGGTAGATTTCTTGAACATTCGAGAATATATATATTTGGTACAGGTGAATCTCAAAAGATGTATATATCATCTGCCGATATGATGACAAGAAACCTGGATTGGAGAGTTGAGGTTGCATGTCCCATATATGATAGGGATATTAAGAAGGCAATTAATGAAATAATTGAAACAAGCTTGTATGATAATGTTAAGGCTAGGAATCTTGATTCCTTAGGAAATTATAATAAGATAGAAAACAATAAAATCCCTATAAATAGTCAAGACTTGTTTATCAAACAGGTTTTAGAAAAAAGAGTCAAACAAGCCACTACAAGAAAATCCATAATCAATAGAATAAAAGAGTTTTTTAAAGCCACTTTTTGAAGTTTTCTTCAATAAGTGGCTTTTTCTCATATAGTTTTTAATTTTTACTTTCATAAATGCTACCTTCAGATAAGGTAATAACCCTTTCTGCGATTTCATCTACAAATGCATTATCATGGGTAACGATTATAATTGCAATACCTTGACCTGCTAAGGACCTAATAATTTCAGATATTTGACCCCTGGTAGCTTCATCCAAAGCCGATGTTGGTTCATCAAAGCATAGGATAGATGGATTTAACATACATGCTCTGGCTATTGCCACCCTTTGTTGCTGTCCACCTGAAAGCTGATAAGGATAGTTGTCTCCCTTACCATCCATACCAAGCTGCTTTAAAAGCTCTTCTGCTCTTTTTGCAATATCCTCACCTGTAGTCTTATTTAAGAATTTAGGTGCCAATATAAGATTTTCCTTGACACTCATATGCGGAAAAAGGTTATAGCTTTGGAATACAAGTCCAATCTCTTGCCTTATCTCCTGGAGTTCTTCCTTTGAAGCATGTTGGATTTTTCCGTCAACTTCCTTATATAGGTATTTATCGTTAATCTTAATTGAGCCTCTGTCCGGTGTTTCCAAGGTAGTTAAACACCTTAAAAGGGTAGTTTTACCTTCTCCTGATTTACCTTTTATACATACTATCTCACCTTTTTCTATAGAGAAGGATACATTTTCAAATACCTTAGTATTCCCAAATGATTTGCTTAAGTTTTCAACTATTAATGTCATAATGTCCTCCTATCTATAGTAACTAAATCTTTTTTCAATATTGCTTAAAATTTTGGTAAGAAAGGCTATAATCACCAGATATACAAAGCCTATAAATATATACGGTATAAAGGTTGAGTAGGTATTTGATACGGACTTTGCAGCCTTTAGTGCATCTGATACACCAAGTATATATACCAGGGATGTATCCTTAACTAGGGTAATTACCTCATTTCCGATTGAAGGCATAACATTCTTAATTACCTGTGGAAGTATGACCTTCATAAATGTAAAGGTCTTACTTAATCCCAATACGGTAGAAGCCTCTACTTGTCCTACATCTATGGAGTTTATTCCCCCCCTGAATATCTCCGCGAAGTAGGCAGTATAGTTTAGTACAAAGGCTATAAATATAGCCTGGTATCTACCAAAGGCAAATCCTATAACAGGGACAAAATGAAAGCCAAAGAAGATGAACATCAATTGCAATAGTAGCGGCGTTCCACGCATGATATATATATAGGTACCTGTAATATTAGCTATGGCCTTATTTTTAGACATTCTAAGCTTAGCAACTATTATGGATAAGGGAATGGAAAATATTAAGGTAACTAAAAATACCCCTATGGTTGTCTTCAATCCTTCTATTGTCATCGGTATGAGCATTTCAAAAACTTTCATTAAACTGTCCCCTCTTTAATAAATTCTATTAATTTTCTGCAAACCACTTTGCATAAATTTCGTCATAAGTTCCATCATTTTTCATTTCATTAAAAGTATCGTTAATATTCTTAAGTAGTTCAGTATCATCTTTTCTCATTCCTATACCAAACTCTTCAGGTCCAAGATTTTCTACTAGAACCTTGTATTGCTCTGATCCCTTATTCTTCATATAATATCTTGCAAGTACCTCATCTGCTATGATTGCATCAGATCTACCTGATTCAAGATCATTAAATACTTCATTGAATGTAGCATATTCTATTAAAGCTCCATTCTTTAATGATTCTATAAACCCTTCTTGTGCTCTTGCAGCATCAAGTGAACTTGACTCAGCTTGAGTAGCTACTACTTTGCCTTTTAAATCAGCTATTGTTTCTATTGGTGAATCTGCCATAGTAATTAATATTTGTGCATTTGCTAAATATGGCTCTGAATAGTTTACTTTTTCTTTTCTTTCTTCAGTAATTGTATACCCATTCCAGATTAAATCAATGTTTCCTGCATTTAATTCAGTTTCCTTCATAGACCAGTCTATAGGTTGAAATTCAATATTTACATCAAGTCTTTTTGCTACTTCATTTGCTAGATCAATATCAAAACCAACTATCTCACCTTTTTCATTTCTAAAACCCATAGGAGCAAATGTATCATCAAGGCCCATTACAAGAGTTTGTTTTTCTTCAGCAGCTGGCTCTTCTTTTACTTCAGCTGGAGTTTCTTTAGGAGCACATCCTGTAGCAAATATAGCAACTAATACTAATAAAGCAACTACTTTAAATAATTTTTTCATTTAAATCTCCCCTTTTATTAATGTTTTATTTTTTAATCTGTGAATATTTGGCCATAATACTCACAAACAAAAACTCTCATCATCTAGCTTACACTAGAGGACGAGAGTAATAATCACGTGGTTCCACCTCTATTTATTGATACCTCACAGTATCAAACTCATCAGGTACATTCATACCTTAGCACTATAACGGGTGCAGAGATTCCGAATCGGCTACTAGCAAATGGTTCACCTAATTGCTCAGAGATGTGTTCGATATACTATATTTATGCAATTCCACCAATTATGCACTCTCTATAAAATATATATATATTTACTCTTTCTCTTCATCGCTTTATCGAATTAAACTACTTATTTAATATAACACAAAATATGAAGTTTGTAAATACTTTTTTATTTACACTTAACTTGACTAAGTATATATTTTTGCGATATCTTATCTATATTGTAGATTTGTAGAATGATTGGAGTGAGTATCTTGTCGTTTTTGGACTTTCAAAATGTATCATACCTTATAGATAATATAAGTATACTGAAGGATATTTCCATCTCTATAGAAAAAGGGGATTATATTTCTATAGTTGGTCCCTCAGGAAGTGGTAAAAGCACCTTTCTAAAGCTTTGTTGTAACCTTATTAGCCCTTCAAAAGGCTCAATCCTTTATAAGAATAAGTCCATTATGGACCATGATCCTATGGAACTTAGAAAAGATATAGCCTATTGTTTTCAAACCCCCTACCTATTTGGTAACACAGTTATGGATAATCTCTCCTTTCCTTATGAGATAAGGGATAGAAAGGTGGATTTAGAAAGGGTAGAAGAACTTTTTAATCTTTTCAACCTGAATAAGGATTATTTTTACAAGGAAGTAAGAAATTTGTCCGGTGGTGAAAAGCAGAGAATTACCCTAATTAGGTCCTTGCTATTTAGGCCTGAAGTCCTCCTCCTAGATGAAGTGACATCAGCCCTAGATGTTGAGAACACTGGAATCGTAGAAGGTGTAGTGAAGACCTTAAAGGAAAAAGGCACTACAATTATTTGGGTAACCCATAATATGGACCAGAGTAAAAGAAATGCTAATAAGTTATTGACTATTGAAGCTGGAGAAGTAAAATCTTTGGAGGTGTTATAATGAATGATTCAGCTAATCTAATGAATACCTCTTCCCTTTTGATTTCCTCATCATTGGTATTGGTATCATTATTGTTCTCATATTATCAAAAATTAAAACTGGAAAGGGAAATTCTAGTTAGCATTATAAGGGCTGTTGTCCAACTAGTAGCTGTAGGCTACTTACTAAGTTATATCTTTGGCCTTAAAAATCCTATTTTCACCACCTTATTACTCCTCTTGATGACCTTTAATGCCAGTGTCAATGCTGCTAAAAGAGGTAAGGGTATTAAAAACGGAATAGGTATTTCATTTATATCAATAGGGCTAGGAGCTATTATTACCCTATCTATTCTTGTATTTTCCGGAGCAATAGAGTATGAAGCCTATCAGATTATTCCCGTTGGTGGAATGATAATCAGCAATGCAATGGTGGCTTTAGGCCTATGCTATAGGCAATTAGGCTCTAATTTCAAAAATAAGAGAGAAGAGGTAGAGACCAAGCTTTCACTTGGAGCTGATATACTTCCATCTTCCATTGAGATAATTAGGGATTCTATTAAAACAGGTATGGTCCCAACTATAGATTCTGCAAAGACACTGGGTATCGTATCCCTTCCCGGTATGATGACTGGACTAATTCTTGCAGGTACTTCCCCCCTTGTAGCTATTAAATATCAGATAATGGTAACCTTTATGCTTCTGTCAACCACATCTATAGCTTCTTTTATAGCATGCTATTTATCCTACAAAGGATTCTTCAACGAAAGAAAACAATTGATTTAAAAAGAGTCAGATGTCTTCCTTTTAAAAGGAAAACATCTTACTCTTTTGGTTAATCTAAAACTAATGATGGTGGAGCATAAACTCTAGCTGCAAGTTCTGTATTAATAAGGTACAATCCCTTAGGATCGCTACCGAAGTTCTTATATTTTAGTATTAAATCATCTACGTTTTTCTCTTCTTCACCTTGTTCCATTATAAACCAATCTAAGAATTGCATAGTTCTATAGTCTTTAGCCTGGAAAGCTGAATCGTATATATCGTGGATTGATGCAGTAATATATTGTTCATGCTTTAATGCCTCATGAAGGGGAACATCATAGCTTTTAAATTCAATTTCAGGAGCTCCTATCTCCGTAAGTTTAACAGATAGACCATTGTTTTGCATATACTGGATAAAGAGCATTGCATGATCCATTTCTTCCTGAGCCTGAATCTTAAACCAATTTCCAAATCCATCTAAGCCATTTTCTATATAGTAGTTTGACATATCTAAATAGATATAGGCTGAAGCCATTTCTTTATTTACTTGTTCATTTAGTAATTTGTATATATTTTCTTTAATCACTTTAAAACCCCCTTATGTCCTATTTTCCATACCCTCACCTATTGTATTTTACCCTAAGTCAACATATTTAAACATTTTAAATTTAAACTCCTATTTGCAACCCTCAAAATCCAAATTAAAATCAAGATTAAGACTTTCTGCAACTTCCTTTATTT
>CAZIMA010000060.1:0-9932 GCA_964540195.1 uncultured Tissierella sp.
CATTAGAGGCTATAGCCTACCAAACTAGAGATGTATTAGAAGCTATGGAGGAGGATTCTGGAATAAAACTTGAAAACCTAAGGGTTGATGGAGGAGCTGTAAAAAATAATTTCTTAATGCAGTTTCAATCTGATATACTAAATGTAGATGTAATAAGACCGGAGATTACAGAAACTACTGCTTTAGGAGTTGCATATCTTGCAGGCCTTGCAATAGGATTTTGGAAGGATAATCAGGAGATATTACACAAATGGAAGATTGAAAAAACATTTGAACCATCTATGGATGAACCTGAGCGTAATAGATTATACAATGGTTGGAAGAAGGCTGTGGAAAGATCCCTTCATTGGGAAACACCATGATTTTGTATAAGTTTTATATATTATAGTTCAATAAAAAACGTTATACTTTTTAAGTGATGATTGTATATTTTTCATATACCACTTATTAAAGGAGAGATCGGATATGGCGAAAACAGTGTTTCATGGTGATATAGTTTTTACATCTAATATGGGTAATTTTGATATATATGAAAATTCATATATCCTAGTGGAAGATGGAATGGTTGTTGAAATAAAGAAGCATTTAGAGGATTCCTACAAGGATTATGAAATGAAGGATTATTCAGGCAAATTAATAATCCCAGGTTTTTCTGATATCCACCTTCATGCTCCCCAATATCCAAATAGAGGTCTTGGAATGGATAAAGAGCTTATTCCTTGGCTTAACACCTATACATTTCCTGAGGAGGCTAAGTATTCGGATTTAGAGTATGCAGAGGGTGTATATAAAAAATTGATTAAGGACTTGTGGAAAGAAGGTACTACAAGAAGTGCTGTCTATTCAAGTGTTCATCTTGAAGGTACAAAACTATTAATGGATATGTTCATAAAATCCGGACTAGGAGCTTATGTAGGCAAAGTTAATATGGATAGAAATAGCTCCGATGCACTAAATGAATCTACAAAAAAGTCCATAGCAGATACGGAAAGGCTCTTAAAGGAATTTGCTAATAAGTCGGATTTAGTAAAGCCAATTATAACACCAAGGTTTTTACCAACATGTACCGATGACTTGCTCAATGCTTTAGCAAAACTAGCAATGGATTATGACATACCTATACAATCTCATCTAAATGAAAACACTTCGGAAGTAAAATGGATTAAAGAGCTTTATCCCGATTCCACCACTTATGCAGGTGTTTATGATGATTTTGGCTTGTTTGGTCAGAAAAAGACCATAATGGCTCACTGTGTGTATAACACCGATGAAGAAATAGACCTAATGGCAAAGAATGGAGTATATGCAGCCCATTGTCCTCATTCCAACTACAACCTTTCAAGTGGAATGATGCCTGTAAGAAAATTTATAGACAAGGGTGTGAATATAGGCTTAGGCTCAGATATTTCAGGAGGCCATACCTTGAGGATGCCGGATGTATTAATAGGAGCAATTCACCAATCCAAGATGAATTGGTTATGGAGTGATAAGCTTTTAAAGCCGCTTTCAACTTCAGAGGCTTTTTATTTGGCAACTAAAGGTGGAGGAAGCTTTTTTGGCAAGGTAGGAAGTTTTGAACAAGGGTATGAATTCGATGCGCTTATAATTGATGTAGAAAGCTTGAATGTTGGGAAATCGTTAACAACCGAAGAAAAAATTCAAAAGTATTTATATATAGGTACAAGTGATAATATTATCCATAGATATGTTAGAGGTGCTAGAGTAGAAGAACCCAAATAGGAGGTAGCTATGACCAGACAAAATGGAATAAGCGTTGAGGATATACTGAAGCTAGATATTATGAAAAATTGCACGCTTATTGCTGGCTTCAGAGGCATTAGAAACACCGTATCAAGAGTAAATATAATGGCAGACCCCGATATATTGGAATGGATAGCGGAAGGGGAATTTCTTCTTACGACTGCATATTTCTTTGAAACTAAGAATGTTGAAGATCAAAAGGAATTAATCAAGGTATGTTATGATAACAAACTTGCCGGAATCGGTATAAAGATTTCTCCATATATAGATGCTCTTTCTCAAGAAGTAATAGAGTATGCTAATAAATTAAATTTTCCTGTTATTGATATTCATCATAATATACCCTTATCGGATATAATGATGATTGCAATCAGGGAGATTTTCAATAAGCAAGCCTCCTTGCTGGAAAGAATTGAAAAGGTTCATGAAAAACTAATGGGAGTCATGTTGGAAAGCAAGGGATTAAATGAGGTTTTAAATATTATTCAAGAAAATATAAAAAATCCTGTAATACTAAGCTTGTCCATGTCTGATGAAATCCTAGGTGAATATGGTGATTTAAATGATTCCGTAAAAAAAGAGCTTGCTAATGAAGTAAGGATTTTCTATGAATCAAATGGTGGCCAAGACCGGTTTAAGAGATTAAACGAGGACAAGGTCCTTGTAGGGGGGAAGTATGTAGATAGGATGGTAATGCCAATTATGCTAAAAGACCAGGTGCATGGACATATATTTGCTTGGGCAACCAATATGCCCCTTGGGGGATTTGATTTGGCAATTATAGAAAGTGCCTCTACTACTATAGCTCTTTCCATTCTTCAAGAATTGTCTGTTAAAGAAGTTGAATTAAGATATCGTTCTGATTTTTTTGATGATTTGGTTTCTCCTGATGCAAAGCGTAAGAGGAAGGCTATGGATAGGGCGAGATATTTTAATCTTAAGGAGGATGATTATTACCTCATAGAGGTAATGAGCATTAAACTTAAAGATCAGGAGTTTACAGATAAGGATTTAGAATTCGATACCTATGGAGACTATATGAGTACTTTCGTTAAATCCATAGAAGATTTATTAAATTATTATAATCTTGAAGGTATCGTGTCCACCAAGGTAAGTGGAATACAAATACTCCTTGGTTTCCCGGATACTAAGAATATAGATAAGAAAATTAATAACTTTAACGAGAGATTAAAAGAAACCTTTTATTCTAGGTATAAGAATATGGATTTGAAAGTTGGGGTAGGACGTGTATATAAGCATCTAGATAATGTACATAGAAGTTTTCTGGATGCAGTTAGGACTATTCGAATTGGCAAGTCAGTCACCAATAAGGAAATTGTTACTTATGACGAGTTGGGTATATTTAAAATCCTTAGCCAAGATTATTTAAATGATGAGTTAGAGGATTTTTATAACTCTACAATCAAGTCCTTGGTCGATTATGATTCCAAGAAAACTACTGATTTGATACCTACACTGGAATCCTACTTTAAGAACAACGGAAACCTAACAAAGATATCCAAGGACTTATATACACATTATAATACTGTCCTCTATAGGATTGGTAGGATTAATGAAATTACAGGAATGAATTTAGATGACCCCCATCATAGGTTAAATTTAGAAATAGCCTTAAAGATAAAAGAACTTCTAGGAAAATAAAAAACCCGGGCATCCGGGTTTTTTATTATTCCTCTACAAGTGCTACGGCTCTTATTGGAGAGCCTGTACCCTCTCTAATTTTTAAAGGAAGTCCAATGTATAAAAATCTTTTGTTAACCAATCCTGAAAGATTGCATAGGTTTTCCGTATTAGTAATATTGTATTCTCCGCAAACCAAATGTGCTGAAAAATCATTATCGTCAGGAGTTAAATCAATTGCCGGAGCATCAACTCCTATATTTACAACGCCCTTGTCTGCAAGCCATTTTGCAGCATCGTAACTTAATCCGGAATATTCTTTTTGAAACATCTCAGTTCCAAAATTTCTGTCATGATGTCCCGTATAAAGAAGTACAATTTCTCCCTTTCTGATTTCTTGGCCTGAATTCTTTAAGGCAATTTCCAAATCCCTTGGCTCTATATAGGAAGGGTATCTTATATGGCCTAGGTCTAGACAGATTGCACTTCCCCAGAAGTATTCCAAAGGCATCTTATCTATTGTAGGACCATTTGGATTATACTCCCATACTCCATCGCTATGAGTTCCTGCATGCTCGCTTATAAGTAGATTTCTTGCTGAGAATCCAAGGGTTTTACTTCCTGTATCCTTCATACTTTGTTCATGAGTTTGGTTTGTCATAATAAAGGTTTTCTGATGGATTGGAAATATAGTCATTCCCTCGTAAATTTCCTGTGATAAATCGATTAATTTAAGACTCAACTCTGCTCCTCCTCTTTACAACATATTTATTTTATCACAAGTATACAATAAGGGATTTTCCAATGATATATGTAATACCTACAAAAAACTAGAAAAACCATACAAATAAAAAGAGGTTTTTTATTTAAACCTAGCAAATTTTTATAGTAAAATTACAAAGTTTATTAAGGGGCTGTGTGCTATTATTATCCTAATGAAATAACGAGGGGCACCTCGTTTTGTGGTGTGATGAAATTGCAAAGCAATTTCTTCCAATACTTAAAAGGGAGGATTTTAAAATGTATGATGTAATAATTAAAAATGCTAGAATACCTCAAGGCGATAATACAAAATTGACTAACATTTTGGTAAAAGATGAAAAAATAGCAGGATTTATAGACAATATAGACAAAATTGACTCCAAGGAAGTAATAGATGCAAAAGGTAATTTGACTTTACCAGGTTGTATTGACTCCCATACTCACTTTATGTACCAAGGTTTTCCTCATAGAGAAAATTTCCTAACAGGATCAGCAGCAGCTGCCAGAGGTGGAATTACAACTGTAATCGATATGCCTTGCTGCTCAGTACCTTCCGTAAGAAGTGCTAAACAACTACAACTTAAAGTAGATTTGGTTCAACCACAAGCATTGGTAGACTTTGCTCTTTGGGGTGGTGTAACAGGTGAAGACGTTAGAGAAGGATGGCTAGACCATGTTCAGGAGCAAGCTGATTTTGGAGTAGTTTCATTTAAGGCTTATATGACTCCATCGGTTCCAACTTTCCCAAGAGTAACTGACCCGGAAATGTTTGAAGCCTTCAAGGCAGTTGCTAAAACAGGCCTACCGGTGGGTATACATGCTGAAAACTATGCAATGTGTGACTACTATGTTAACAAATTAAGGCAAGAAGGAAGAACTGACGCACCGGCTTGGGAAGAAGCAAGAATGGAATTAGCTGAGCAAGTAGCTATTGAACTTGGAATAAGCTTTGCTGAAGCAGCAAATGCTAGACTTCACATCGTTCATATGGCACTTGGAAAAGGCGCACAATTAGTTAAGGCAGCAAAGGAAAGAGGATTAAAAGTTACAGCTGAAACAACTCCTCATTACTTGACACTTGATGTTAAAGAAACTATGACTAAATATGGTGCACTTGCAAAAATTGCTCCACCATTAAGATCTAGAGAAAACCATGGTCTTCTTTGGGAAGGATTAAGAAATGGAAGCGTAGACTTCGTTGCAACAGACCATGCACCATATGAAATCGAAAGCGAAAAAGCTGACAGAGATATATGGACAGCATTCCCTGGAATACCTGGAGTAGAAACTATGGTTCCTATAGTAGTTGATGGATACAATAAGGGCAAAATTAGCCTTTCAACTATGGTTAATGTATTAAGTAAAAATGCTGCTATCCACTATGGCCTATATCCAAAGAAGGGTGCTATGGAAATCGGTTCAGATGCTGACTTTACAATAGTTGATTTAGATAAAGAATGGACAATAGATGTTAAAGAAGAAGCTTCAATGTGTGGATACACTCCTCTTGAAGGAATGGAATTAAAGGGAAGAGTTGAAAAGACTATAGTACGTGGACACCTAGTATTTGTTGATGAAGACGAAAGTTCACTTGCAGACTTAACTGATGAAGAACTACAAAGAATAGTTCACAACTTCCCTGAGGGAGTTACTGAAACATATGCTGAATACTTCGCACAATATCCACATTTAAACAGTGCTGAGTATGAAGTAAGTTATAGAAAGCAACATCCGGAGCTTATTGACCAACATATAAGAGGAATAAAAGGTATTAAGAGTAAGCCTGGTTTTGGACAATGGGTTAAGAGACAATCCATCCAAGAATTACCAAGACAAATTAAATATTAATAAAATAAAAAAGAATGGAGAGATATATTAAAATGACTAGACACGCAATTGTAGTAATAGATATGCTTAATGATTTTGCAAACCCAAAAGGAGCTTTATACTGCGAGGGAGCAGGAAGAATAACAAAAAATCTTCAAGACCTTTTCAAATGGGTAAGAGCAAGAAATGCAGAAGGAAAAGATGACATTCAATTGGTTCATATACAAGAAGCCCATAGGAAAAATGATGCAGACTTTAGGGTAAGACCGGTTCATGCAGTAGATGGAACTTGGGGTTCAGATTTTATACAAGAGTTATATCCGGAAGGAGACGAGTATAGAATTAAGAAGAGAAGACATAGTTCCTTTGCCCATACAGACCTTGATCTATACTTAAGGGAAGAAAATATAGACACAATTTGCGTAACCGGTACTTGGACTAACGTATGTGTTAGAGCTACAGCTACAGATGCACTTGCTAAAGGATATAAGGTAATATCATTAATTGATGGTATTGACTCTAAAACTCCGGAAATGCATGAGTCAGGCTTAAGAGACTTAAGTATATTTACAAAGCTAATGACCATAGCTGAGTACAAAGAGGCTTGGGAAAAAGGAATTGACCCATGGGAAGGCGGAGCAGGAGATCCTGAGAACAAGGTTAAATAGAACCCCAATCGTTTCCTCTAAGCTTAAATTTTGATACCTAAAATTAAGGGGGAGGCTAGCCTTCCCCTATTAGCATAAGCAGGACACCTTGTTTAGTGAGGTGATGAAATTGCTTGGCAATTTTTTCTGTTACTTAAAGGAGAGATAGATGTGAGAATAGTAGTTGGGATTTCGGGAGGTAGTGGAGCAATCTACGGAGTATCTCTCTTGAAGGCATTGAAAGAACTCAATATAGAAACACATCTGGTAGTAAGTACCATGGGAGAATATGTGACAAACCACGAGTGTGGCATAAGTTTAGATGACCTGAAATCCATGGCAACCTACTATCACGATAATAAAAATTTAGCAGCTCCAATATCCAGTGGTTCATTTAAGGTGGATAAAACCATAATAGTACCATGCTCAATGAAGACTTTAGCCAGTGTTGCAAACGGTTTTTCGGATAATCTACTTACAAGAGCATGTGATGTAACCTTAAAGGAGCAAAGAAAGCTCATATTAGTACCAAGGGAAACCCCATTGAGTCAGATTCATCTAGAGAATATGTTGAAGTTGTCTAGAATGGGAGTTACCATATTTCCTCCTGCACCAGGGTTCTATAACCACCCTGAAACATTAGAGGATGTAGTATTAAATATTACAGGAAGGCTTCTCGACATGCTGGATATTGAAAATAATCTTATCAACAGATGGAAGGGACAGTAGAAGGGAGGGTAGAGTTTGGAAAGGCAAATGTTAAGAAACACCCTAGATAGGTTAAGAAGGACTGGGGACCTTCTGGAATGTAACAAGGAAGTAGACTATATTTATGAGATGGGAGCAGTACTTAAACATTTTCATAATAAAAAACCCATATTGTTTAATAGGGTAAAGAATAGCAATATGAAAGCAATAGGTGGTCTTTATGGAAATAGGGATATAATATTTGACCATCTGGGTGTAAATAAAGAAAATAGAAATTATAAATTTATGGAAGCCTTAGTAAATCCGAAACCATATAAGGTTTTAAACTCAGGTCCTGTAAAGGAAAATAAGATCACGTCAAATATTGACATAATGAAGATAATACCCGTTAATAAATTTAACGAGCTGGATTCTTCAAGCTTTATCACAGCAGGTGTTATGGTAATAAAGGACCCTGAAACGGGTAAATTCCATACATCGGTAAGAAGGCTTCAAGTAAATGAGGGTAATTCATTATCAGCCCTAATAGGGTCTTTTAAACTCACTAATGATTTTCTTGAATTAGAAAGACAAGGAAAGTCATTAGATGTAGCTATAGTACTTGGTTATGATGCTCCGTTTTTATTAGCTAGCCAATACTCAAGTGCAACATATGGTGTAGATAAATATGAGTTGGACAGCTCTTTGAGAGGGGAAGCCCTGGAGCTAGTAAAATGTGAAAGTAATGACCTATTAGTACCGGCCCATGCAGAAATAGTCATAGAAGGAAAGCTGGTAGCCGGAAAAAGAGAACTGGAAGGACCCTTTGGAGAGCTGATGGGTTATTACGGTAAACAGGCTCCCCATCCGATAATAGAAGTATCTGCAATTACTCATAGGAACAACCCTATTTATCAGACAGCATTCCCATGTGAAGAAGAGCATCTTACAAATGGTTTGATTAGAGAGATGGAACTCTTTTACTATCTAAAGAACATCATGGATGTTAGAGATGTATATGTAACTGAGGGAGGGGGCTACAGATTTAATGCAGTAGTGGCCATAAAACAGACTAGACGTGGAGAAGCTAAGTCCGCAATTATTTCAGCCCTAGGTTTAAATAAGGACTTAAAACAGGTGGTAATAGTAGATGATGATGTGGATATCTATTGGGAAAGAGAAATTGAATGGGCCATAAGTTCCAGAGCTCAAGCTAGTCATGATGTAGTCATAATACCAGGGGCATTGGGTTCATCACTTGAACCATCTCATGACATTAGAGGGGTTACTGACAAGATAGGAATAGATGCTACAAAACCATTAGAAGACTATAAAGGAAAGTTTGAGAGAGCAAGGATACCGGGCTATGAAGTAATCGATATTAATAGGTATTTTTAATATGATTGCTTAAAAAACGAGAAGAGGGTGTGAATATGAAGGAAGCAATAGGAATGGTGGAGGTCAGAAGTTTAGTAGGAGCTATGGAAGCGGCCGATGCAATGCTAAAATCAGCCAGCGTTAAGATTATGGACTTCCAAATTGTAGGCTCGGGCCTGGTATCAGTAACGGTAACCGGAGATGTTGCTGCTGTACAAGCCGCTGTTGATATAGGTAAGGAGAGAGCCTCACTGGTTGCGGAAGTAGTATCAGCAAACGTAATTCCAAGACCTCATGATGAAGTGGATAAAATATTTGGATAATGAGGTGATTTAGTGAATCCATTGGCAATGATAGATATGAAGAGCAAACTAAAAAGTGTCGATCTTGAAAATAGGGATATAAATAAAACTAGTGCCATAAATCAATTTACCATGAACAACCTTACCGGTATTGAAGAGAGAATAATTAAGGAAGTAATTCATGGAGACCTGACTGCAGAAAATGTTTCAGTAGCCAATTCTGCTATTTCATTTGATGAAGCAGTGAAGAGGATGAGAAATGGCCGTTAATGGAGGTGTGAAATGGATAAGGCATTAGGTCTTATAGAAGCACAAGGATTAACAACAGCTGTAACTGCACTGGATGCAGCAAGTAAAGCAGCCGATGTGGTCCTAGTAGGAGTGGAAAAGGTAATAGGTCTAGAAAAAGGGGTTGGAGTGACTATTAACATAGCAGGTGAAGTAGCCGCAGTTAAAGCTGCTGTAGAAGCCGCTGTAATAGCTGGTAATAGAGTAGGAAGGGTAATATCCAGCCACGTAATTCCTAGACCACATGATGAAATAGATAAGCTTATCGAAAGTTTTGGAGATAATTTAAAAAAAGAAGAAAAAGAAGTAGCAAAAGCAAAGCCAAAAAAGGCACCGATTAAACCAGCTGAAGCAGAAAAATTAGAAGAAAAACCTGAATAGCAAATAGCTAATAAATAAGAATGAACAGTGAACGCAGTTCCTGTCAATCAAGAGCATGATTAACTTGTCATTCCGAGTGCAGCGAGGAATCTCGGGTTTACTCTAAAGAATGACCCCAGTAATTGTGCATTGTGAGTTGTGAATTGTGAATTGAATTTATATTATAAGGAGGACTTAGAATGAGTCAAGCATTAGGATTAGTTGAAACTAAAGGATTAGTAGGTAGTATTGAGGCAGCAGATGCAATGGTAAAGGCAGC
>CAZIMA010000061.1:0-9458 GCA_964540195.1 uncultured Tissierella sp.
CCATTTTAAATCCATTCCACTCCTTAGGGTTGTGTGAAGCTGAAACAATTATACCACCATCATAATTATTTTTTCCGACCGCGAAATAAAAAGTAGGAGTAGAGGCAAGGTCAAGGTCGTAGACATAAGCCCCAGCGTCACTAAGGCCTCTAATTAAGTTTTCTTTAAGCATGGGGGATGAGACTCTCATGTCTCTGGCAACAGCAATTCTTAGCTTCTTTCCCTCTACATAGTCGGGGTCATTTTTTCTAAGTTCAACAAAAGCTAGGCCAAGAAGATAGCCAAGCTCATTGTCAAAATCCTTTACAAGTGATGGTTTCATGTCCCTGCTTTCATGAATCGTTAAAGGGACAAGCATATTCTTACCTTCTATTATGCCCTCTTTTATAAATTCATGGGTGTCTATTTCAGTCCCAAAACTAATAAATATAAAGATGTTCTTTGCATTTTTATAATATTCTGTATTTTTTAGGGTGCTAAAAGCCTTTCGACTAAGGGAAAGCCTCTCTTCATTGCCAAGGGCCCCCCTTTTTGACAATATATTCCTCCTAATAGTTTTTTTCTCCAAATAAATCACCTCAAAATGTTTATTTATCTTCTAAAGTATATTATAATATAATACTAATGGAAAGTAAAAGGGCTTAGGAAATAATTACTATTTACATAGTATATTGAGGTGAAAACTTGATTAAATTAGTTGAAGTAACAAAGGAGTATGGTAACGGAGTAAAGGCTCTTTCAAATATTAACTTAGAAATAGATAAGGGAGAATTTGTCTTTCTTGTAGGTTCCAGTGGTGCAGGTAAATCCACATTGATTAAGCTTCTACTTAAGGAGGAAGAAGCTAGCGAGGGGAGGATTTATCTAAATAACTTGGATATTACAAGAGTTCCAAACAGAAGGGTTCCATTAATAAGAAGAAATGTTGGAGTAGTATTCCAGGATTTTAGGCTCTTACCTAATAAGACGGTATTTGAAAATGTATCTTTTGCAATGGAGATACTAGGTGTTCATCCTAAGGAGATAAGAAGACGGGTTCCAATGGTATTGAGTATGGTTGATTTAAGTAGAAAAGCATCTTCTTATCCGGACCAACTATCAGGAGGAGAGCAGCAGAGGGTTTCCATAGCCAGATCTATAGTGAATAATCCACCTGTTTTAATAGCAGACGAGCCTACAGGCAATCTGGACCCTGATACGGCATGGGAAGTAATGAAAACTTTAAATGATATTAATGCAAGAGGTACTACTGTATTGATGGCAACTCATGCTAAGGATATAGTAAATACCATGAGAAAGAGGGTTATTGCCCTAGAAAATGGAAGGATTTCAAGAGATGAGCAGAAAGGGGGCTATGGTCTTGAAATTTCGAATATTTAAAAATACTATAAAGCAAGGTATTCAGGGATTATGGCGAAATAGGGGGATGGGAGTAGCTTCCATAACAAGCATCACTGCAGTATTGATGATTTTAGGCATTATTCTTATTTTGATTTTAAGTATAAATAATTTTGTTCATGAAACAACAGCAAAATTCGATACTATTCAGATATTCCTAGAAGATGATATAAGCCAGGAAATAATGACTAATATAGAGGAAAGTGTAAAGAAAAGCCAAGGAGTAGTTTCTATCCTATTCCAGTCCAAGAGCCAAGCCTTAGATTCATTTAAAGAGGATTTTGGAGAAGATGCATATCTCTTAGATGGGCTTGAGGAGAAAAATCCCCTTCCGGATTCATACATTATCCAATTAGAGGATATTAAATATGCAGATAATGTGGTAAATGTGTTAAAAACCCTTGACGGTATTGAAAAAGTAAAATATGATAAAGATGTAATTGACAAGCTTATAACTTTTGCAGATTATATAAGATTTGGAGGAATTATAGTAATAGCTATACTTGTATTCGTCTCAGTTTTTATAATTTCAAATACTATAAAGCTTACTGTAGCTTCAAGAAGAAGGGAAATAAATATAATGAAATATGTAGGAGCAACCAATAACTATATAAGAGGACCTTTCATAATGGAGGGTATATTCTTTGGCCTTATTGGAGCCTGTATATCTATCATGATGGTTTATTATGGGTATGAATATTTCTTTGGACTTGTAAGTGATAGATTGTATTCATTGTTTTCTGTATTTTTAGTGGCCCCAAAGATGATATTTAAGGATATTGCTATAATGTTTTCGGCCATAGGAATCGGAATAGGTGCCTTGGGAAGTCTTATTTCTTTAAAGCGATACTTGAACGTTTAGGAGGTTTATGATGAATAGAAGGTGGACAATCTATGCATTAGTCGTTTTAATATTGTCTTTAACAGTAGTACAAGCCTATGGTCAGACTGTAGATGACTTGAAAAAGCAACAAAAAAACATTAATCAACAGATAGATAAGACAAAAAATGAAATTAAAGCTATGCAAAAAAAGACAGAGAATGTTTCCAGAGAAATTGAAGACCTAGACATTAAGATGGATAATGCGGCAACGGAGCTGCAAAGAGTAGAAGATACCCTAGTTGGCCTTAATAATCAGATAGATATTACACTGAAAGAACTTCAAGATGCCGAAGAAAAACTTTCAGACCAGGAAGATATTTTCAACAAGCGTCTGAGAGCTATGTATATGAATGGAAATGTAGGGTATATAGAGGTGCTTTTATCATCAGGTGATATAACTGAGTTTCTATCTAGAAAAGATATGATACAGGAAATAGCTGAATATGATAAAGAACTTATAGTTTTTATGAAGGAACAAAGGGACATAATAGATAGTAAGAAAGTTGAACTAGAAGCTCAAAGAGCTTCAGTGGAGGTTACAAAAGCCAAACTTGAAGCTAGGAAGAGGGATCTAGAACGGGTTACCCGAGAAAAAGAAGACCTTATGTCAAGGCTTAAACAAGATATCAAGGCCTATGAGAGAGAATATGATAAACTTAACGATTATGCTAAGCAGATAGAATCCAAGATATTTAAGCTCCAAAGGGAGAGTGGACCATATTCAGGTGGAAAGATGGCCTGGCCGGTTCCTGGATATAGTAGGATTACGTCTAGCTATGGCTATAGAATTCATCCCATATTTAAGGTAAAGAAATTACATACCGGTATAGATATCGGTGCACCTACGGGAGCTGCCGTTACTGCAGCAGCAGATGGTACTGTAATATTTGCAGAATGGCTTGGTGGATATGGTAAGGCTATGATGGTAGACCATGGTGGAGGTATAGTAACCCTTTATGCTCACAACTCCTCTTTTGTAGCATCTGTAGGTAAGAAGGTTAAGAGGGGAGAAACAATTGCTAAGATAGGAAGTACAGGTAATTCAACAGGACCTCATCTTCATTTTGAAGTCAGAAGAAACGGAGCTTATGTGGATCCATTAGGTTGGTTAAAAGGTAATTAAGATAAAACAAACGAGGTAATAGATAAATCTATCTTTACCTCGTTATTTTCTTTTAATAATGGTATAATAAGTATATTGAATTAATACAATATTTAGTGACGAGGCGGGGAATACTCGCCTCGTTCTTAAAGCCAATAACAGAGGTGAAATAAAATGTTCAAGAAGAAAACCCTATTAATTATGGTTGTTTTATTAGTAACAACAAATATCATAACTTTTAGTTTGTCAAATATAATATCCTTTGGATTTGATGACAAGGTGATAGTACCTAAGGAAGAATATAGGAGTTTGATGGAAAACTACAATGAATATTCTAAGATCGACTCACTAAAGGAATATATTGATCGAGCTTATTTAAGGGAAGTAGACCAGGATGCCCTTTTAGATGGCCAACTTAAAGGAATGGTAGATGCCCTGGAAGACCCATATTCCATCTATATGACTGAAGATGAATTCGCCAGTTTTACTCAAGAGACATCTGGAACATACGGTGGAATTGGGGTTATAGTTACACCTGGTGAAGATGACCTGATAACTGTAGTATCCCCCATAGAGGATGCTCCCGGAGAAAGATCAGGACTTAAAACCGGTGATAAGATTATAAAAGTAAATGGAACCGAATATTTTTCAAAAAATATGGATGAGGCAGTAAAAGTAATGAAAGGTGAGCCTGGAACTAAAGTAATCATAACTATTATGAGAAATGATAAGGAAGGAAATAATCTTGTCTCCGATATAGAAATCGAAAGAGAGCAAATTAGACTAGTAACTGTAAAGAGCGATATAATTTCTGATAATATTGGATATATAAAGATTACATCCTTTGATGAGATAACCTATGAGGATTTTATGAACCACCTAAATAGCCTTCAAAAATCAAATGTAGAAGGGATTTTATTAGATTTAAGAAACAACCCGGGTGGCTTGCTAAATATATGTGCTGATATTGCGGATGAGCTTTTGGGGGAAGGAGATATAGTATATACACAGACAAAGGATGGAAGCAGAGAATACTTAAAATCAGATAAGAATATGATTGATCTACCATTGGTTGTATTGGTAAATGAAGGTAGTGCCAGTGCTTCAGAAATACTGGCAGGAGCTATTAAAGATCATGGCCGTGGAGAACTAATAGGAACCACTACTTTTGGCAAAGGTGTTGTACAAAGAATCAGGGATTTAGGCGATGGAACAGGTATCAAACTTACAGTATCTGAATACTTTACTCCTAAGGGTATAAATATTCATGGAGTTGGTATTGCGCCTGATATAGAAGTAGAGTTAAATGAGGATGTAGAAAACACAGGAGTAGACTACATTGATGTAGATAATCAGCTGCAAAAGGCTATTGAAGTATTGAAATCTAAAATGTAACTAGACTAAGATTGTTTAAGTGGAATGTGACAAAGGGGATAGTAGGATGTATGGATTATATCAAATTATGTATTTCACATTAATTGATATTCTCAATACCTTATTATCTCCTTTTTTTGCTGCCCTTTTTTTATTTATTTTTTTTCAATATTATAAGATTGAGAAGGAGAGTATAAGTGGAACCTTTAGTCCATATAAATCTTTAATAAAGACTATTAATTCATCCTTATTTGGCTTACTTGGGGGATTCATAACTACGGTTCTCTTTATATATCTGGAAGTATCCTTAGTTCCCTTGGATTTTATATATATTATAGTACTATCCATTGTTTTATCAATGATAGACACCAGGTATGTATGTATTGCCTACAGTGGAAGCATTTTAGTAATATCTAGTAAATTGTTCCATTTTCCTTTTGGAATCACTGAGGATGCTATGTTGATAGTAGCAACTCTACATCTAGTGGAAAGTATACTTATAATGATTAACGGTAATAAGGGAAGGACATCAACTTACTTTGAAAGAGGAAGTGACATAGCAGGAGGTTTTTCCATAAATAGATTTTGGCCTATACCTTTCGTAATATTCATTGGGGATGGACTTATAAGGCCTATAACCCTTATGGCTATTTTGGCCTATGGAGATTATACTTTTTCATTTGTTAGAAGAAAAACCATTTTTTCAAGCCTGGTTTTATTGATATATAGCATAGGCCTTTTAATCCTAATTAAATTAAAAGCAGATAGCTTAATTCCGCCTATTTTTGCTATCTTAGGACATGAATTTATAATCTTTATCAATCATATTCTTGAGAAGAAAAGGATGCCTGTTTTTAGCAGCACTGATAGTGGTGTTAGGGTCCTTGAAGTAAATAAAGATGGGATTGCTAAAGAGCTTGGAATAAGCCCGGGAGACATAATAATGACCATCAATGATTGTTATATAAAGGATGATAGGGATTTAATTGAGTTGCAATATTTCAAAATGAAGACTATGAGGGTAAAATTCCTTAGTAGAAGAAAGGGTATAATGACAAAGACTTATAATGGATATAAAAAAGCCTTAGGTATTACAATAGTTCCTAAGGCAAAATATTACTAAGTTTTGTTAAATCCACTGAAAATATGATTTCTGAGTCCCTGGCTTCAAAGGGAAGAATCAAGTCAACATACAAGGAATTATCTTTTTTGTTTAAAAATATATTTTCACTATTTAATTTAGTTATAAAATGCAAATCCTTGTCTGCTTTGCTGTATTCATATACAGTAAAGTCGTTAACTGATGGATTTTTTTCGACTACTAATAGTTCATTTCCAGGGATGCTGGAAATAGATAGGGCATTTACATCTACTTGGTCATATTCCTCAAACTTATTCATATCGTAGATAATTAGATGGTTTCTATCATTTTCTTCTTTGTGTTTAAGGTAAGCTACCATATCATTGCCCATATACTTTGGGTTAAAACCATTATCTATAAAGGTTAGTTTATCCCAATCCTTTGTGTGGTAAACTTTGTCATTTAGGCCTTGCTCAATTGGCTCAGTAAAAATAAAGTTCTTTCCAAATATCCTCATACCCGTTACTTGCTTATCTATTGTGGATATTAGGTCTTCTTTAGAAGAACGGATATTATAGTTATATATCTTGGATTCCTTTTCATCGCTTTGGATAATATAGATGGTCTCATCATTATACCATTTTGCTATAGATGGAGTTAAAGAGCTTTCAAACAATAATTTATATGCCTTATTTTCACCTCTTGAGACTATATATAGGTCTTTAGTAATTCCGTTATTCTCAAGTACTACAACATTCTTAGTATTTGGACTAAATTCTGCAGATAATATATTTTGTGAAGTCTGATATAATTGTGACTTTTTATTATTCTTTATGTTGAAATACCATAAACTTTCCAGCTTGTTCCCATCTGCTTCTTCAGTGATTTTTTTATATAGGATTAGGTTTTCGTCTATATAATCCAATATATGTCCATGATCGATATAAGAAGATATTAAGACTTTTTTAAACTCTATAATGTCCCCGGTATTTGCATCCACCTTTACTGATAGATTAACAAGTGGGGTTTCTAGGTTGTTGTTGTCAAATATGCTATTATAGTCGATATTCCATACTAGCATATCCTCATCCTTATAAAGGTTTATTTCAGGTGAGGAATTAGCAGTGAGTTTATAATCATTAATTATTTTGTTTATAACCTCATTTAGTCTAAGTTTTACGCTCAAAGGTTTAAAATTATCATTAACTATGTTGAATTTTATGTCATCCATATTTATGGACTTGGTATTCTTCAATTCTAAAATTATCTGTGGAACTACCAATTGAACATCATCATCTTCTACTTCATTTACTACGTGAATATTTATAACATTTCCATTCTTTATTATTTGGTCCACATGTACCCCTGATGACTCCAGAAGACCGACTGAAACTATCAAGCTTACATCATTGTTTTTGTCAATGACTTCAACCTTTGGTTCCAGAGACTGATAACCTTTTGATAAAATAACTTTATCAATTTTATATTTTAGTTCTTCATCTTCAGCAGAAACTTGGGTATCTTTATTAATAAAAGGTAAGTCTTCAATTTTACAACCAGTTAAAGCCAGTGCTAAAAATATTGTTAGAAATAGTGCTAATAATCGGTTCATAAGAGTTCGCCTCCCTAGTCTATTCTACAATAATAAAATGCTTTCATCAATAATAGTTTTGACAATTATACATAATATTATATAATAATAGTGAATTGAACAAATGTTCATCGGGAGTTGATATAATGACTAAATTTAAAATAGAATCAAGCTATAAACCTACTGGGGACCAACCACAGGCAATTGAGAAGTTAGTTGAAGGACTAAATAAGAATCTTAAGCATCAAGTCTTGCTGGGAGTTACAGGTTCTGGTAAGACCTTTACCATGGCCAATATAATTGAGAAGGTTCAAAAGCCAACCTTAGTAATAGCCCATAATAAAACCCTAGCTTATCAGCTTGCAAGTGAATTTAAAGAGTTTTTCCCCAATAATGCTGTTGAATATTTTGTAAGTTACTATGACTACTATCAACCGGAAGCTTATGTACCTCAAACGGATACCTTTATAGAAAAGGATAGTTCTATTAATGAAGAAATAGATAAATTACGTCACTCGGCTACAGCATCTCTATTCGAAAGAAGGGATGTTATTATTGTTGCTTCAGTATCATGTATATATGGCCTTGGAGACCCTATAGACTATGAAAATTTAACCCTTTCACTTCGCCCTGGAATGATAAAGGACAGGGATGAAATAATGAGAAAGCTAATAGATATTCAATATATGAGAAATGATATAAATTTTGTTAGAGGAACCTTTAGATTAAGGGGAGATATATTGGAAATATTCCCTGCAGCTTCAAGTGAAAATACCATTAGGGTGGAATTTTTTGGAGATGAAATTGAAAGGCTTACAGAAGTAAATAGCCTTACGGGAGAAGTAATGGGTTATAGAAATCACGTGTGGATATTTCCTGCGTCTCACTATGCCACTGCTCCTGAAAAGGTAGCTAAGGCTATTGAAACCATAGAAGAAGAATTAACTGAAACCGTAAAGGACTTCAAAAACAGGGATAAACTATTAGAGGCTCAAAGAATCGAGCAAAGAACTAGATATGATATAGAAATGCTTCATGAAATGGGATTTTGCTCAGGTATTGAGAATTATTCAAGGCATATGAGCCAAAGACCTGCAGGGAGCAGGCCCTATACATTAATTGATTACTTCCCGGATGATTTTCTTATAATAGTGGATGAATCCCACGTTACAATTCCACAGATCGGAGGAATGTATGAGGGAGACCGTTCCAGAAAAACCAATCTGGTGGAATATGGGTTTAGACTCCCATCTGCACTGGATAACAGACCCTTAAAATTTAATGAGTTTGAAAGCATGGTCAACCAGATAGTATATGTTTCCGCCACGCCGGGTAAATATGAGTTGGGGCACACACAAAACACAGTAGAGCAAATAATCAGACCTACGGGACTTCTAGACCCTGTCATCCATATAAGACCTACCCAACATCAGATAGACGATTTGGTTAGCGAAATAAGAAAAACCGTAGAAAGGGAAGAAAGGGTCCTGGTCACTACCTTGACTAAAAAGATGGCTGAGGATTTGACCAACTACTTTAAAGAAATCGGTATAAAGGTTACCTATTTACACTCAGATGTAGAGACTATAGAGAGAATGGAGATAATAAGGGATTTAAGATTAGGAAAATATGATGTCCTCGTAGGTATTAACCTCTTGCGTGAAGGTCTAGACTTACCTGAAGTATCCCTGGTGGCAATACTGGATGCAGATAAAGAGGGATTTTTACGTAGTGAAACCTCCCTTATACAGACCACAGGAAGGGCTGCCAGAAACCTTGAAGGTCGAGTGATTATGTATGCCGATAAGATTACTAAATCCATGGAAAAGGCCATATCTGAAACCAATAGAAGAAGGGAAATTCAAGATAAGTATAATAAGGACCACAATATAGTGCCTAAATCCATAGTAAAAGGTGTAAGAGAGATTATAGAGGCTACTATTGTGGCTGAAGATGAAATCCCATATGAGGATACATTCACTAACGAAGAAATTGATGTTATGATACTTGGACTTGAGCAAGCTATGCT
>CAZIMA010000061.1:9468-9774 GCA_964540195.1 uncultured Tissierella sp.
GATCATGAGTTTGGAAGCTGCAATGCTAAAAGCAGCAGAGGAATTGAATTTTGAGAAGGCAGCAGAGTTAAGAGATAAGATAATTGAACTTAAGAAGATGTTAAAATAAGAGGTGTATCCATGACAAAAGATCAAATTATTATAAGGGGAGCAAAGGTTAATAATCTAAAAAATGTTAGCATAAAGCTTCCTAGGAATAAATTCATTGTATTTACAGGCCTAAGTGGGTCTGGAAAGTCATCTCTAGCCTTCGATACTATTTATGCTGAAGGTCAGAGAAGATATGTGGAGTCCTTGTCTAGCTAT
>CAZIMA010000062.1:0-1280 GCA_964540195.1 uncultured Tissierella sp.
CTGGATCCATCTGTACAACTAGGGTTGTAACCGGTATAGGTGTTCCGCAAATAACTGCTATTATTAACTGCGCTGAAGGTGCAAAGGAATATGGAGTTCCAATAATTGCAGATGGTGGCATTAAATTCTCAGGAGATATAACTAAGGCTATTGGAGCCGGAGCTAATGTTGTAATGGCTGGTTCCTTATTTGCCGGAACTGACGAGAGTCCTGGTGAAGATATTATGCTAGAGGGAAGAAGATATAAGACATATAGGGGAATGGGTTCTCTTGGAGCAATGGATGCAGGCAGCGGAGATAGATATTTCCAAGAAAATGCTAAGAAATACGTACCTGAAGGTGTAGAGGGAAGAGTACATTACAAAGGGTCTCTTGGAGACATTGTTTACCAACTTATTGGTGGATTAAAGTCAGGTATGGGATATACAGGATCTAAGGATATCAATGCATTGCATGAAAATGCTAGATTTATGAAGATAACTTCAGCATCCCTAATTGAAAACCATCCACACGATATTCAAATTACTAAAGAATCACCAAATTACACAACCAAAAGATAAGAACAAAAACCACATTCCCATTTATGGATGAATGTGGTTTTATTTTTCAAGCATAGAAGAGGGCCTTTTATTAAATAATATGATTAAAGCCAAATTTTTTTATTTGAATAAAATGGTTTTAATCAAGATTGAGGAGGCATGATGATGAAGCAAGGTATAATCCCGACTTTACTTGGAACTGCTGTTACAGGAGCGACTCTATATATGAGAGGCGAAGATTTAGCAAAGAGAAGTAAGAGAAGAGGCAATGTGGAAACCATGGTTGCGACAGGATTGTTGGGCTTTGGCCTAGCCCATGTATTACTGGGTGGAATAGATATGTTTAAAAAGACAGAATAGGTAAGTCCGGCAGATAAGTGCCGGATTTTTCTTGTTAGCTAGACTTAGCCGGTGATGTGAAGAAATCAAAAAAGGGCATGGACCTTATAGACTCCGTAATTAGGGGAGATACAGTCCTCTTTGCAGAAGGCATAGCTGAGGCCTTGATAATTAGCAGTAAGGGCTTTAAAACAAGAAGTCTTGTAGAGCCTGATATAGAAAAGACCATTAGGGGTCCAAGGGAAGGCTTTACTGAATCCTTGCTTACTAACCTAAGTTTAACGCTAAAGACTTTGTTGTCTTTTCTTTACCCCTAGGTTTTCTTGCATTATAAATTTCTCAACTATTGTTCACTAGTACCATGGAAATGATGGAAGATGTAGAGGTTTACCCTTATTATGC
>CAZIMA010000062.1:1380-9719 GCA_964540195.1 uncultured Tissierella sp.
GCTGGATAAAAAGCCGGAAACAAGGGAATTAGCTCGGATATCTGGACCTCCTTGTAGGGGGGTCCTTTAATAAATAGGCTTTAACTCCAATAAAACTATTGCATTTGTATCCAAGATACAATTGAATTTGAGTCCCTTTTTTACATTTAAATCGAATACAGTAAGCTTGGGTTGGCACTTATTGGATATATAGCTATGGGTCTCTAAATCCAGGGGGAATATGCTATTATAGTTTTTAAAATCGTAATAAATAGCCCCTGCATATCGGTTGAAATCAAATCTTTTCACCTGGTAATAATTATCCTTAATATCAGGAATCTCTATATGATATGATACAGCCTGGCTTTCAAGAAAGTTGGCCTTTTTACTTAGGCTTGGATTAAAGTAATTAGAGTTCCATAAGAGCAATTGGTATTCATCCTCATTATTTAAGAGCATAGAGTTCTTTCCTAGAAACAATATATTCCCCTTGAGCCTGGATGTCAATGTAAGCACATGATATACAGGCTTCTTCCCATTGTAATTGTGAAAGAGCTCCAAGCCAATATACCTATTATCCTTGTCCAATTTAAACTTGTTGTAGGTCCCTGCATTGATCCAGAAACCGTAGGCTGAAATCTCCAAATCCAGCTTTAGTTTTTCTTGAAGTATTATAGCAGCCCTGAAGAAGATCCCATTTATATCCTGTTCTTGACTTGTTAAGGTATTCCACTCCGACAATACTATGGGAAGGTTGATATTGTAGCTTCCTAGGGCATCCTTTATCCTAATGCTTTCCTTATAGACAAACTCATCTAGTAGGCCCATATCCATGATCATATCCTTGTTATGCTCGTAAATCTCATTAGGGTCACAAGAAAAGCTTAAAAAATCACATAGGGGGTAGATTTCTTCTAAATATAGGTCCCTGTCTTCCCTTGAATCGAAGCTATAGTCTGGATGACTCAAGCCTATAGACCCTCCGAACAAGATGTTAGGGTCCAGATTTTTCAAGCTGGTGAGAATATTTTTAAATTCACTATAGGAGGCGGTAAGGTCCTCTTTGGGAAATATAAAGTTGATCTTCAGCCTTTGGAAAAAAGTATGGCCATGCATATTTTTAACGTGTTTTAAAAAGTCCATAAGTTGTTTTGAAGTCCCGGAAGACTTGTAGTTTTCATCCTTTAAATCTATTTGGCAGAACAAGCCAAGATTTTGCTTTATCATTTTTTGGACTATAGGATCGAACTTTCCTAGGCCTGAGTAAACCTTTGAATCTCCTAGCTTATAAGACCCGGGAAAAAGCTGGTAGATGCTGCTTATGCCTATATAATCTACCCCAATATCCCTTATTAACATGTCCATTTGATTTATGGTGTCCAGTTCAAAGAGCTGGTCCAAGGACCCAATATGGATTATCTTATCCGGTAAGATTTGATTTCTGTTTATATTGTAATCTATTATAAGCTTGGTGTGATTTTCTACAGTAAGATTTAGTTCCATATCCTCCTTGGGAGTATTTATATAGGAATAAACCGTCTCAAATATGTCTTCGGACTTATAGTCTTGTAAGCTAAAGTCCCTAAAATCATTATCGTAAGTCTCTTCGTCCTCGGTAATCTGGTTCTTATATTCCGTTGGAGAAAGTCCGTAGATTTTCTTAAACCTTTGTCTATAGGTCTTGCTATTATTAAAGCCATACTTTATAGCCAGCTCTTCTATGCTGTGACCTGTATAAAGGAGGTCCTTTAAACTCTTATTGATCCTTATTTCACTAAGATAATCGGAAAAATACTTTCCCGTCTGAGACTTAAAAAGCTTTGACAAACTAGAGGAAGAAATAAAATTCTGCTTTGATAAATATTCGATAGTAATATTTTGGTTATAGTTCTTATCCATGTATTTAAGGATATTTACGATTTTTTTGTCCATAATATAGGATGTCTGTATATCGGATTCCTTTTTAAAGTAGGAAATCAGAGTTAATATAATCTTGTTAAGGATTATATATAGGTTTATATTCCTGGTATCGAAATTATTTAAATAAAATATCAAGAATTGGGATAGTTCAATCCTAAGTTGGTTTATACCATCAATTTTTGTTATTTTCCCATCCTGGGGAAAGCATTCAAAAGTAGTAGTAAGGAAATCATCATAAAGGGATAAAAAGTAGGTGTTGTCTATGGAGAGATTAATTAGTATATCAGAACCCGAACTGTTCTCTACTTTATAACCTTCATTCCTATTTATTATTGTAATAGCTCCCTGATCCATAGGGTAAGAATTTCCTTTAAATAAGATTTGAGACTTACCCTTTAGTTGAAATAAAATAGTGGTCTCAAAGGCAAAGAGGTCCAGTGTTTCACCTTTTTTCGTGGATATATTTTTAATACTGTAATCTAACCTGTTCATAATACCTCCCTATCTCATTGGCGAAAATATTGTACCATATATGAGTCTTTAATTTCAACAAAATCAAAAAAACAAATAATTATTCCCTTGTAGGAAAGTGAAGGCATTGTGAGAAAGGTTAAGACCATGTAAAATTTAAAAGAATTGTTTTTATGTAAACGTTAATCAAAGGAAATTGGAGGGTATAAAATGGAAAAGCGGGGTAAAATATTTTATGGATGGTGGATTGTATTTGGGTCAGTCTTAATTACAGCAAGTATGGTTCCAAGTGCTATGTCTATGGCCAATAAATTTTTAATACCAGTAACTACGGAAATGGGTATATCAAGGAGCGCCTTTTCCTTAAGCAATGCCATACTTCAGTCCATAGGAATATTTTTATCACCTTTTGTAACAAAAAAATTAGCAAAGGGTAATTTAAAGAGGATACAACTGGTAAGTATAATAGTCTATACCCTGGTCTATTCTACATTTGGATGGGCTCAAAGGCCTATCCACCTTTATATAACAGCCTTTATATTGGGGATCGCCTACTTAAGTGCCACCCTTATACCTGTTAGTATAATGATAACTAATTGGTTTGATAAAAGCCGTGGACTTGCTATGAGTATTGCCCTGGCAGGAATAGGGGTGGGAGGATTCGTTTTTAGTCCCCTGATTACCAACTGGATAGGGGCCTATGGTTGGAGACAAGCATATTTGATTTATGCAATTGTAATGCTTGTAGTAGCAGTGCCGGCTAATTTATTTATCTTTAAAAAATCACCCGAAGAAAAGGGTTTAAAAGCATTTGGGTCAGAAGAGGAAAAAGGACAGGCAAAAGGGAGTATTAAAAGTTTTGACCTCGATATTGAAACCGTGGAATCCTTTAAGAAGCCTTTTTTTATAATGTTAGCGCTGGGAATGATACTTAACGGACTTATCAACACAGGAGCCTTAGGACAGTTCCCCCCTGCCTTAGAAGAATTAAAGGGACCTGCTTTTGCTGCTATAATTATATCCCTCTATTCCTTGATGGGTATACCCGGAAAGCTTACCCTTGGATGGGTAAATGATAAATTCGGCATAGTTAAAGCCTTATTATTTGGAAGCATATCCTTTGCCTTGTGCTTTGCTATGATGTTATTTGGGGGCAATACAATATTCTTATACCTAATGGCCTTCTTCTTTGGATTTGGAAATGCCATAGGGTCTGTTATTCCACCTTTAATTACTGCAGCTATTTATGGCCCGGGAAAATATGGGGAAGTATATGGCTATGTACATAGTGCCAGTCAGATAGGGCTAGCCTTGGGTTCATTATTAGTAGCGGGCATTTTCGACCTTACAGGGTCCTATAGACTTGCTTGGGTTGTAATGATACTATGCACTGTAGGAGTGGGGTTTTTCTCTATAACAGCATATAAGACTTCTTTGAAATATAGAAAGAGTAATTAATTTACAGAATAAAATAGGTGGGGCTTGCCCCAAAATAGGAGGTATACTATGGATTATAAAGATTTAAGGGAAAAATTGATCAAGAGACTTAAGGAAAGGGAAGGAGAAATGATCGAATTAAGAAGACATTTCTACGAACATCCTGAGTTATCATTCCATGAGAAGGAGACTTCTGACTTTATAGCTAACTTTTATAAGGGCAAGGATTGCCTTGTCCAAACCAACTTTGGCGGAGGCTATGGAGTAGTTGTTGATATTAAGGGGGGGAAACCCGGCAAGACCTTGGCTTTAAGAGGGGATATGGATGCCCTACCTATAGATGATAAGGCGGGAATGCCATATAAGTCTAAAAACCCCGGAGTAATGCATGCCTGTGGTCATGATGCCCATACGGCCTACCTTATGATAGTTGCAGATACCCTAATTGAGCTAAAGGATGAGATACCGGGAAATATTAGGATAATCCATCAGCCTGCAGAGGAAGTGGCACCTGGGGGAGCCTTGGGCATGATAGAAGCAGGTGTACTAGAGGGCGTAGATTCAATTATTGCAGCCCATATTATGACGGCTATGAAACTGGGAGAAATAGCCTATAGGGAAGGTGCTGTTCAAACCGGAAGAGCAAACTTTAAGATAGAGTTTGAAGGTAAGGGTGGACATGCTTCTGAACCTCATAAAACTCATGATACTATAGTTGGCGCATCCTATTTTGTAACGGCCTTACAAACTGTAATCAGCCGTAGGGTAAATCCCTTTGATACAGCAAGTGTGACTATTGGGTCCTTTGATGCAAAAGGAATACCAAATATTATTAAGCATACAGTGGAATTAAAGGGAGACGTAAGGATTATGCAAGAAGAAAACCGTCCCCTAATCGAAGGAGAGATAAGAAAGATTGCAGAGGGAATCTGTAAAACCTTTGATTTAAAAGCTAAGGTAGAATATGAAAATGACTATGTAGTATTGGTCAACGATGAAGACCTTGTCAATATAGTAGTAGAAGGTATGGAGGCTGCTAATATGGATAGGGTAACAAGAATATATAGGTGTGACCCACAAACAGCTTCAGAGGACTTTTCATACTATGCTAAGGAAGTACCCGGTTTCTTCTTCTACGTAGGAGCAATAAAGGAAGGGGAAGTGTCATATCCACACCATCATCCAAACTTCTATATAGATGAAAGGAGTATATTGATTATGGCAGAGGCTGTAACTAATGGGGCCCTGGCATATCTATTCTCGTAAAAGTAAAAAATATATATATTAGTGAAAAATAAATCCTGATTATGAGGGTTTATTTTTTTGGACAAAAGGAACAAAAGGGGACGGTTCCCTTTGTTCCTTTTCCTTAATTGACATATGTCAGAAAAATAGTATAATGAGGTTATAAATAGAATCTTTAGAAATGGGGTATATAATTGGGTAGACCACGGAAATGGAGAAAAATATGCTGTCTCCCTGAGAATAATAGCTTTGGACCTCTAAATTTACAAGATGATAACCAGCTTATAATTATGACCATAGATGAATATGAAACTATAAGATTAATCGATCTTGAGGGCAAGACTCAAGAGGAATGTTCAGAAAAAATGAATATTGCCAGGACTACAGTTCAGGGAGTATATATTAGTGCAAGAAAGAAGCTGGCTGATTCACTTATTAATGGCAGACCCCTTAAAATAAAAGGTGGAGACTATGAGGTCTGCAATGGAAAAGTTAAGAATTGCAGCGATAATTACTGTAAGAGAAGTAGACAGTAATCTAAAATAACCTGGATATACTTTAGTAAGACATTGTGGTATTATACATTTATATAGAAAGGTGGTTTATATGAGAATAGGCTTAGATGTAGGGTCAACAACGTTAAAGTGCGTTGTTTTAGATGAGGAAAACAAATTGATTTTTCATTCCTACGAGCGACACTTTTCACAGATAACTCAAAAAACAGCTTCCCTCTTGAAGCAAGTAAGAGATGAGTTTCCTGATGAAACTAAGTTTAGCATGTGTATATCAGGTTCTGCAGGAATGGGTATGGCCCAAAGTTGTGGAATACCATTTATACAAGAGGTATATGCTACAAGAATAGCGGTAAAGAGGTTAATACCATATACAGATGTGGTAATTGAGCTTGGAGGAGAAGACGCTAAAATCTTGTTCTTAACCGATGGTACAGAAGTAAGAATGAACGGGTCCTGTGCAGGTGGTACAGGTGCATTTATAGATCAAATGGCAACATTATTAAATATAAGTTTAGTTGAGATGAACCAAATAGCAAAGGACTACTCCAAGATATATACTATAGCATCTAGGTGTGGTGTCTTCGCTAAGACGGATGTTCAACCCCTACTAAATCAAGGGGCTAAAAAGGGCGATATTTCTGCAAGTATTTTTGCAGCGGTAGTAAATCAAACTATTGCAGGCTTGGCCCAAGGACGTGAAATCAAAGGCCAAGTAGTTTATCTGGGAGGACCTTTAACCTTCTTGTCACAGCTAAGGTACAGCTTCGATTACATATTGGATGTAAAGGGGATTTGCCCTGAAAATTCCCTTTATTACGTAGCCCTTGGGGCTGCCCTGTCGGACTTGACTGAGGAATTGGACATGGAAAACACCATTAAGTCCATAGATTCCTATAAGTCCGATGTGGGATATAACAGCACCATGACCCTATTCCGGGACCAAGAGGACTATGATGAATTCTTTGCCAGACATGAAAAGGAAAGGATCGAATATGTAGATCCCCAAAATTATATAGGAGATGCATACCTGGGAGTAGATGCAGGGTCTACAACTGTAAAGGCAGCCTTAATCAATGAAGATGAGGAAATACTCCTTTCCAAATACCTTCCCAATAGTGGGAACCCTGTGCCTATAATAAAGGGCTTTTTAGAAGAGATTTATGAAAGGTATCCAAATATTAGGATCAAGTCCTCTGCAGTAACAGGCTATGGTGAGGAAATCATAAAAAATGCCTTTAAGGTAGACTTTGGAATAGTGGAGACCATAGCCCACTATACGGCAGCTAAAAAGTTTAAACCGGATGTTGACTTTATTATAGATATAGGCGGTCAAGATATAAAGTGCTTTAAGATAAGAAATGGGGTAATAGACAATATCTTCCTCAATGAAGCCTGTTCTTCAGGCTGCGGGTCCTTTCTTCAGACCTTTGCAGGAGCCCTGGAATATAAAATAGATGAGTTTGCAAAATTGGGACTAAAATCCGATAGGCCGGTGGACTTGGGGTCTAGGTGTACGGTCTTTATGAACTCCTCCGTTAAACAGGCCCAAAAAGACGGGGCAAGTATCGAAAACATATCGGCAGGCCTCTCTCTAAGTGTGGTAAAGAATGCAATTTACAAGGTAATAAGGGCATCTTCTGCTGATAGTCTTGGAGACAATATAGTTGTTCAAGGGGGGACCTTCCACAACGATGTAGTCCTTAGGGCCTTTGAAAAGGAAATCGGAAGAAATGTTATTAGGCCCAATATATCAGGCATAATGGGTGCTTACGGTGCAGCCCTTTATTCTAAGACCTCTTGTAATGGTACAAGCACCCTCCTTAATAAGGAAGAACTAAGTCGCTTTGTCCACGAGGCCAAGGTTGTAAATTGTGGTCTATGTAATAACAATTGTAAGCTTACAGTTAATAAATTTGATAACAATCGTAAGTTCATAGGTGGAAATAGGTGTGAAAGGCCTATAGCTACTAAGAGTAATAAGCCTAAGTATAATATATTCGATTATAAATTATCCCTTCTTGAAAGTTATAAGGGTCAAAAGGGGAGTCGAGGACAGATAGGGATTCCAATGGGACTTAATATGTATGAATTGCTTCCCTTCTGGCATACCTTCTTTACAGAACTGGGATTTGAAGTTGTTACATCACCGACTTCCAATAGAGAGCTGTACTTAAAGGGGCAACACACAATTCCATCGGATACGGTTTGTTTCCCGGCAAAATTAATGCATGGTCATATAGACTATCTATTGGAGAAAAAGCTAGAAACCATATTCTATCCTTGCCTAACCTATAATATAAATGAAAAGAAGGGTGATAACCACTTTAATTGTCCTGTGGTAGCATATTATCCTGAAGTTATAAAGGCAAATGTAGCCGGTATTGAAAATGTTCGGTTTATATACGACTACTTGGGAATCCATAGGGAGAAGGACTTTACTAAGAAGATCCATAAGGTGATGGTGGATAATTTCGGAAAGATTCCCTTTGTTGATGTAAAGGTGGCAGTAGATAAGGCCTTTAAAGAGTACGACTCCTATATGGAAAAAATCAGGGATATGGGCAAAAACTATATTGAACTGGCCCAAGCCAATGATATGCACATAATAGTTCTGGCAGGTAGACCCTACCATATAGACCCTGAGGTAAATCATGGAATCGCAAAACTTATAACGGAATTTGGAGTTGCAGTAGTCACAGAGGATTCAGTATCCCACTTGGTTGAAAAATTCCCTGTAAATGTATTGAACCAATGGACCTACCATGCAAGATT
>CAZIMA010000063.1:0-9692 GCA_964540195.1 uncultured Tissierella sp.
CAAGATAGGCACAAATACTATATATAGTGCAGTAATAAATCCAGCCTTTCCTGCTGTTGTATATTGAAGGCCAACTTGTTGGAAGGCTAATCCAAAAAACATTGCAATTCCACATGCTACTCCACCCTTAATAAGGTCCTTCTTAGAACCCTGAATTTCATCTTTTGCATTATCCCCTTTCCTATCCATAAATAATATAACAGGAATTAAAGACAAGGCTCCAATTAAGGTTCTAGATGCTGTAAAGGTAAACGGACCTATATGTTCCATTCCTACAATTTGAGCAACAAAAGCAGTACCCCAGATTAATGCAGTAATTGATAATATAATTTCCCCACGTAACTTTTTCATTATTACCTCCCATTTTTACTTTAAAACAAAAGAAACTGCATGCAGTTTCTCAAGTTTTTAATCATTTAACTTACTATTAGAAAATATCCAACAACAAGAATACCAAGAACAATTCTATACCAACCAAAGGCTTTAAAGTCATTGTTTCTTATATATCTCATTAAGAACTTAATAGCAAATACTGAAACAACAAAGGCCACAATCATTCCCGTAAGAAGAATTCCTAACTCCATCCCTGTAAAATTAAGACCAAACTTCAATAGTTTAAGTAGACTTGCCCCAAACATTATGGGTATAGACATAAAGAATGAATATTCTGCAGCTACAGGTCTTGATGTACCAAGTATAATTGCCCCTAATATGGTAGAGCCTGAACGAGAAGTTCCCGGTATTAAGGATAAGACCTGAAATACTCCTATTCCAAGGGCTGTCTTATATGACAATTGTGAAAAACTCCCGATTCTAGGTCTTTTATTCTTATTCTTATTCTCTATTATAATAAACATAATTCCGTAGATTATTAAGGTTATTGCAACTGTGATATAATTATAAAAATGTTCATCAAACCAATCATCAAATAGGACTCCTAATACCCCTGCAGGTATTATACCTATAATTACCTTAATCCAAATGTTAATTGTATCCTTCTTTTCACTCATAGTTTTTTTGCTTGAGAAGGGATTTAGCTTGTTAAAATATAATAATACTACAGCAAGGATGGCCCCTAACTGTATAACTACACGAAACATCTCCATAAATTGTGGCGAAGCATTTAATTTAATAAATTCCTCAACTAATATCATATGTCCTGTACTACTAATAGGTAGCCATTCTGTAATTCCCTCAACTATTCCGAGAATAGCAGCCTTCAACAATTCAACAAATAGCATCTTATACCTCCTTTGATTTTATGCCCTTATTTAAAATATATTAGGTGTTATTTTCTGTTTAATCTGATACCTATAAAATAAATTGACTATTACATAAAATAGGTATTTAAAAGGAGCCCTTATAAACTCTTTTCTTAAAACATTTCTCTTAATGATTGACTTAAAGGCGAATAACTCATTATATAAATCCCAATAGGCTTTTGTCAACTCCTCATGGGTCATGTTTTTAGGTTGGTGTACTGCCTCAGTTCCATCAAAAGAATAGATATCATCTTTAACAAGTCTTCCTCCCTTCACTATGTCCTTAAAGAACTTAGTACCAGGAATAGGAGTCAATATATAAAATCTAGGCACCGATATCTTATTAGCCTCAATAAAATCCTTAGTCAATCTTATGGATTCTAAGGTATCTCCATCCCCACCTAGAACCATCTCCGTAGATACATCTATACCATGATTTTGGATATTTTTAATAAGATTAGGATACTCCTGGGGATTTGCCCAGCCCTTATTCATTCCTACAAGGCTTTCCTTAGATATACTCTCAAGACCAAAGCTTAAAGTAGTACACCCACTTTCTGCCAGAACTTTTAGAAGCTCATCCTCCCTTCCAATACGGATATCGCATTGGCTCATCCAAGTCATTTTTAATGCCTTAATCTCCTTTAAAAGGTCCATTAAGTATATTCGATCGGAGAAAATATTATCATCCAAGAGAAGGAATTTCTTATAGCCCAGGTCCTTCACCTGTCTTATATCCCTGACTACCTCCTCCAAGGGTCTCTTTATATATCTTCCTTCATAGAGACATGATACAGAGCAAAAGCTACAAATATTTGGACAACCTCTCCCAGCTTGCACTGGAAGAAAATCTCCTATCTTCTTACTGGTTATCAGGTCAAACCTAGGCATAGGGGTAGATAAAAGTCCCCCTTCTATTCTCTTCTCATATAAAGGTTTGATATCTCCCTTCTCATAATCCTTTAAAAGGTCTTTCCAAACCAACTCTGCATCTCCTACCACTACCGCATCACAATACTTAGTGGCCTCCTCAGCCATAATGCTTACCATATAACCACCCATTATGACGGTTTTTCCACGCCTCTTATACTCTTGAGCTATATCAATTGAGCGAATTACCCCATGACCCATAGAAGAGATACCGATAATATCTGCATCAGTATCCCAGGGTATATCCTCTAGGATTTCAAAAACGATCTCCACCTCATACTCATCTGGGGTCATTGCTGCAAGTAATGGTAAAGCAAGGCCTACAAAGTACAATTTGCTTTTTTTAATAGGCTTTTTGTTTTGGTCATATGGACTTGGTTGGATTAGTAGTATTTTTTTCATAGTAGTTTCCTTTTTTTAATTAATTGTTCAATCTACCCTTTGTTCTCTCTAACCTCTTACCTCTTAACTCTTAACTATCTTCAAAAGGTACTGCCAGCTAACAAAAGAACTGCCTATAAACATCTTAAAGCATTCTTTAATCCCATATTTCTCAATCATAGCCCTTATATTCTTAGGCCGCATGACGACCCTATAATAGGAAAGTAGAATCTGATAATAGAAAGACCTAATAGTCATGTGGTCAGGATTTAATACTACATGGGCCATGTCCCACTTCCCATAGTCCTCCCTCCTAACTATGAGGTGGGGTCTATACTCCTCAAATATTTCGGTTCCTGGCATTGGGGTCAAGGGCTGAAGGTTCACAAATTTTACATCCTGCTTTCTTAACCAAATTCTTAGGTCTTTAAAATCCGTTTTTGTGAAATCCATAGGTATAATAAGGGTGGCATATAAGTCAATATCTAAATCTCTTAAAATCTCTATAGCTTTTTCATTTATATCCTTACTGGTACCTTTTCTATAATCCTTAAGGTCATTTTCTCTTAGGGATTCAATTCCAACTATTACGGCCTGTAAACCAACCTCTTTAAATGACTTTAAAAGCTCTGGATTCTCAGCAATAAAATCTGCCCTTCCATAGATAAGATACTTCTTATTTATCCCATATTCCTTTAAAGCTTGGATAAATGAATATATCCTTCCTCCATCATATAAAAAGTCATCATCTACTATATATATTTCCTCTTCCTCAATGCATTTAAGTTCAATAAGCACATCCTCTATATCTCTTACTATATACTTACCTCCTGTAATTTCCTTGCAAAAGCAGAAGCTACAATTATAAGGACAACCATATGAAGTTTTTATAAGGGCACAGGGATTATGAAACATATAATAATAGGACTTCCTATATTGTTCAACTGACTTTCTGTTAGGGTGAATTAGAGCCTTATTTCTTACAGGTATTAGACCTATATTTGCCTTAATCTCTTCTATACTTCTTCTAACTAGGAGTCCTATAAGAGTTTCATTAAAGGCATCTATACTGTTTTTGTCATAGATAATATCTATAAAGGGAGAAATAAAATCCTCTGGAACAACTTCTGCGTGTACTCCCCCCACTCCTGTTACAACACCTGGTATAATCTGCTTGGCAAATTCAGCCATATCCTTAATTATACCTATATGGGTTATATATCCTGTATAAACTATTAAATCAGGCTTTTCCTCCACTAATATTCTCTTATATGATTTCTTCTCAAGTATCATATCATAAATCCTAAGGTCAACCTTATCCTTAATGTATTCAGGAATATTAGATACAAGGTACTCCAACTCTAGGGGTTCACATATCATCACATGTTTAAGGCCAATGGTTTCCTTAGGAGGGTCTGGTCTTATTAACAATACCTTCATTAATTCACCTTCTCTAGAGTGTATATGGCAATCCTAGGCATATACTTTCTTTCTCTAATAATTTTCATTTCCTTAACCTCAAATCTCTTACCTAGTAGACTTCTAAAATCGGAATCTGAAGGATACCTAGCCAATCCCGTAGTAAATTTTACAAAGAAGAGAATCAACCTATCATATAAAGTCTCCCCACTTGCAAATCCGATGATTATTTTACCATTAGGCTTAAGGATATTGTACAAATCTTTCATTACCTTATTGGGATTTTTCCAATACGGGAGTGAGTGACTAGATATTATTAAATCGTAGGATTTATTCAAGCTATGTAAGTCTGACACATCCATATGAATGTGATTAGCACTTGGATTTTTCTTCTTAGACTCCTTTAACATCTCTTCTGAAAGATCAAGACCTGTAATATCCACATTTGGATCTAGCTGTAATATCTCCCCCATCAGTTCTCCTGGTCCACTGCCTAAATCAAGTATATTAATGGATCTATCTAAATCAAGTATATTTATAATATATCTTCTAGTTGGTCCAAGGCTGTGCTTTTGTACCCAAAGCTTGTCATACCTTTTAGCCCAAAAATCCCATATGTTCATCTTCTTCTCCTAAGTAAATAATTTATAATTCTCTTTGATTTAAGCATTCTAAGATGGATACCGTAAAATAATAAATAAAAGATGGGTTTGGGAAGTCGGGATTTAGTAACTAAATGTAAAAAATCGAACTTCTCTGGATTATTAGTCACTAGTTCATAGTCCCCATAGCCCTTAGTACCCTTTATTGGTGTAAATATAGAAAGAGTAAATATTTCAATATCATTATCTTTAATAAATTTATAGAGATTTAAAAAATCCTTGATTCTATATTGGGGATGTACCATAAAAAGAGCTGTATAATCTATACTTTTTTCCTTTAGTATGGAAATAACCCTTGGATAATTTAATGGATCTAGTCCCTTATTGTAGCTTTTTAACTCGACTTCGGATATGGCTTCAAATCCTATAATTATTTCATTTAAGCCAGCTTCTTTCAATGAGGAAAGCTTGTCCTCTTTCTTAATTATAAAGTCAGCCCTTAAATATGCAATAAACTTTTTATCAAATCCCTGTTTTTGTACCTGGTAAATAAATTCATTTACATCCTCATCATTAAGAAAGAGTACATCGTCTACTATCCAAAAATACTGGGCATCTATTTCACACATTTGTTGAATCATCCTAGAATAATCAGCCCTTAAATATTCCCCCCCATTTAGGTCTCTACAATAACAATAGGAGCACTTATATGGACAGCCTATACTCCCCTTTATAAGTGCAAGCTCCCTCTTATCTAGATAATGGAGGTCCTCCTTATTTTTGTGTAAAAACTCCCTGTTGGGATACACCTTATCAATTTTCTCAACCACAAGCTTTGCCCCTGTTATCCACCCACTATTTCTTCTGTAGTCGTAACCCATGGGTAGGATAAGTTCATTAACCCATTTATCTATTCTTTTCTCTTTAGATATAATTCCAAGTATATTTCTAAAAACTTCCAGGCTTTGGGAATGGATTACATAATCTATATAGTCATTATGAAAACTAGAAGAATTAAGCTGGATATGAACCCCTCCAACTATAATCTTAGCATCAGGAAAATTCAACTTATATTCCTTGGCTTCTTCTAAAATCCTAGTCTCTGCTACATTATATCCGGTAAGGACTATTACATCAGGGACAAAACCTAGATTTTTGGTCAGTGAAGTCAATCCTTTACGTCTCAGAACAGAATGATTATCCGGGTAAAAGAGTTCATCAACTATATAGGAATTATGCCCCAATTCATCACAGACTGCCTTTAGGTAGCAAAGCTCCAGAGCTTCCACCTTTATTGGATCAAATCTTGTAAATATGGTATTTACCCTTACCTTTTTAAGAAGTATATTCATTTTATTAGTCCTCTTTAAATACATTGTGACTTATTTTATAGGGTTTGTAGGCAAAATATGGTAGCAATAGCTTTAAAAGATAATTAACTGCCCTATTATGGTGATGAATAGCCAGATACTTGTCTTTTTCTACACAACCCAGCTTTAGCTTGCTCTCCTCTGAAGTCTGTCCAAAGTTTATCCTCCTTACCCCTAAATCGATGCCCTCTTCAATTATCTTTAGAAGCATATTGTAATATAGGTCATACTCCTTATTGTCCTCTATATTGAATCCACAAAACAGAAAATATAATTGGCCACCAATCACCTTTAGTTGTATAAAGCCAAGAATACGACTTGTATTCCTATCTAAAAACTCATATAACTTTGCATCGTACCCCTTAAAATATTCTATAGTAAGGGTCTCCAGTGGATTAGCCGTCCTCTCCATAACACTTTTATATAATAGATAATGTTCATATGTAAAATCATCTTGGCTTAATTCTCTGATTAAAAGATCATTTCTGTGGATTAAGGCTTTATTTATCCTTCTCCTATAGGGAGCCCTTAAACTATTCAAATATTCGTTAAATGAATTAAAAGACTTTTCCATTATAAAGGAAGATAAGGCCCTGGACTTTGAATCTAAATCCCCATTGCCATTTAAAATTAAAGTTAACCCCTTCATAGTCTTAACTATTTCCATAACTTCTCCTATATCTCCAAAATATCCCCTTTCGCATATGGAAATAGGAAGGCCAATTATTCTAACTTTAATTTTCAAAGGAAAAGTATTAATAAAATTCAATAGGTTTATCCTTAAGTCATAGGAAATCACTAGGCTCTTCTCACCCGTATAATAGATTTGCTTGCAGGGATTAACCTTTTCAAGCATTTTTAATAATTCAACAAGGTCATTCTTAAAGTTAAAGCTAATTTGATCCTCTTCTAGGGGATTAAAGTGGGAATTTATTTTAAATTCTTCTATGGATTTATGAACCTTCATAGTCTACATCCTTAATAAAAGCCTTATATTTTTTATGTATACCGTCGGCCCACTTTTCTCCTAAGGCTAAAGAACTTTGATTATTTGCCAGTACCCATCCGGACTCAAAGGACTTATACCTATCCTTAGTAGAGTTATAGCAGTAGTCAAATAAGCTTATAATAGCCCCCTTATTCTGCTCAGAAGGTATTATACCAATCTCCACGATTTTAAATGTACTCATTATATTGGCTTTTAACTTAGCTTTTATTACGGTCTTAAGTCCCAAGTTTTCATTAAGCTTCATAAGGCTATGAAAATCAGGATACCATAGCATAAATCCCACGGCTACTCCCTTTCTTTCAACGAACAATAGGTTTTCAGGCCTTAATAGGTACTTAAATTCTTTAAAAAGCTCCAGATCTTCTTCGGCCACCCTTGGATAATAGAATAGATGATTTTTAAAGGCTTCATTGTTGAGTTTAGTATAAATACCTGCCTCTTTCTCTAGATCCCTAAAATTAACTTCACGAACCACGTATCTCTGATTTAACCTATCTCTTAACCTATCATTAATTAATGGCTTCAATTCCTTCATATCCCTCTTAAAGCTGACCATCTCTATGGTCTTAAAACCTCCACCTTCAAATAAGGAATTATAGAAGTCAGGGTTATGGGGAGTCCCAAAGCCTTGGTAGGAATCATAATCACTAGCTAAAAATCCAAGTCCATAGTTTACATGGATATTAAGGCTTCCTGTAAGCTTGGTTGCCCCCTTCTCCCTTGCCAACTCATTTGCCCTATCTAAAATCATTTGAAAAGCAGATGGCTTGTCCTCTATAGCTTCAAAAAAACCAATTTGAATACAATCAGGCATCCTATGGGCAAAAGCAAGGATGCAAATCATTATAATCTTGCCGCTTTCCTCTATCATTAAGGGCTCCAAATCCACGGATTTACACATTATACTCTTATTATAGAGAAGTCCCTTTACTAGGGAAGACATGGAATTACGTTTCAATGGATTATTTAAATACCTATCTTCAAAGAATTTAATGAAATTTTTCTTATTACTATGGTCTACCTTGACTAATTTCATTTTAACTCCTTCCAGCTTACTTCATACCGACTAAATGACTATATCTTATTATACCATAGGAGTCAGCAAATCAAGTGTAAAACTTAACTTAGAAATGTTGAAGACAAACTTCTTGACTGCAAAAGTCCAAATAATTAGATTTCGTGGACAATTAACCCCCTCTATATATATAATATAGTTAATTTCTACGATAACAATTTAAGACTTAAGATCTATATATGATAGTTGATATTAACCAAAAACAAGGAGGCTTTATGAAAAAACCTTTTATTTTAATTTTAATTGTAGTGTTAATATTTTCCCTATTGATAGGATGCAGTAGTCAAGGAGAAACTCCAAATGAAGAAGCTGAATTATTGATTTCCGCGGCAGCAAGCATGACTGATGTATTAAATGAATTAGCAGAAAGATATAAAGAAGTGACTCCAAACGTAAAACTTACATATACCTTTGGCCCATCAGGTGGATTACAGACTCAAATTGAGGAAGGTGCTCCGGCAGATATTTTTATGTCTGCGGCTCAAAAACAAATGGATGTCCTGGAAGAAAAAGGACTTATATTGGATGGAACTAGGAAGACTCTACTTATAAATAAAGTTGTTCTAATTGCCCCATCAACTAGCAACTCAAGCCTTACTTCTTTCCAAGAGCTGGCAAATGATGATGTAAAAAAGATAGGTCTAGGGGATCCGGCCAGTGTTCCTGTAGGACAATATAGCCAAGAGATATTTACAAACTTAAATATTCTTGATAAAATCACTCCAAAAGCAGTTTATGGAAGCGATGTAAGGACAGTACTTACATGGGTTGAAAATGGAGAAGTGGATTTTGGACTAGTTTATGCAACAGATGCATCCGGCACAGATAAAGTAAAGATAATTACCCAAGCACTTGAAGGAAGCCATAAGGAAGTAACTTACCCTGTTGCTGTATTAAAATCTAGCACCAATCAAGAGGCCGCAAAAGGGTTTTTAGACTATCTATCTAGTGAAGAAGCTGCTACTATATTTATAAAGCACGGATTTGCCATGAAGTAATTTAATAAAAACAGGAGGTAAATAAGTGGATTACTCACCTTTACTTATATCTTTAAAGGCCGCTATATTGGCAACATGTATAACTTTTATACTTGGAATCTATAGTGCCTATTATTCTTTAAGATTAAAAAAATTAAAAGGTTTAGCAGATGGTTTATTTACCCTTCCATTAGTCCTACCACCTACCGTGGTAGGATTCTTGTTATTGGTCTTGTTGGGTAAAAATAGCCTAATTGGTAAGTTTCTATTAAACTCTGATATCTCCATAGTTTTTTCTACTATGGCTACGGTAATAGCATCCACTGTAGTATCCTTCCCTCTTATGTACAGAACGGCAAGAGGGGCCTTTGAGCAGGTGGATAAAAATATAATCTATGTTGCCAGGACCTTAGGCTTATCAGAGCATGAAATCTTTTTAAAAATTATGATTCCAAATAGCTTTAATAGCATAATTGCAGGTACCATATTAGCCTTTGCAAGAGCTCTGGGAGAATTCGGTGCAACCATTATGATAGCAGGCAACATTCCAGGAAGAACTCAGACTATGGCTATTGCCGTCTATAGTGCAGTTCAGGCCGGAAATAGGGAGTTGGCATATAAATGGGTTGGGATTATAGTAATTATTTCCTTTGCATCCATGATATTA
>CAZIMA010000064.1:0-5387 GCA_964540195.1 uncultured Tissierella sp.
TAAGCCTTCAATCTAATGACACAGAGCAATAGAGAGAGGCTTATTTACTCGACCGAAAGCCTTTAGCAACATAATCTAAGGCCTCTTCCCAAGAGGCTTCCCTAAATTCTCCCTTACCTTTTTCTCCTGTACGAATTAGGGGCTTTTTTAACCTATCTTCAGAATAGACCATATCCTTAGCAAATTTACCTCTTAGGCAAAGGGCACCAAAGGGCTCATCCTTTGCAGGAAAGATATCTACTAATTTTCCGTCCTCAAGGTGAACATCAACTACGCAAGTTCCTGGACATACTCCACAAAATACTGATTTTTTAATTTCCATTTAAATATCACCTTCCAATATGTATTCTTCTAAGCTTAAAGGCTGAATTTTCAACATAAAGCTATTGTTCTAATAATTAATTTTAATATATATGTTATTAATTATCCAATAGACAATAGCTATACCACTAAGTGAGTATATTAATTTTTATTAATAAATAAAATAAATGCCAAATTTAAAAAGATATTAATAAGATTTGCTTATATTAGTATATCTTCTTATTACTAAAATCAATTAGATGGTAAATAGACATTATAGTATAATTAACTATTGTAAAGCCGACTTTTGAGGGTTTTTGTCTAGATTATGGAGTGGCAAAGATTAGAGAAAATTTTGCTATAAATAAAAGGAATGAGAAATTATAACGAGGTTGCTAGAGACGCAAAAAAAAGTGATACATAAGAAATAATTTAGGAAAAGGGGATACATAAGATGACAAAAGAAGAGTTATTGAAAAAATTATCTGATTGTGTAGTTGAGATGGAGGAGGACCTTGTTGTAGATGTGGCAAAAGAATTCGTTGAGGCTGGATTCGACCCACAAGAAGGAATTATGGATGGTTTGGTAGAGGGGATGAAACGTGCTAGCGTATTATTTGATGAGGAAGAATACTATATTCCTGAGCTATTAAGCTGCTCCGATGCTATGAACGCGGGTATAGAAGAGTTACAGTCTCATATGGATAAGATAAATGAGAATGAATCTGCAGGAAAAGTAGTATTGGCAGTTGTACATGGAGATACTCATGATATTGGTAAGGATTTATTGAGGATTATGCTTGAAACCAATGGATTTACAGTAATAGATGTTGGAAGAGATGTACCAAGTGAAAAGATAGTTGATGTTGCAGTAGAAGAAGGTGCTCATATTATCGCCTTATCTTCTCTAATGACTACAACAATGCCAAATATGAAGCAAGTAATTGACATTACAGTAGATAGAGGAATTCGTGACGACTTTAAGATAATAGTAGGTGGAGCACCTATTTCTCAAAAATATGCAGATAGCATAGGAGCAGATGGTTATTCCAGCAATGCAATCGGTGGAGTAAACTTGGTTAAATCTCTACTAGGTATTGATGTTGCTTAAGTTTACGATAGGAATAGGAAATAAAATCTAGAAGCTAGCCCATGCAAGTAGAGGTGATAGTAATGAAAGAAAATAAAATATTTAGATGTGGTGGAAATGAAGGTGAATCCATACCTGAAAACTTGCTAGATAATTTTAAATTGTCTTTTGAAGAAATAAATCATAGTGGTTTGAATATGGCTTTGTTATCAAAAGACATTAAAGAGAACAACAATAGTGAATATTGTATATTACCTTTCTGTAGTACAGTAGAAGCTGAATCCTTCGGCTCTACAGTAATATATAGTCCAATCTTAGGAAATAGGATAGGGAATTATGGCATTGATGATATAAGTCAGATAGATGATTTAGCAAGAATAGATTTAAGGAAGGGCAGAATATCAGAGGTTTTAGAGGCCTTAAGTATTTTAAAAGAAGAGGGAGAAAAAGTAACATTAAATGTAACTGGACCAATTTCTATAGCAACATCTATTATGGATAGTCATATGTTTTATAAGCTTATCAGAAGAGATAAGGAAAGAGTAGATAAACTATTAAAGACTATTGAAGACAGCATAGTAAGCTATATTTTAGAAGGTGTAAAGAATGGAGTGGATATAGTATCCTTTGCTGATCCCACAGGGGGGATGGACATATTAGGCCCAAAGGTATACAAAGAAGTATCTGGAAAATCCACATATAATATCTTAAAAAGAGTTGAAGGTAAATTGGACAAAGCCATAATTCATCTTTGTGGTAAGACATCTACCTCCCTTGAATCCATAGGCCTTTTGCATACTGAAAGGATAGAAGTTGAAGGTCAGAATTATTATGAAATGATTAGGAATGTAAAAAATGATAGGCAAGATATAAACTTTTTTGGCCACTGGTGCATGAAGAATAAAAAGAATAATAATGTTGTGATTAGTTGCAAGTTAGTTTAAAAGTGGGGCATAATCCCACTTTTTTCAACTAGCTTGAGAGGCTATGATATAACGAGATGAATATACCCCCCGTTTTTTTAAGCAGTAGAGTACCCTTTTCATCAACAGTTGGTGTGTCTCAATCACCCACATCTTTGCAATGGTGTGAAGTAATTGCTACCCAATTGTCTATGATATTTAAATCACAGTCTATTAAATAAAATCACATCCAACTCAAATAAATAAATCATATACAATAACATTTCATATAGAAATATTTAATTGTTGAATTATGTAAAAACATGCTATTATAAACCTTGATGTGAAAAATAATTTAAAGGTATAAGGAAATGACAGATAAAACTAAAGGCTACTTAGCAACATGTTTATCAGCCTGTATATTAGGGTGTCAGGCTACTTTAAATAGATTATTAATCTTAGAAGGTATAGAGCCTATTTCATTAGGTATTATAAAGATGGTTTTTGCAATGACAACCATTTTTTTTATCCTATTAATAAAAAAGCCAAAGGACTTGTTTATCGAAAGGAAAGATATACATCGGTTCATAATTTATGGAGTAATAACTGTAGGCATATATAATTTTTTCTACATGAATTCTTTAGAGATGACAAATGTTGTGACTACTACCATATTGGTATATACCTCACCTATTTTTGTTGTTATTATTTCTGCAATTTTTTTAGGTGAAGAATTAACACGTGCTAAACTAATAGCAATTATAATGGCCTTTATAGGATGCTTTATAGTGGCTGGGGGAACAAATATAAAGAATTTGAATCCTAATCCATATGGAATACTATTTGGATTAGGGGCCGGATTTTGCTTATCTCTATGGGTAATTTTAGGTAAGAGGCTTTTAAATAAATATAGCCCTTGGACCGTAGTACTGTATGGAAATGCAATAGGAGCTATTAGTCTTTTATTCTTTCGTAATCCAATATATATTGCTAATTTAGAGATTAGCCTTAAACTAATGCTCTACATATATGCAGTAACTTTTATAACAATGATAGTAGGTACTTCAATATACTATTATGGTTTAAGTTATATAGAAAGCAGTAAATCTAGTATTATATCTAATTTAGAACCTGTAGTGTCTGTTGTCCTTGCATACTTTGTATTAGGAGAGTCACTAAGTGTTTATAAACTTATAGGTTTTATTTTAATAATTGCTTCTATTTTATTGATAATATATGAGGATGTAAATAAGTATAGAAATTTTGATGAGAAAAAAACAAATGGTGGTCAGGAAAATTATGAAGAGGTTATCTAGTGAAGAAAGGATAAGAAGACTATTTACTGGAGAGTGTATAGATAGGGTTCCGTTTTTTACAAATTCTACTATATATGCAGGTGTTATGGCCAGATTAAAGTCCCAGGAGTTTTATCTAAACCAAGAATTGTCTTATGAGGTTCAGCGATTAACTTTGGATTTACACCATTGTGATGGTAATCCTTCCTTCGATTTTCCAGGGTATACTGGATTATTTTTTGGCGGAGAAATTCAGTTTGTGGACAAACCCTATGTTGGTATACCTGTACTAAAGCCCTTTGTAAAAAGTTTAGATGATATAGATAGATTAGCAATACCTAATTTAAAGGAAGATAAAAATATTAAAGCAAAAATTGATTTTCTAAAGATATTGGATAGGAATAATATTTCAATACCCATAAGTATGGGATCCCCATTAGAAATAGCAGGAAATATTTGTGATACAGGATTACTGCTTAAAATATTTCGAAAAGATATAGTCCAACTTCATAGAATTCTTAGATATGCTACAGATTATTTAAAGCAATTAGGTGATATAACAATAGAAATGTTTGGGGTGGAAAGATGTTCATGTTCAGCAAATTTTCCATTGGATTCCTTAATTTCTCCTAAACTATTTGAAATGTATTCATTACCATATTTTTATGAGGTATATAATTATTTCAAAGAAAAAGGAGTTGATAACTTTTCTCTTCATTTATGTGGTAACCATAACAAGATTCTTAATTATTTTGAAGAAATGGATTTGCCAAATAGAACCTTTATTAGCATAGATGAAAAAGTGGACTTGGAGTATGCATCTTCATTTTTTAATGAAAGATATATTTTAGGAGGGAATGTACCTACAACTATTCTAATAAACGGTACTCATAATGAGGTATATAATAATTCAAGGGAAATTATAAAAAGAAATAAGTATAGAGAAGGTGGATTTGTATTGATGCCTTCATGTACCTTACCTCCAAATACACCTCCCCTCAATGTATTTGCTATGTATAAGGCATGTGAGGATTATGGTCAATATTAGATATGAAGAGGTGAACTAATGGATTTAATAGAAAAGATAAGTATTTTACCAATACTTTTAAATTTGAAAAGGAAGATTGTTGGAGTAAGAATTATAAATAATAAGGAAGAATATGATTCAATAGATGCTAGGCAGGTTAAAAGCAAGATTACCTATTGTTATATGATAAAGAGAGGTGCTAGCGGTCAACATTTTAAAGCAAAAGCTGACAATTTTTGGTGTGAAGGGGCTTTAAAAGCATTAGGATTAGTAGATGTTCCTGAAAATGTAACATCTGGTGAAGTGTATGAATCCCTAGGATTATATACAAATCGAGAAGTTGCAAAGCACGCTCAGAAAGACGTTAAATATATTGAGGAAAGAAACTATGGAATAGAGGTCTTTCCTTTAGATGATAATCCTTCTAAGAAGTTTGATGTAGCTATTATTGTTGATAAATCATATCCAATTATGAGAATCTCTCAAGGCTATTCTTTTTATTATGGCATAAATAAAAGCATAAGAATTGGGGGCAACCAGGCAATATGCTCTGAATCTACTGCTACACCATATCTTGAAGATGATATTAATATATCTATGTTGTGTTCGGGAACAAGGTTTTTTGCTAAATGGGATGAAGAGGATATTTCAATCGGAATACCTTATAGTAAAATGAGTAATATTATTGATGGTATTATCCATACTATAAATCCCACAGAGTCTAATGAAAAGAAATTAAAGATTATTGAAGAGCTATCTAAAAGAGATATAGA
>CAZIMA010000064.1:5397-9473 GCA_964540195.1 uncultured Tissierella sp.
AGGAATTGAAATTGATAAAAATTATTATGTATAAAGGTGGTGTTGAGCCTTGATAGAATATATGTTAAGAAATACAAATATAATAATTGAATATACTTTAGCTCATTTCTCCCTTACTATATCAGCTATATTGATTTCGTTAATCCTTTGGATTCCAATTGGAATATATATGGCTAGAAATGAAAAAGTTGCAGGAATTATTTTTGCTGTCAGTAATGTCTTATATTGTGTCCCATCTATAGCAATGTTTGCCATACTAATTACTATACCATTTTTAGGTTTGGGAAGAAAATCAGCTCTTATTGCATTAGTCATATATTCTATGATGCCTATGACAAGAAGTGTTTATACAGGAATAAAAAATGTGGACAAGTCTTTAATAGAAGCAGTAAAGGGAATGGGAATGGATGCTAAAAATATATTTTTTGAAGTTGAATTACCTATGGCAGTACCTTCAATATTTTCTGGTTTTAGAATTATGACAGTTATGATTACTAGTACTGCTACTTTAGCAACTTATATTGGAGAAAAAAACCTAGGCAGATTAATTTCTCAGGGACTATCAAGAAGCAATATGGAAATGGTGGCAACGGGTGCCCTACTCGTTTCAATAATCGCAGTATTACTAGATTTTATTCTATCCAAGATTGAAGATAAATTAAGCTGGTACAATGCTAGTATAGGTGGTGAATAGAATGATATTTTTAGAAAATGTTACAAAGTCGTACCCTGGTCAAAAAAAACCTGCTATTGACAATCTAGATTTGCATATAGAAGCGGGTAAAATAACGGTGTTTTTAGGAAGGTCAGGATGTGGGAAGTCAACCACCCTTAGATTAATAAATAGGATGATTGATGCTACAAGTGGGGCCATTACAATTAATGGAAAAAATATTAAGGATCTTGATGAAAATACATTGCGAAGAGATATAGGATATGTTATTCAAGATATTGGTTTGTTACCAAATAAGACAGTAGAAGAGAATATTTCCATAGTTCCTAAATTAAAAAAGTGGGGTAATGATATGATTTCGCAAAGGGTTAGAGAATTAATAATTATGATAGGTCTTAATCCTGATGTTGAAGGTAAGAAATATCCTAGGCAACTTAGTGGTGGTCAGATGCAAAGGGTAGGAGTAGCAAGGGGATTAGCTGCAAATCCGCCTATAGTTTTAATGGATGAACCTTTTGGAGCAGTAGACCCCATAGCAAGAACTAAGTTACAAGAGGATCTATTAAAAATTCAGAAGACAGAGAAAAAAACTATCTGTTTCGTAACTCATGATATTGATGAAGCAATACTATTAGGGGACAAAATTGCCATATTTAATGAAGGTAAAGTAGTTCAATGTGATAATCCGATTACTATTTTAATGAAGCCAAAGAATGATTTCGTCAAAGAATTTATGGGTGAAACGAGAGTTTTAGATGCTTTGAAAATTATTAGATTAGAAGATTTAATTCAAGATAATCATAGAAATATTATAGAAGGAAAAATAGATTCTAAGATTATATTAAGTGGTGACTGTATATTGTACTCAGCATTAGCAGTGCTTATCCAAGAGAATAAAAGCATTATAACAATAGTCGACGATGAAAATAACCCTATAACAGAGATTTCATTTAATGATATTTCAAAATATCTATATAAGGAATGATGATATGGATATGAATAGAGTAATAAGAGCATTAACTGAAATAGTTCCAATTAACTTTTCAATTCACATTGGTCTAGTAGTTGTATCCCTAACCTTAGCGATTATAATTGGTATACCATCGGGTATATTACTAAGTCGTAATAAAGCAGGAGTTACATCAAATATTACATTACAAATTTTGAACGCACTACAAACAATACCTGCTTTTGCATTTATAGCTCTATCAATACCATTACTAGGATTTGGGTATTTGCCAACTATAGTAGTATTATTGTTGCAAGGGATGCTCCCAATTGTTAAAGGGACAATGGTTGGAATGCTGGAGGTAAATAGTGGAACGAGAGAAGCTGCAAAGGGTCTAGGGATGACAAATTTTGAGATTTTAAAGGAATTGGAATTACCGCTATCTATGCCATATATATTAAATGGAATTAAGACATCATCAACCTATGTTGTCAGTGTAGCTACACTAGCTGGATTTATTGGTGCTGGAGGATTAGGAGTACTGATATCAAGTGGAATTGCTATGCTATATCCGGAATATTTATTAATAGGAGCGTCTTTATGTGCAATAATTGCGTTGTGTATGAACTATATTATCGGAAAAGTAGAAAGCAGATTAATGATAAAGATATTTGGACCTAATAATTAAAACATAAGAATAAATTTAAGGAGGATATTTAAAAATGAAAATGAAGGGTATAAGGTTTATAGCATTAGTGCTATGTTTAGGGATTTTAGTTGGTTGTGGTACTACAGTAAGTACAAGCCCAAAAGGAGAAATCACCATAGGGTCAAAAACTTTTACTGAAAGTCTGGTATTAGGTAGTGTATTAGTTCAGTATTTAGAATCACTAGGATATGCAGTAAATGATGAAACAGGATTAGGAGAAACTGCAATTATTAGAACGGCACTTCTCTCAGGTGAGATTGATGGATATTTTGAGTATACAGGTACTGGTTTAATGCAATTTATGGAGCATGAACCTATATTTGATGCAGACGAAACCTTTAAAACAATAAGTGAATGGGATAAACAAAACGGTGTAACTTGGTTACCTTATTCTAAAGCTAATAACACATATGTAATGGTAGCTACTCCAGAACTAGCTCAAAAGTATAATTTAAAGACTGTATCAGACCTTGCAAAGGCATATAATGAAGGCAATAGCATAACATTGGTTACAGCAGCAGAATCATATGAAAGACCAGATATGATGCCTAGATTAATGGAAGTCTATGGTTTTAATGTACCTAATGAAAATAGACTTAATATTGAACTTGGATTATTTTATGAAGCTATGAAAAATGGAGAAGCAGAAGTAACAACAGGATTTGCAACAGATGGTATTATTAAAAAAGATGGTTATGTTCCACTTCAAGATGATAAAAATGCATTTGCTGTTTATAGTATAGCACCTGTTTTTAGAACAGAAGTAATAGAAAAATATCCAGATCTTGAGGGGGAAATTGCCAAAATAACCGAGTTCCTTACAGATGAATCCGTTATGAATTTAAATTCTCAGGTCGATATAGATAAAATGTCAGTACAAGAAGCTGCAAAGAACTTTTTAGTTGATAATGGATTAATAGAATAAGACGTAAATATTGTGTAGTTAATATATAATATGTAAAAGGCAGACATAGGTATGCCTTTTACATATTATTAAATATTTTGAAAACTCACAAAAAAGTCTTTGACAATGGAAACTTTTGTGATATGATAGAATGAATTAATTACAAGGTAATTTAAAGGAGTAAAGTATATGGATAAGCTCGCTAACATGCAATCATTTAAAGAACTTTATTACTTTTTTATGGGCCTTAGCTTTTATTATAGCTACGGCTATTTGTCATGAAAATCTAGGGATTTCTTTTACCTTGAAGGTCCCCGGTGCCTGCTGATTAACTTAATAAGTTATTTAATATTCTGAATTCAAACTACAATTAGTACTAGATATACTTATATGAGGTCGTTCTATTGTAGGAGACAACTGTACTTGATACTTGAATGAACAACTTCTTGATCATTCTTACCAAGGAATACAATTATAGGAACCATGAACTTCTTACTTTAGGGTAAGGAGTTTTTTACATTATTTTGGGAAGAAAGAAGGATTTAGGAATAGTATGGCGAATAATATTAATAAGAAATTTAAGTATGAATAGAATCTTCATCTATTGATAGTTAGTTTAGTATTGGAGAGAAAAAATATTTGGAGTTTTTGTAGATAATGTTGAGGCTTATAATAAGTAAGACACTTCAATTCTTAAAGGAACATATATAACGAGATGAATATATCCACCGCTTCTTTAATCTGTAAGCGGCTGGGTTCCTTTTCCTACAACAGGTGGGTGTCTTAATTGATTATTTCACAGAATAGGGTCCACCTATACGCCTTTCAAGTCCACTAATAA
>CAZIMA010000065.1:0-5751 GCA_964540195.1 uncultured Tissierella sp.
CCTTCAAATCTTGCGGTTGGTGGGGCAACAGGCCTGGCACTTGTAATCAGTACCTTGATTCCATCAATAAACTACAGTCTTATATTGGTGATTATAAACCTAATTCTCTTTGTCACTGCATTTTTAGTATTGGGCAAGGAATTTAGTGGCTATACCCTTTATTCCAGCCTAATGTTGTCTGGAATATTTGCCATATTGGAGCTTGTTACTCCAATGACCCAAGCCTTTACTGATGATTTATTTATAAATCTAATCTTCGGAATACTAATAGCAGGCGTAGGTATAAGTATAATTTTCAACCAAAATGCCTCAACGGGAGGCACTGATATAGTGGCAAAGATTATAAACAAGTTCTTCCATATAGATATGGGTAAGTCCCTATTTATACCGGACTTTTTAATCACCCTAGCTGCAGGCTTTGTCTTTGGTCCAAGGCTTGGTATGTATTCCTTATTAGGAGTTATAATCAATTCTATAGTAATAGACAAGATGATAGCAGGCTTCAATGTAAAGGTAAATATGATTATAATATCCAAGGAATTTGATGCAATTAACAACTATATCAATAAGGACTTAGATAGGGGTACTACCATCTACCATGCTACAGGTGGATATTCCAAGGAGGACAAAAGAATCATAAATACAGTGGTGGGAAGGAGCGAATACATAAAGATCAGGGACTTTATAAGAGAAGTAGATAAGAGGGCCTTTGTGACTATTTCCCATATCACCGAGGTTGAAGGGGAAGGATTTACCTATGATTAATAGAATGGTCAGGCTTTAAGCAGCCTGACCATTCTATTTTAAAAAGTGATAATCACCTTAAACATATCTCCATCTATATCTACCTTGAAATTCCCTCCCGCTACTTCAGTGAAGCTTTCTGCTATGGAAAGGCCTAGGCCACTCCCTTCTGTAGTCCTGGACTTATCTCCCCGGTTAAACCTTTGAAGTATATCTTCGGCTGTAAAGTCCATCTCATAGCCTGCAGTGTTCTTAACAGTAGCTACTGCTTTTCCACCCTTCTGTTCTAGTTCCACAAATATCCTAGTCCCTATAAGAGAATACTTAAGAGCATTGTCTATAATATTTTGGAACACCCTATAGAGCTTCTTACCATCTGACTTGATTATTACCGATTCCTCAGGCAAATTGGTCTTTATTGTAAGGCCTGATCTTTCGATATCATCTCCCATATCCCCTAGGGTCTGCTCTATAAGCTTCTTTAAATCCAAGTCTTCAAAGTCCACATTAATATCTCCACTTGTAGACTTTGCTAAGTCGAATAAGTCAGCAACTATGTTTTTTAGCCTATTGGATTTCTCCATTAAGATATTTACATAATCCCTTGCAGTTTCTGAAAGGTCCTCTTCCTTGGATAATAAATCAACATAAGAGATAATAGAGGTCAAGGGGGTCTTTAAGTCATGGGATACGTTGGTTACTAAATTTATCTTCATTCTTTCCGACTTCATCTGTTCTTCCAAACTTTCATTAAAGCCCTTATTTATATTTTCATAGGTCATGTTGTTGTATTTTACATACCAGAAGATTATGACTATCTCCAAGATTGGTGGAAGAATCATCAATGGTGGAATAGCAATAAATACAAAGGTTAGAAAGACTAGAATGAAAGATGCAACTATAAATACCATCTGTCTTTGATGAAGTGATTTAGTAAGTGGAAACTTTTCAAATCTCCTGCCATCGAAAAAACTCTTTAGAAAATCAAAGATACCATGGAAAATCCTATAGAAGAATTTATAGGTGATACAATCCTTTATAAGTCTCTTTCCCTTGATTTTTCGGATTAATGCAAGGTATATCAGTCCTCCTATAGAAACAGCTAAAATTGTAGCTGCACCCATTATATACAAAGAGGATGTCTGACCACTATTTAGTCCACTTGTTATATTATATCCATTGATATAGGTATATCTAGCAGGATATGCAGCCATTAAGAACCAAAGGATTAGCAGGAAAATAAAAGAAGCAATCATAATCTCAGTCCAAATTTTATCTACCCAGCTTAGATGAAGGTCTTCATCTTCAGCCTTTCTTCCAGTTACCAGAGTTAAATAGACAATTAATATTATTGACAGTAAAACAAATACTAGAAGAGACTTGGCAATTGGAAGTAGGACTTCTCTTCCTCTTTCCCATTTAGCCTGCTCTTTTGTCATAAACTCATCTGTAAAAGCCAGATACAATGTTATCTTATCTTCTAAAGCAGAATACCTTGTTATAAGATTTGGATCGGTTTTTGAACCATAATAATATTTTCCATTTTCGAATCCTATAAATGATTCCTCATGCTTAGCAAAATCTTCCCTTGAATATCCTTCTCTGTTGGTATAAGCTCTTTCACCATTTGAAACATAGAAGATGTAATCATAATCTCCGGAGATTATTTCAACACCTTGAATAGTCAGATCTTCATTAGAAGCTACTACTTGATTTGACTCTTCCGTTCCTTGATTTATCTCTCCATCAACAACTCCGTCTATTTGATCTTCTTCAATTAGCATAAGTGTATTATGAAATGCATTATTAATTTCATATCTGAAAGCAGATTCACTGGATTTATAGTCAGAAACTAGTATCGATTCAAAGTTATAACTAAACATCATTACATAGAAAAGTTGAACAACAGATGCTGTTATTAATATTACAACTAGAATAAATGCCAATAGTTTCGAAAAACTATTCCTAGTGATATTTTTCAATTTTGTATCCAATACCCCACACCACCTTTAAATATTTAGGCTCTTTAGGATTGATTTCAATCTTTTCACGGATTCGGCGGATATGTACCATTACAGTATTTTCTACGGAATAGGCTTCCTCCTCCCAAACCTTCTCATAGATTTGCTCGGCAGAAAAAACCACCCCCAGGTTGGACATCAGAAGTTCCATTATCTTAAACTCAGTAGGAGTAAATCTTACAGGTTCACCATCTACTGTAAAGTCTTTGGTCTCCCTATTAAGACAAAGTCCTCCTGTTTGAAGTAGTGATGATGTTGAAATATTTCCCATATCCCCAAGGTACATATATCTCCTAAGCTGACTCTTAACCCTGGCCACCAATTCCTGTGGGTTAAAGGGCTTGGTAACATAATCATCGGCTCCCATGGAAAGGCCCAGTATCTTATCACTATCCTCCGATTTTGCCGAAAGGATAATGATCGGGATATTCTTCTTTTCCCTGATCTTCATAGTGGTTGAAAGCCCATCCAATTTTGGCATCATCACATCCAAAAGAATTAGTTGAATGTTATTAACTACCAAGGCATCTAAGGCCTCTAAGCCATTGTAAGCCTTGATTACCTCATAGCCTTCCATAGTCAAGAGCTTATCTATTGCATTGGCGATTTCCCTATCATCATCTACTACTAATATCCTAGCCTTATCCATATCCTACCTCCTCTAGCCTATATATTTATTCTAAGGCAAGAAACTTACAAGAAAATTGATAAAAATCTTACAAATTTCTTAAGATGGGTCATATCATAACCTAATTTAAGCATCATGAAACTGCTTGCAGTTTCTTCACACCGCTGCAATGAGTTGAGTGATTTAGGCATCATCACCTCATTATATCATAGATAAGTAATATTTCTGATTGATGAAACAGACCAATCTTGTTTAAGCATTATGAAATTGCTTGCAGTTTCCACATACCGGTCCAACGAGGTGAGTAATTGATTAAAACACCCACCTGTAGTATAATAAGGAATCTAGAAGATTTAGGTATCAGAAGCAATTGCTTTGGATACCGCAACGATTCATTCGTTTTAGAAACGGGAATATAGAGTTAAGACAAAACCTAAATAGGAGCTGATATTTTGAAAAAAACAGCTAGTATTGTATTGCTGGCCCTTGTTATTATTCTTTTAGTATTTAATAAGGCTATATTTACTTCCACGAATCTTAAGTTAATCGTGAGTCTTTTTTTTGGATTAGGGTTAATCGGAATCTTAGGATATGACTCATACAGAACTATTAGGAAAAAAGAATATACTACAAGCTTGTATATCTTTCTTGCAAATCTAATAGCAATTATGTCTTTAGTTGGTGCAGCTTTTTACGCTTATAGGTCAACAAGTGAAACAAATCCTCAAGTTCTTAATTATATAGGTACCTATATCTTGTCTATGCAGGTATTGTTTTTCATTGCTCTTGTAGCCAGAACCTTCCTTAAGAATCCAAGATTTAAAAAATAGTGGACCTAGGAAAAAGAGACATACTAGCTCATATGCTAGTATGTCTCTTTGATATTTATGATAAATTTTTCTTTTACTCAAACCATCTTCCCTTTATGAGGTCCTTAGCATCTCTTGTTAAAGGTATTAAATCACTTCTATCTAAATATAAGCTATCAAATTTTCGATTCAATGCTGCAAAGTGTTTTAATCCAAAGGCTATCTTATTAAGATATGAGAATACTCCTACCGCACCTAGAGAAAAGTCATTTGCCTCTTTTCCATATATAGCTCTTAAGTCTGCCAAATCACCATATATCTCCTCTACAGTATCCCCATATTTTTTTATATGCTTGGGTACATTTCCTTCTTTGATCATATTCCCAATTCGCTTGCCTGTCATAGCAGCTGTCATTGCAGCACGGCATAATCCTATGGCTGTTACATTTCCATTTCCTAAGGCAAGGGATTTAAACACTTGGTCTTCAGAACTAAATCCACCGGTTACGGTAATAGCCGGTATATAACGGCCTTCTGCCTTTAACCTTTCAACAATAGTGCAAACAGCATCTTCCATTAAGATTGTAGGCAGGCTCCATTCATTCATCATCTTGCTTGGACTGTAGCCACTGCCTCCACCGGCACCATCGAAGGTAATCATATCAACTTCAGCCTTGCTTCCAATCATTATGACCCTTTCTATATCTTTAATCTGGTAACCAGCCATCTTTAGATAGAAGTTTTTTATACCCATTTCTCTTAGTTCTTGGATTCGGGGGATTAAATAATCTTCATCCCATAAGGGTAGCCTCCCATAGGAGTAGAAGTTTGGACAAGTTCCCTCTTCAAATTTCCTTATAATCTCCGGATCCATAGGGTCAGGAAATACCAAGGTCCCCATTTCTTGTTTCTTCAAGGCTTCTTCCCTATTTTTAAGTCTACGAACCGGCTGAGTTCCCTTTGCAGCTTGCCCAAATTTAAATTCCAACCCTTCTAACTTATGGTCTCTTACGGCATATTCAGGAATTCCAAGCATATCATCCTCAACATTACATTGTAATATAATTTGCCCATAACCGCGGTAATACTTTCGGAAAGAATCCAATATCTTTTCAAGGTAGGAGAATTCAACAACTTTCCCATTTTCAATCTTTAAATTAGGGTCTTTGGTCATTGCTTCCTCCCCTATTACACAGCTTACTCCTGCCATGGCAGCTCCAGCGAAGTAATCTTCCCAATTTAATTTTACTAAAGCAGGTAAAATAATTGGCATAGATAGTTTTACAGGATTGTACTTACCATATTCTCTTTCTAATTTCACCTTGAATATATTTGCTTCTTCATAGTTGGCCTTGGCTCCAATTGCACCGAAGACACGTCCATTTATATTGAAGTGAGAAAAATCAATTGGATAATCCTTTTCTGAAGCAACTTGATTGTTTCCTGTATTGGTTGGATATACTGTTTGTTGTCCTAGAACTGCTGCTAGTGCAATTTCACAAGTTCCATCACATTCCTCTGTACAAAAGGAACACATACCTGATTGTGG
>CAZIMA010000065.1:5851-9402 GCA_964540195.1 uncultured Tissierella sp.
TAGGTAGTCTTCTGCTACTTTTTTAGCATTGCCCCTTGCTCCCACTATGACCTCTATGCCTTTTTCATTGAAAATATCAATAGCACCACCACCCATGCCGCCAGAGATAATCACGTTTACACCCATATCGTTCAAATAGTTAGGAAGGAAGCCAGGCTTATGGCCAGGATTTGGGATAGACTCACTCTTAATAATCTCTTTGTTTTTAGCTTCAAAAATATTGAAGTTAATACAGTGTCCAAAGTGCTCTGTAACCATTTCATTTTCACTTGCTACTGCAATCTTAATCATTTCTTTCTCCTCCATTTCATCTAATAAATCAGCAAGACCTTCAAACCAATTGCCATTAAAAAGCTCTATCATACCCTTGTCACAAGCAGCAGATAGTTTTGGATCAATAGGTAACTTTGCAAGAACCTTAAGGTCATACTTTTCAGCTATTTCTTCAATATGACTATCACCAAATATCTTATAGTCCTTGCCGTTATCTGGACATTTAAAGTAGGACATGTTTTCCACCAAACCAATAATAGGGATATCCATCATTTTAGCCATCTTGACTGCCTTAGATACAATCATGGATACAAGCTCCTGGGGAGATGTAACTACTATAATCCCATCAACAGCGATGGATTGGAATACTGTAAGTGGAACATCCCCAGTACCTGGTGGCATATCGATAAACATAAAGTCTACATCGGTCCAAATCACATCAGTCCAGAATTGCTTAACCGTATTAGCAATTATAGGTCCCCTCCAAACAACTGGATCAGAATCGTTTTCTAAAAGTAAATTAACAGACATAATATCAATACCTGTTTTACTTTTAATAGGCAATAGTCCAAATTCACTAGCTCTAGCTTTTTCTCTTATACCAAAGGCTTTTGGTATAGAAGGTCCTGTAATATCTGCATCAAGAATGGCTGAATTATAACCCATTCTATTCATAGTAACTGCAAGCATAGAAGTAACAAGTGACTTGCCGACTCCTCCTTTACCACTTACAATACCTATTACTTTTTTGATACTACTCATCTGATGAGCTTTGGCTGAAAAATCTATTTTTTCTTCCTCTCTTTCTTGGCAGTCCTCTGAACAACCGCTACAGCTTTGATTGCAATTTTCACTCATATTTTTGCTCCTTTATTTTAGATTCTTATTTCACTTCCTGCTGAAAGATAATCAATACTAGAACCCATACGCTCCTTAAGCCTTTTATATGGCTTTAAGCCTGTACAATGGCAGGTATAATACTTAGCTTTCGTATCTATAAAAAAGCTACTTATTTTGTCTATCATATCACAGTCTTCATTTCCACCAGAAGACCGGCTGGAGAGGTGAAATCCACCAATTATATAATCAGGCATTCTGCCCTTTAAATCATGAAAACCTTTAATAATATTAACAATCCCATTATGGGCACAACCCGTTAACAAGGTGGTTTTGCCATCTTCCTCTATAATGAGATTCTGCTCGTGAACAAAGGTATCCTCTGTTATCTGATTATCCCTTTCCATAAAGAGTCCCCTATTTGACAATGGACCAGGCTCTCTTTGGATGATATTAGACAAGAGTTGGATTTCCTTACTGATAAGGAATTGGTCTGATGTGAGTACAATTTGTCCCCTATCCCTTATTTCCTCTTCCAAACCGATAAATTCCAATTTATCATTTGCCCTTAAGGCATAATGCTTCTGGAATGCAAGAGGATGTATAAATACCTTAGCCCTTGAGTTTTCCCTGAAAAAAGTTTTAAGACCACCACCATGGTCATAATGGCCATGGGAAATTATTAGATAATCAACATCCTTAATATTTACATTCAACTTTTTAGCATTTTCAAGAAAGAGTTCACTTGCTCCAACATCAAATAGGATCTTTAGCCCCTTGCTTTCAATATACAGGCTAAGACCATGCTCGCTAGCCATATCTTTTGATATAGATGTGTTTTCCACTAATGTTTTGATAATCATAACTTAAGCCCTCTCTTCTTCAAAAAGAAATTCCATGGTCCTACTATAAACCGTCTTTACAGCTGTTCCTGATATACAACCTATATCTACAATGGTCTGGCCATTATTAATGGCTTTTACCGCCTCTGAATCAAAGGGTATTTTACCCATAAAAGCCAGCCCTTCTTCCTTACAAAGGTCTTCTATCTTTTTTGTGTTTTCCAGGTTGCTATCAAATTTATTTATACATATTGCTGTTTTAGTCCCAAACTTTGCAGCTGTTTTTATAATACGGTCCATGTCGCTAATACCAGATATGGAGGGCTCGGCTACTATTAAAACCATGTCTACTCCGCTAAGTGATGCTATTACAGGGCAACCTATACCAGGGGACCCATCGATAATGACAAGCTCGGCAAAGTCCACTGCCGACTTTATCTGTTTTTTAACCTCTGTTACCAACATACCTGAAGTTCCACTACCCATCTTTAGTTGGGCCGTAGAAAAAACTTCTTCTTCACCTGCATATAACTCCAATTCACCGGCCACAGCTGGCTTTAAGGATATTGCGTCCTCAGGGCATAAAAGCTGGCAAAGGCCACAGCCCTCACAAGCAAAGGGGTCTACTTTATATATCTCATCTATTAAAATAGCATCAAATCTGCAATTTTGTCTGCATTGGTCGCATTGGATACACAATTCAGGATCTATCTCTGCCTTTGCCATCCCATAATAATCCCTCTTTCTTGGTTCAACACTTTGCTTTGTAATAAGGTGGAGGTTAGGTGCATCTACATCACAATCCGCATAAGCCTTAGCTTTTGAAAGCTTTATAAAGGCGCTGGCTATGGTAGTCTTACCTGTGCCCCCTTTTCCACTAAGAATTAGAAGTTGTTTCATATTGGACCTCCCCTATAACTCTTTCTAGGAGTGAAGTAAATATATCATTATATTTCTCGTTTTTCCTGACTGCAATTTCTGCATTGGAATTCAATACTCCAAGTTCATTATCAAAAGGAATTTTACATAAGATCTTGATATTTTTTTCTAAGCAGAACTTCTCTGCCGGATTTTCCCCCTCAAGACACTTGTTGAGAACTACTCCAAATGGCTTGTTAAACAGATTAACCAAATCATATACCATATTAAGGTTATGAACTCCAAACAGGGTTGGTTCTGCCACCAATATGCAGTAGTCAGCATCTTTGATGCTTTCCATTACGATACAAGCACTTCCGGGAGGGCAGTCAATAAAAATCACCTGGTCCCCTTGGGATTGATTTTCAAGAAGGAGCTTTTTTATAATAGGAATACCTGAAGCTTCTCCGGTGTTTAATATTCCTGTATTGACCCTAACCTGATGGGAAGTTCCCCTTTGAATTTTTCCAATAACCTTATCCCTTTCCATAAGGGCCCCTTGAGGGCACAAGATAACACAAGCTCCACAGGAGTGACAAATTTCTTCAAAAACGATTAATGTATCCTTAATATAGGAAAGGGCATTAAATTTACAAAAATCAACGCACTTTCGGCACCCATTGCATAGTTCATTGTCTACCTTAGGGATTTTTACTGCTATTTCTTCCTCTTGAAGGTCTT
>CAZIMA010000066.1:0-9230 GCA_964540195.1 uncultured Tissierella sp.
TATGATAATATCTGATTAGATATTATAGGCCTGTATGACCAAATCCACCTTTACCTCGAGCTGTCTCATCAATATCCTCAACTAATTGAAATTCTACTCTTTCATACTTAGCCACTACAAGTTGAGCAATCCTATCCCCCTTGTTTATGGTGAAGTCCTCACTTCCCAAATTGATGAGGATAACTTTTAATTCTCCACGATAATCGCTATCGATGGTACCAATGCCATTGACTAATGAAATTCCATGATTTATAGCCAGTCCACTTCTAGCCCTTATTTGCCCTTCATAGCCTTCAGGTATTGATAGGAACAAACCTGTAGGTATTAATGCCCTTTGAAGTGATTTTAAGACCACTGGAGCATCTATGGACGCTTTTAAATCCATTCCGGCAGAACCACTGGTCTTATATTCCGGAAGTGGATTTAAACTCCTATTAATTACCTTTACCTTCATCCTTGCACCTCATCTCAAATATTTCTTTCAATTCATCCTTAGCTTTTTCATCATCTTCCAATTCACCAACATAAGCTATATTCAACTTGGTAGGATCAAAAACTTGATTTACAACTCTATCTATATCCTCCATAGTAACTTCATCTATTTTATCAAGTACTTCCTTAGGGGATTCTATCCTTCCTAATAGGGACATAGATTTTCCTATTTCAAACATCCTATTAAAGGTGCCCTCCATACCAAGTATATAGCTACCTTTAAGTTGGTCCTTGGACTTTCTAAGTTCATCTTTTGTTATGAGATTTTTCTTTATATAATCCATCTCAATCTTTACTAACTCCATAACCTCCGTAAGAAACTCGGAATTCAGGCCTGCATAAATAGTGAAATTCCCCGTATTATCATAGGTAGACAGATGGGAATCGATGGCATAAACCAATCCACGCTCCTCTCTTATTCTTTGAAATAGTCTAGAACTCATACTACCTCCAAATACGTTATTCATAACTAAGATAGGTTGTATATCATTGGATATATTATTTACACCCTCTAATCCAAGGCAAATATTTAGTTGTTCAATATGTTTCTTTATTCCCCTTATCTTATTTTCATATTTATGGCTAGTCTTAATTTTGTTAAGGGGCTTATGGATTCCCTTATTAAAGTTGCCAAAACTTTCATTTAGCATCTTAATTACTTCTTTAGTTTCAAATTTACCGGCTAGGGATATAATCATATTATTCGGATTATAGTTCTTATAGAAATAATCCATTACATTTTCCCTATTAAGCTTTGACATACTTTTTGCTGTTCCTAGTATTGGCAATTCTAGGCTTGTACCCTCAAACATCAGATCATTTAATAATTCAAATACTAAATCCTCAGGTGCATCTTGATACATATTGATTTCCTCTAATATAACTCCCTTTTCCTTCATAATGTCATCAGGAAGAAACAAAGAATTATTAAGCATATCTCCTAGGACATCTATGGCTATGGGAAGGTGTTGGTCTAGTACTTTAGCAAAATAACATGTTTGCTCCTTTCCAGTAAAGGCGTTTAGCTGTCCACCTATATCATCTATAGATTCTGCTATTTCCTTAGGCGTCCTTTTTTTAGTACCTTTAAACAACATATGCTCTATAAAATGTGAGACTCCATTATTAGAAGAGTCTTCTCTAATAGAGCCATTTTCTATAATTACCCCTATAGTCACTGAGTTTACATAATCTATCTTTTCCATAACCACTTTTATGCCATTTTCCAGCTTGTCTATTATATACATTATTTCCTCCATTTAAATTATTACATCACTTATTGTACCAATTTTATAACCATTTTGAAATAGATAATTAATTATTTCAGGCAATGCCTTAAGAGTATTGTCTGTAGGGTGCATTAAAACTATAGCTGACCTTTCAGCTTTTTCTGTTACCCTTTTTACTATTAAGTCTTTAGTTGCATCCTCTCTCCAGTCTATAGTATCTATACTCCAAAGAACGAATTTATTATTTAAATCCCTTACTGCCTTAAGGGTATTTTCATTATAAGCTCCGGATGGTGGACCGAATAGTCTAGGGGATTGCCCGGTTATTTCCTCCAGTATATCCCTCGCCTTACTTATTTCTTGAATATTCTCTTCATAAGTCATCTTACTATAGTCCTTATGTGAATATCCGTGATTTCCTATTTCATGACCCATACTATAAATCTCCTTAAGGAGATCAGGGTTATTTTCAGCCCACCTCCCCGTTGGGAAAAAGGATATATTAATTCCCTCTTCTTTAAAGATCTTTAGCATAGGTTGAATATACTCGTTACCCCAATCGATATTACATACGAATGCAATGGTTTTTTCTTTACTGGTTCCTTTATAGTAGATGTCCTCCTTGAAAACCTCCTTGCTATCAAAGGAAAAAGCAAAGATTAATAAAACTACTACCAATACCGCCAGTATTGCTGCCATAATTCCAAGTGTTTTTCTACTAACTATTAAAAATCTCATATTATCCCTCCTTCTACTTATATATATTCAAAGGAAGTATAATTATACAAAAAATAAAACATGAACCGTATGGTCCATGAATTAATTATTCTTCTTCAGTTTTTTCTTCTTTTTGTCCTTTGTTTTCCTTAGGCTCTTCAGGTAATAGGGCTTTTCTTGACAGATTGATTCTACCCTGGTTGTCTATTTCCATAACCTTAACTAATATTTCATCTCCAACCTTGACCACATCTTCAACCTTTGCTACTCTCTCTCTTGCAAGTTGAGAAATATGAACCAGTCCTTCCTTACCATTAAATACATCTACAAATGCACCGAAGGTAGTTACTCTGGTTACTTTACCAAGGTAAATCTCTCCCGCTTCAATTTCCTTAACTATATTAGTAATCAATTCTACTGCTTTCTTTCCATTTTCAGCATCAATAGCAGCAATTAAAACCTTACCATCATCATCAATATCTATCTTAACACCTGTTTCATCGATTATCTTATTGATAACTTTTCCGCCAGGTCCTATGATATCCCTAATTTTATCAGGATTTACCTGCATAGTATAGATCTTAGGCGCATAGGCAGATACTTCATCTCTAGGCTGGGTTATAGTCTCACCCATTTTATCAAGAATATATAATCTTCCTTGTCTTGCCTTTTCCAAGGCTTCAATTAAAATCTTTTCATCTATTCCGGCTATTTTTATATCCATTTGAATGGCTGTTATCCCGTCTTTAGTACCCGCTACTTTGAAGTCCATATCTCCCAGATGATCTTCCAGTCCTTGAATATCTGACAAGATTGCAAGCTTATCATCAGTCTTTATAAGCCCCATAGCAATACCGGCAACAGGTGCTTTTATTGGTACTCCTGCATCTAGTAAGGCCAAAGTACTTCCGCATACACTTCCTTGTGATGAAGAACCATTTGAGCTCAATACTTCAGATACTAATCTAATAGTATAAGGGAAGTCCTCTACTGATGGTATAACTGGTTCAAGGGCACGCTCAGCAAGAGCACCATGACCAATTTCTCTTCTTCCCGGGCCTCTTAAAGGTCTCGCTTCTCCAACTGAATAAGGTGGGAAATTATAGTGGTGCATATAACGTTTAGACTCATCATCTCCAAGACCATCAATGATCTGTACATCACTTTTTGCACCAAGTGTTGCAATAGTTAAAACTTGAGTTTGACCCCTTGTAAATAGTCCTGAACCATGAGTTCTAGGTAATATTCCAACATCTGTAGTGATTTTCCTAATTTCGTCCATCTTTCTATTGTCAGGTCTAATACCTTCTTCAAGGATAAGACGTCTTACTTCCTCTTTAATTATATTCCCGATAATTTCCGAAATATCTTTGCTGTTCTCCGGATATTCTTCAAGGAATTTTTCAGTAATTTCCTTGCTTACTTGAGCAATGTTATTTTCTCTTTCTTGTTTTTCAACAGTATTTACTGCCTCAAGAAGTTTTTTAGTACCGTAGACTCTGATTTTCTCGTCTATTTCAATATTTGGCATAAATACTTGGTAATCGGTCTTTTCCTTACCACAATCCACAACGATTTCATCGATAAAATCACATATCTTCTTTATCTCCTCATGGGCAGTCAATATTGCATCTAACATAGTCTTTTCTGATACTATATTAGCACTTGCTTCAACCATCATAATTGCATCCCTAGTGCCGGAAACCGTTAGATTGATATCAGATTTATCCCTTTCAGAAGATGTAGGATTTACCACAAGTTCTCCATCTACTAAACCCATACTAACTGAGCCCGTAGGTCCATTAAATGGTATGCTTGAAATCGATAAAGCAATGGAAGAGCCTATCATCGCAGTTATTTCAGGGCTATTGTCCTGGTCCACTGATAAAACAGTAGTTATAACCTGTACATCATTTCTATAACCATCTGGGAATAATGGACGAATGGGTCTGTCTATTAATCGGGATGTTAGTACAGCTTTTTCACTTGGTCTTCCTTCCCTCTTAATAAATCCGCCAGGAATCTTTCCCACTGAATATAGCTTTTCTTCATAATCAACACTTAGGGGGAAGAAATCAATTCCCTCTCTAGGCTGTTTAGAAGCAGTTGCAGTAGCTAAAACTACCGTATCGCCATATTGAACTAGGCAGGAACCGCCAGCTTGCTCAGCCACTTTTCCTACTGTAACAGTAAGGTCTCTTCCAGCTAATTTATATTGGAATTTCTTTTCCATTGAATACCTCCTTTTAGGATATCTTATCCTAAATATTTATAATTTATTAATGACCTTTAAAATACACCAGGATAAACTAATAGAGCGGGAGAACCCGCTCTTATTAACCTCTGATGCCTAATTTTTCAATTAAAGAACGATATCTTGCAATATCACTTTTTTGTAGGTATCTCATAAGTCCTCTTCTTTGACCAACCATCTTTAACAATCCTCTTCTTGAATGGTGATCTTTTTTGTGTGATTTCAAATGCTCATTTAATGAATTAATTCTGTAAGTTAAAAGTGCAATTTGCACTTCTGGTGAACCAGTATCACCTTCATGTAATTTGTAATCTCCAATAATTTGGTCCTTAATTTCTTTTGCTAACATTGTAGCACCTCCTAATATTTTTAAATCCACCCAGTGCAAAGTAGTCGCTGAGGAACGAAAAACTTAGCATTAGGTAATCTTTAACAGTAATATATTATCACAATGAAATTGATTTGTAAATATGCATCTATTGGAATAATAATTAACTTGACTTAACTCTTCTGACATCATCTAATATCTGCTTTTTCAATTGCTCAAGGTTGTCAAATTTAATCTCATCCCGAAGGTAATCAATGAAAATCAGCTCTATATTTAAATCGTATATATTCTCATTAAACCCAATAATATGGGATTCAATCTTAATTACTTCTTCACGAAAAGTAGGGTTATATCCTACACTTGAAGCACTAAGATATTTGACTCCATCTACTACGGTTTCAGTACTATAAACTCCATTCTTTGGCAATACATAATTTATAAGGGGCTCCATATTTGCTGTAGGAAAACCAAGCTTATTCCCAATTCTCTTTCCCGGCACTACTTTGCCCAATATAGAATAATTTCTACCCAATAATCTACTAACTTTCTTCATATCTCCATCTAAAATGGACTTCCTAACCCTTGTACTACTTATAATTTCCCCATCTATAAAGATAGGTTCCAAGATTTTCACCTTAATACCATGTTTAACACCGAGTTCCTTAAGGGTTTCTGAATTCCCTGCCGCCTTATAACCAAATCTATAGTCTGTACCTACTACTACAGCCTTTACATTTAGTTTTTCAATCAATATTTTAGTCACAAAGTCTTCAGGGGAGAGCTTCATTATATATTCGTTAAAGTCCATGGTATATATTATATCCACACCAAGTTTTTCTATAATATCGTATCTTTGCTTTTTACAGGTAATCAAAGAAGGTCCTTTTCCTTCTATTATGGACTTAGTATGGTTTTCAAACATAAGCACAGAACTAATATAATCATTTTTATTAGCAATATAAATCATTTTCTTAATTAGCTCTTGATGCCCTATATGGACTCCATCAAAATTACCAAGGGCAATTGCTGAATTATATTTCTTATTATTATCCTTAACCTTTAGCACTTCCATCCTATCACCTATAACAATACTTTATCCATTTTTAAATAAAGATTATCGTCCTTCATTAGTATTTTACCTATTCCAATAAAATTTTGACGACAGTATATTCTGAACTCCCTATCTAGAGAATTTATATAATTATCTCCAAGGGGAATCAAGGCTCCATTTACCAATTTTGTATAAAAACCATGAGGTACAAGAATTTTTTCTATATGAGAAATTGCTTCATCCATAGGGACTAATATAGTTTCAATCTGTTCAGAACTCATGCCTTTAAGTGTTTCCATCCCATAAGCATTTCCGACATTAAAAACGCCTACACCTGTCCTAATTAGATAGGACATATAACCATAAGTCCCTAAATTGTTTCCAATATCTTCACATAGGGTCCTAATGTAAGTGCCTCTGGAGCATTTAGTCTTAAAAACAATCTCTTCACTATCGTGGATATCCATAATATCAAGGCTTTTTATACTTACTTCTCTAGCCTTTCTTTCGACGGATTTTCCCTCTCTAGCCAAATCATATAGCTTTATACCTTCAACCTTTAAGGCTGAATACATAGGTGGAATCTGTAGAATTTCTCCTTTAAAGCCACTGAATACTTGTCTAATCTGATCATCAGTAACTTTCTTAGAGGATTGTTTAATGACTATGCCATCGGAATCCTGAGTATCGGTAGCTATACCTAGAGAAAGTTCACCTATATACTCTTTGTCTACCCCTAATAGATACTCACTAATCCTAGTGGCTTTACCAATGCATATTGGCAAAACCCCTGTTGCATTAGGGTCTAATGTTCCCGTATGACCAATTTTCTTGATTTTAAGCAATCTCCTGAAGAAATAAACTGCATCATGAGAAGTCATTCCCCTAGGTTTAAAGAAATTTATTACTCCATCCATTTTATCACCACATATCTATAAGTCTTTCGACTATTAATTTCTCTGCAAGCCTTATATTTTCTTCAATACTGCAACCTGCAGCCCTAATATGTCCACCTCCGTTGAATTGTGAACAAACATTTGCTACATCTATATATTCTTTGCTTCTTAAGCTTATCTTAATTATACCGTCGCTATTTTCCTTTAACAGGCAGGCAACTTCAACACCTCTAGTATCCTTTACAAAGGAAATTATACCTTCAGTATCCTCCATTTGAGCATTACAACTCTTTAACATCTCCTGAGTAACCATGACTGTTGCTATTCTATCATCATAATAAGTTTTAAAAGTAGAAAGGCAATCTATAAAAAGCTTGGTCCTCTCTTTACTCCTGCTTTGATACAAATTTAGGACTATTTTATTCTTATTAATACCCTTTTTTAATAGGTCAGCAGCCACTTCATGGGTCTTGTCTGTAACACTTTCATACATAAAACTACCTGTATCAGTACTGATAGCAGTATAGATACAGGTTGCAATTTCCTCATCTATTTCAATACCCATTTGTTTTAAAAACATATATACTATCTCACCAGTAGCAGCAGCCTTACTATCTACTATATTGTAGTCAGCAAAGGCTGTGTTGCTAATATGGTGATCAATATTGATGGTATTTTTTGATTTAGAAACTATATATTTTAACTTTCCAAGCCTTTCTATATCGCTGCAATCTAGGACTATTAAAAGGTCTATATCTCCCCCATCATACTCCTCTATAGAGTTTGCATAAGGGAGAAAAGAGTAATCCGATGGAATAACATCAGTTTTTATAATCTTAACATTCTTTCCCAACTTCTTAAGAGCTAATCCCATAGCTAAGATGGAGCCTATGTTATCACCATCAGGACTTATATGAGATACTATACTTATAGTATCATTAGAACTTATTAAGTCTACCGCTTGTCTAATGGTGTTATTCATCTTCTTCAACCTTAGTGTTTTTATTTATATCGGCAATCAGCCTAGACATTTCAATAGCCTTTTCGATGGATTCATCTAGAAAGAAACGTGGTTCAGGAGCATGTCTTAGATCAATTCTTGCCCCTATTTCCCTTCTAATAAAGCCTTTGGCACTGTTTAATCCTAAAAGGGTATCTTCTTTTTCTTTATCATTTCCCATTACTGAAACATATATCTTTGCAAAGCTTAAATCGCGAGTAACCTCTACCCTAGTAACCGTAGTCATATGGCTTATTCTTGGGTCGTTTATTTCATTAAATATTAAATCCGAAACTACTTTTTTTACTTCCTCAGAGATTCTATTGATTCTCTTAATGTTCATATTAACACCTCTATTTGTTTTCTACTTCTTTAAGGATATAAGCCTCTAAGGTGTCCCCTTCCTTAAGGTCGTTATAATTTTCCAATCCAATTCCGGCTTCATAACCAGTTAAAACTTCTCTAGCATCATCTTTAAATCTCTTTAGGGAAGATACATCTCCATCAAATTTCACCACATCATCTCTAAGCAGTCTTACCTTAGCGTTTCTAGTGATCTTACCGTTTTGTACATATATACCGGCAATTGAATTTCCATTTGGCAATCTGAATGTCTGTCTTACTTGTGCCCTACCTAAAACCTCTTCTACTATCTTAGGAGCATGCATACCCTTAACAGCTGCTTGAATATCCTCTATGGCTTCATAGATAACTCTATAGGTTCTAATATCGACTTCTTCTTTTTTGGCAACATCAATAGCATTTAGATTAGGTCTAACATTAAATCCTATAACTATTGCATTAGATGCGGAGGCTAACATTATATCACTTTCTGTTATTCCACCTACACCACCATGGATTATATTGATTCTGACTTCTTCGGTATCAAGCTTCTCTAATGATTGTGCCAATGCTTCAATCGAACCTCTACCGTCTCCTTTAATAATTATATTTAAATCCTTTATTTCTCCTTGCTTGATCCTTTCAAATAGATCATCAAGGGATACCTTGTGTGTAACTTTAAGTTGTTCTCTGATTTGATCTTTCCTAGCATCTGCTATACTACGAGCTCTCTTTTCATCCTCTACTACATATAGAAGGTCTCCAGAATTAGGCACTTCTGATAAACCTAATATCAAGACCGGAATGGACGGGGTAGCCTTCTTTACTTTTTTCCCTCTATCATCGAACATAGCCCTAATTCTTCCGCTTGCTGTTCCGGAAACCACCATATCTCCAACCTTTAGTGTACCTTTTTGTACA
>CAZIMA010000067.1:0-8953 GCA_964540195.1 uncultured Tissierella sp.
CCCTAAATATGCCTTTTCAACTTCAGGATTACTCAACAAGTCTCCACCTTTTCCTTCTAATACAATGTTTCCTAACTCTATAACATAAGCGTAGTCAGCATAATTTAGAGCTAATGTTGCATTTTGCTCTACTAAAAGTATGGTTTTTCCCATTCCCTGTATTTTATCTATAATATTAAATACTTCTTCAACGATAATAGGGGCTAAGCCCATAGATGGTTCATCCATAAGGATTAGCTGTGGATTTCCCATTAGAGACCTTCCTATTGCTAACATCTGCTGTTCTCCACCTGACATAGTACCAGCTAATTGCTTATATCTAGATTTCAGGACAGGGAAAAAATCCAGTATGGAATCCAAATCGTCCTTTATTTCATTAGGACTATCCTTCCTGGAATAAGCACCCATCTCTAAATTTTCCATGACCGTCATATTGGGAAAGATGTGTCTGCCTTCAGGTATCAATGAAATACCCATTTTAACAATTTCAGGTGTTCTCAATTTGCTAATCTCTTTACCATCCAGTAGGATAGTCCCTTGAGTAGGTTTTACCACACCCATTATGCAATTTAATGTAGTAGACTTTCCTGCTCCATTACCACCTATAAGAGTTGTGATTTTATTCTTCTCAATCTTTAATGATATATTATGAAGGACCTCTGTAGCTCCGTAACTAGCACTAATTCCCTTTATTTCGAGCATTTAAGTTATCACCCTTTCCTAGATATGCACTTATAACATCAGGATTCTTACGAACCTCTTCAGGTTTCCCCTGACTAATTATTTTACCGTGATCAAGAACAGATATATAATCACAAATATTCATAACCAACTTCATATCGTGTTCAATTAATATAAGTGTATATCCTTCTTCTCTTAACTTACCGATGATTGATAATAGATTTAATTTTTCTGTAGGATTCATGCCAGCTGCAGGTTCATCTAACATAATTATCTTAGGTTCAGCAGCCAATGCCCTTGCAAATTCTACTAATCTTTGCTGGCCATAAGCCAAGTTTTTAACTATTTCATCCTTTTTATCTTCAATCCCCATAAATTCTAGGGCTGCGATTGCTTTTTCAATGGACTTATTCTCATATTCCCTTGATTTCTTCCCATTTAATAGGATAGATAATATAGGAGTTGGGGAATGGACATGTTGACCTATTAGGACATTATCTAATACTGTCATCTCTTTAAATAGCCTTATATTCTGAAAGGTACGGGATATCCCAAGTGGAACCAGTTGATGAGCTTTAACATGTCCAAGCTTACTGCCGTCTAGAGATATAGCCCCAGAATTTGGCTTGATTAGTCCAGTAATCACATTAAATAAAGTAGATTTACCGGCACCATTAGGCCCAATAATACCTTGAACTGTATTCTTCTTTACATCTATATTTACATCGCTTAAGGCCTTGAGTCCTCCAAAGCTTATTGATATTCCTTTTATTGATAAGATATTTAAATTATCAGTCATAAGAATCACTCCATACCCTTATTTAATTCTTTTTTTCTAAGATTCTTATTTCTTAGCTTTTCTAAAATACCTACAAGGCCATTAGGCATATAAATAACTGTAAATATAAGAATTAAACCATATATAATTAATCTTGTACCTTGAAAAACCCTTAAGGCCTCAGAAAGACCTGTTAATACAAAAGCGCCTACAACAGCACCAATTATTGTTTTATTTCCTCCTACAACCGACATACATAGAAATGATATGGAGTCATCAAAGGTAAAGCTGTCCGGACTGGTTACTCCAGAAAATGTTCCAAACAAGCCTCCTGCTAAGCCTGCAAACATGGCACTTATTACAAAAGCTATAATCTTGTATCTGGTCACATTTACGCCCATAGCTTCAGCAGCTAAGTCATCCTCTCTTATAGCTGAAAAAGTCCTTCCGATTTTAGATTTAGCAATACGAGTAGCAATATATAATCCCAATACAACAAAGAAGATAATAAAATAGTAAAATTGCTTTTCAGTCTTTATTTGCAAAGCAAATATCTCTGGGAAGGGTATCCCTGTAAGTCCTGCTGCCCCCCTTGTAACAGGAGTCCAGTTAAGCAAAACAAGCCTTACGATTTCACCAAAACCTACAGTTGCAAGTACTAAATATGGACCTGTTAATTTCATTGCAGGGATGCTTATGATTAAACCAAAAATAGAAGTAATAACAACTCCTATGACAAGGGCGACAAAGAATGGAAGATCAAAATTCATCATCATCAAAGAAGTTACATATGTACCCACAGCAAAAAAACCAGCCTGTCCCATGGAGGTCTGTCCTGTATAACCGCTTAATATATTTAAACCTATAGTAACTAAAGTATAAATTCCAACTAAATTAATAATATGCAAATAGTATAAATTGCTTACAAAAATAGGCAATGTAAGAATCAATACTAAAATAACAAGAAAAAAGATTTTTTTGTTCTTAATCATTTCTACACCACCTAGCTTAAACTTTTTGCTTCCTCTTCTTTAAAAACAAACCTGTTGGTCTCAACCACAGTACCAAAATCAATAATGTATAAGTTATAGCATCCCTATAACCTGAGCTAATCCTACCTCCAGCTACAGATTCAACTATACCTATAAAAAACCCTCCAGCAATGGAGCCCGGAACCGATCCTAATCCACCAACTACAGCAGAAACGAATCCCTTTAATCCTATACCTGCCCCCATATTAAAGGTCACGAAAAAAATAGGTGCTATAAGAATCCCAGCTACAGCTCCTATTGCCGCACTAATACCAAAGGCAGAACGGTCTGAATGTTCTGTGTCAATACCCATAAGAACTGCTGCATACCTATCCTGAGCCACAGCTCTTAGGGCCTTACCCTCTTTAGATTTCTTAAGAAAGTATTGGAATAAGGTCATTAAGATAATACCTATAAAAACAATTAAAATATCTTGAGGTGTAATGCTTAAGCCACCTAGGGTTAAAGGTTTATTGCTAACCGGAGAAGGAAATAGTTGGGCATCAGGTCCCCATATCATAAGTGCTAAATTCCTTATTATAATTGATGCTCCCAGGGTTGCAATAGTCACATTTATAGATGGTGCATTATTCTTTCTTAGAGGTCTTAGAATCAACCTTTGTATTCCCATTCCTACTATTGCTACAAGGCCCATAGCAATAAACAAGGCAGGAACATAGCCTAGATTAAGCACTTGATAAACAGTAAAACCTATATATGCACCTAGCATAAGCATGTCTCCTTGAGACCAGTTAAGGACACCGGATGCTGCATATATGAAACTGTAACTTAGTGCAACTAAGGCATATATGGCTCCAATAGGTAAACCATTTAATATATAGCTAGCCAACTTACTCACTTCCTTCATATGAATTTTGACGTTAATGACCTTAACTTCCTTAAGAAGAAAAGTCATTAACGTCATCACTAATCATTTAATTTAACATATTATTTTTATTTGTTTATTTTGTTTCAACAGCTTCTATAAGCTCAAACTTATCTCCTCTAATTTCAGTAATTAGAAGTCTCTTTCCAATGTCGTCTCCTTTTTCGTCAAATTGCGGGCTACCTGTAACTAAACTAAGTCCTTGAGTATTTCTTAGGGCATCCCTTAATTCTTCAGGACCAGAATTATCAGCATTTTTAATAGCATTTGCTATGATATAAACTGTATCATATGCTTGTGCACCATGAGGAATAGGACTTATACCATATTTTTCAGTATACTTTTGAACGAATTCCTGTACTCCAGCTATATCTGCATCAGCTAGGAAGGTCTGAGTTAATATTAAACCTTGAGCTGCTTCTCCACCTAATTCAATCAATTTTTGCGCAGCCATACCACTAGCCCCAAACAATTGAACATCTAATCCCAATTGTTGAGTCTGATTAGCAATTAATGCAGCCTCCGTATATAGTCCCCATAGGAAAATACCTTCAGCCTTATTATCTCTAATTGACATTAACTGAGGTTTAAAATCCTTATCACCATTATTATAAGTTGGGTCAGCTACTACTTCTACCCCATATCTTCCTGCAGCTTCCTTCAATAATCTTGCACCACTTTGACCATAGTCGTCTGCAGAAGTAAGAGTAGCCATCTTAGTGATTCCTAACTCTTCCTTAGCATATCTAACTAATGCATCAGCTTGGAAGCTATCATTTGCCGCAGTTCTAAATATCCATTCATTTCCCTGCTCAGTAATTGAAGCTCCTGTAGAACCAGGAGTGATTTGAGGTATTCCTGCTCTTTCAGTCACTACCATATCGGCCAATGTTGCAGAACTATTAATAGCCGCTATAATTATGTTAGCCTTTGATTCTTGGATTAGCTTATTAGTAGCACTTGATGACTTTGTAGGATTACCTTCATCATCTTCAAAAACAGCAACTAATTCCCAATCTCCTGCTAATTTCTGTTCGTTAACTTCAGCTATAGCTAACTCTATGGCGTTACGTTGCCCCTGTCCTAATTGAGCTGAGCCTCCTGACTCTGGACCAACTACCCCAATCGTTAGAATCTTTTCTCCTGTACCTCCGCCTCCGCCTCCACTACATCCCGTCAAGGCTAGGATTACTACAGTAAGTAGTAAGGCTATTAATAAGGAAAACTTTCTTTTTTTCATAAACATTAATGACATCCCCCTTTTATTATTTATTCGTTGCACCTTTACAACGAACTTAAAACAATTTTCTACCCATCATAAACTTACTATCCAATAATAAGAATATTAGGTTAATTATGTATGCTTTTTTAAATTATATAAATTATCTATGAATATTGTTTTTGGTATAATATAATATAATATAATATAATACAATACATATTATCGAATTAATGTGTTCTAGGACACATTCCGACAAAATTTAAATATCAGAGGTAATTGCGTAGCAATTACTTCACACCATTGCAACGAGGTGGGTGATATCTTCACCTCGTTATTATTCAAGTAAATTAGGAGTTGATTCTTTGACAACATTGCAGAATTATTCAATTAATCATAGATATAGAAAGGTATTATTAGATAAGTTTTCAAAGGTTGGAACAATTACGGAGTATGAGAAGGGAACCTTTATTGAATATGAGCAGCAGAAGACAGGTGCAGTATATCTTATTTTAGATGGTGTAGTTAAGCAATTTTTCATTGATAAAGATGGGGATATAAAAGTCTTATTAATACTATCTAAAGGTGACATGTTTGGAGAAGTAACCATGTTTCAAGATGATTACGACCATGTTAATACCAAAACCTTTTCTCATGCAACAATCTGTAAAATCAGTAAAGACAAATTTTATGAGACCTTAAGATCAGATCCTGCTTTATACGAAACCCTATTACTCATGATTACCACGAAATTTAGAACCTTGATGTATCAAATATATGATAGTACCTACTTAAATGCCGAAAATAGGCTTTATTCACTCCTTAAAAGATTATCCATCCAGCATGGTATAAAAAAAGATATAGGGAAAGAAATAATGTTGCCATTCACCCACGAAGAATTCGCTAATATAATTGGATCTACTAGAAGTACTGTGTCCCGATTATTAAAGACTCTAGAATCCGAAGGTAAAATTACACGTATTGGAAAAAGAATAATAGTACATTGATTCTATCATTAGTCACAAAACCCACCTTTTGTGTTTTGAAAATAGGTAGTGCAGAATCTGCACTACCTAGATAGTCTGGATATTTAGCAAGTTGTTAAGTTAGGATCCTGACACAACACAGAAGAACCGTCCCTCTGTGTTATTGCAATGTTTTTTCAGGAAACTGATGCCTTTTTAACTTTTAAAATTCTTATTTACATTTGTGAAAAACATGGTATAATCATCATAAAATTCAAATTTGAGGAGGTTTATATGTTACAATGAAAAGAGAAAAAAATGAATATGAAGATGAAGAAGGACAGCGCGAGCATTCTCTCGTAATGGAAACACAAGCCGGAGACATAATGGCTACGATTGAATATGCCAGTAGCTTTGATCCTATTTCTAAACTATCAAAGCATAGAAATATGATTCAATACGCTACTTTAGCTGTCCTTTTTGCTGCAATTGCAATGGTTACCCCTCATCTAATTGGGGACTATCCGATTATCTCAACCATACCAGCTCTCTTTATTTTATTTTATATTTTTATAACTAAGAGAGTATTTGAATCATTAACATTAGGGATTATTCTTGGATTTACAATGGCTTATCAAGGACAATTCTTTGTAGAAATCAACAACTCACTTATCGATAATTTAATCAACGAGGAAACTGCTTGGTTATTTGTTGTATGTGGATTAATGGGAAGTTTTGTTGCCCTAATTGAGAGAGCAGGCGGAGTACATGCTTTTGGAAATTGGGTAGCAAAGCGTGCTAAAACTAAAAGATCAACCCTACTATGGACTTGGATTTTAGGACTAATAATATTTATAGATGATTATTTAAATTCTTTAACTGTAGGAAGCTGTATGGCTCCATTAACTGATAAACACAAGGTTCCAAGAGAGTATCTCGCCTACATAGTAGACTCAACTGCAGCACCGGATACAGTATTAATTCCTGTTTCTACATGGGCTGTATTTATAGCAGGATTGTATAATGAAACAATAAATGAAGGTTTAAAACTAGCAACCACAGATCCCTTTCTTCAAAAGTACGGTAATGGCTTATCCGTATTTATTGGTACAATACCATTTAATTTCTATGCATGGTTCTGTCTCCTAATGGTTCCTTTAACCATATATGGGGTAATTCCTCTATTTGGGAAAATGAAAAAAGCTCAGATAAGGGCTGAAGAAACAGGAGTGCTTGCCCCTCCAGGAAGTGAAAAAATAGATATCCGTGGTGGAGAGACTGTACTCGAACATGAAAATGCCAAGGTAAGGAATTTTATTTTACCAATCATTATGCTAATTGCTACCACCGTATATTTCGATATCGATTTACAATATGGGGTTATTACAACACTTGGATTTATGTTTGTATTCTATCTTGTACAAGGTTTAATAGATGCAGATGAGTTCTTTGATCTAGTAATTAAGGGTTTTAAGAACATGTTGATGCCTTTAATAATGGTTATTCTAGCATATATGTTTGCTGATGGAATTGAGGCACTTGGATTTATGGACTTAATTATTCATACAGTTGAAACACAAGTAAGTCCTTGGCTGTTACCAGCCCTAATCTTCTTTTTCTTTGGATTAACAGAGTTTATCATGGGACTATCATGGGGTATGTATGCAATTGCTATACCTTTAGTAACTACTTTAAGTTATAGACTTGATATCAATCCGTCTATTGCTATTGCAGCCGTAGTTTCAGCAGGTGTATGGGGAAGCCATATTTGTTTCTATTCTGATGCAACTATTCTTTCATCTTCTGCTACAGGTTGTGATAATTTTGAACATGCAATATCTCAATTACCATATGGTATTATAGCTGCCCTTCTTTCCTTAATCGGATTTTTAATCACCGGTATCCTTGTCTATGGTTTTTAAAAACAAAAGAGCCCTAAACTTATTTGTTTAGGGCAATACAAATCTAATTCTCTATTCTCTAAAACCTACCATCTCAGTTCGATACCCATTATATGGCAAAACTACCTTTATTGAATCGTTATTTATAATGAATTCTGGCTTATTATTATAATTCCTATAGTATTCCTTAATCCTTCTTATACCTGCAGCTAAGCGCTTAATTATTCCTAGTCGGTGTAAAACATCTACTAATATCATATTTCTTGGAACTGAATTTCTACCATTTATATATTCCTCTGAAGTAATTCCTATAGGAAGGCCCCCAGGAGAAATTACTTCTACTCTATCATCATATATCTCGACTTTACATTCAGCTTCGATGGTGTAATCTCTATGGACAATTGCATTTGCAACAGCCTCACCATATGCTACAAATGGCACTTGCTCTATTTCATTGTTAATAATATGTTTATTGTAAAAATCAATGCATTTATAGTACATCTCTAATATTGATATATTGTTAAGTAGTAATTTGTCCTTTATATTATCAACACTATTTCCTTCGAATCTAACAAGTGAAATACCAGAATAGCTTATGGGATTATTATCTGAAAGTAAAAGAGCAGCATTAGTGTATTTGTCTTTCTTCATTATTCCCAAGGTCCTTAGGATATCATCCGACATCATACCTATACTTATGGTATCCCTTAACTTTTCTTCTAAATAATTAAACTCGAGCTTATCTTTCATTATAATAAGCTCATCATAACCTTTACCTTTACCATTTAGTATCAAGTTCTCATAATCAAATATATCTACTGCTAAAGTAGATGCTCCAAGTCTCTTATAAGCTTTGTTTTCATATAAATATGGTGTATCCTTTCCCATCTTAACTTTTAATATTAGAATTGTCTTACCTTCCATATCTTTCTCAATTATTTCATAATATGGCTTGGGAGAAATATTTTCATCAATTGCCTGTTCAAGCTTATATCGTAAATACTCTAGATCATCTACACCTACAATACTTAAATCATCATCTACGCCAATGAATATTTCCCCATCATTATAATTAGCAAATGCAGATATAGTTTTCAGGATATTCTTTGTAAACTTCCTCTTATATTCTATACTCTTAGATTCACTATTAGTTAGCTTAGCCATATCTTACCTCCTAGCTTTAAGTATAGGAAACAATTGTATGCAATCGCCTCACACAACTGCAACGAGGTAGGGTTATCTGCACCTCGTTATACTAAGCCTATGATACTGTTGATGGAAAAATAATTGTATAAAAAAATATCTTGAAGAAAATTTAATAGCTAGTGCATAATTTGCATTAGCTATGTTGTCTGAGTATTCTATAGTTGATAAGTTGTTGCCTGGCACCCACAGCCTTCCCGGCAAAAGAACACAGAAGAACCGTCCCCCTGTGTTAAGACCTTCTTGGATTGATCATTCAGTAACACTTTTGATAGCAAATCCAACAGAC
>CAZIMA010000068.1:0-8880 GCA_964540195.1 uncultured Tissierella sp.
ATAAGTATAAACTTATAGGGACGAAGGATATATCCTCGTGTTACCACCCTAATTCGCAGCTATGCTGCCTCAATCCTGGACTATCATCCAGTAGCCATATAACGGTGGCCCCGTCTTCACCTACTTTGGAATTTCTCAGCGAAGATGCCGGAAAGCTAGTATTACATATCATCCTGATGCTAATTTCCACCTAACATTAGCTCTCTATAAACAAGATATTGATATCTTTCTCTTTCCCAATGCACTTTGTAATTAGGATTTATTATATATTCTTATGGCTACAATTGTCAATACCTTTTTCTTAAAAAATATTTTAACATTTTAAAATAATGACTGCCAGCCTATCCTATTCCTTATCTTCAGCCGCTCTCATCTTCTCTAAATTTTTCATAATAAGATAGTTTAATGTACCTTCAGGATACTCACCATTCTCATCCATAAGTCCGGCTTCATATCCTGTCAATATCTTTATTCCTTCGTTGATATGTTCAATTCCATATATATGGAATTTACCTTCCCGAACTGCTTCTACCACTTCATTTTTAAGCATCAAATTTTTTACATTTTTCTTAGGGATCATAACAGCTTGATTACCTGTAAGGCCCTTTTGCTTACAAACCTCATAGAAACCCTCTATTTTTTCATTAACTCCCCCAATAGGTTGTATTTCACCCTTTTGATTAACTGAGCCGGTTACTGCAATATATTGCTTTATAGGAACCTTAGCTATGGATGATAATATTGCATAAAGTTCAGTACTGGAGGCACTGTCTCCTTCAATAATGGAGTAGTTCTGCTCAAAGCCTATACCTATGGTAATACCAAGGGGCTGATTAGCCGCATATTTATGGCCAAGATAACCACTTAGAATTAAGACCCCTTTATCATGAATACTTCCACTTTGGTTTGCTTCCCTTTCAATGTTTATTACTCCGTCTTTTCCACTATAGACAGAAGCTGTTATTCTGCTAGGTTTTCCAAAGTTATATTCACCTGCACCCATGACAGCAAGGCCATTTATCTGACCGATTTCTTCACCTTCTAAATCCATGAGTATTGTACCCTCTTCAAACATCTTATTAAGCTTTTCTTCATACTTGTTGGACCGGTTTATCTTCTCTTCTATAGCCTTCTGTAGGTGTTTTTCCGATATAAGATTAGCTCCATCTTCTTCTGCCCAAAGGTCTGACTCATAAATCATTTCTACAATTTTATTAAATTGTGTACTCAACTTTTCTTGATGACCTGCTAGTCTTGCACTGTATTCTACTAGCCTTGCAAAGGCAGTTTTATCAAAATGCCTTAAATTGTTTTCCTCGCAATGACTAGCTATAAATTCACCCATTAGCCTTATATTGGAAAGGTTCTTATCCATCTCCACATCAAAATCAGCCATTACCTTAAATAGCTTTTTAAAGTCATCATCGTAAGAATATAGGACATTATAGGTATATTCATCCCCTATTATTATAATCTTAACATCCAAAGGAATTGGCTCAGGTTTAAGACTTGCCGTAACCGCTAGGCCCATTAGTCTATTCTGGTTTTCAATATTGATTTCATTAGTCTTAAGAGAACGTTTTAGCATTTCCCAGGAGATAGGGTTATTTAAAATCTCCCTCATCTGAAATATTAGGTAGCCACCATTAGCAAAATGTAGGGAGCCGGGTTTTATTTGGGTAAAATCAGTAGCTAAAACACCCATTTGGCTCCTATATTCAATAGACCCCATTAGATTATTATAAATAGGATTGGATTCATTTATTATAGGTGCATGCTCTAAGTTTTTATTATCAATAAAAAGGTTGACCTTATACCTAACAAAGAAATTTCCTTCCATTTCCGGAGGCATGTCAAACATAGTAAAATTCTTTGCAGGAGTCTTCTTAAACTTATCTATATTTTCCAGTATATCTTCCTCTAACTCCCTAAGATAGGCCGAAATTTTTTCATTTCCATTGTAATTTTCCATAAGTTTATTGATATCAAAACCAACTAGTTCTGAAGCAATTTTTTTATCCAGGTCCTTAAAACTCTGAAACAACTCTTCATCTACTTCCCTTAATTTGTTGAAATCATCGAAGGTTACCAGGTGGAGTTCATTATACTTTTCCATCATCTCTTCTCTTTCTTCAACACTTAGGTTCTGGTATTCTTCTTCGCTCATAGGTCGATCATCTTTTAAGGCTATGGAAATAAGCCCTTGTTCACCAGGTGAATATACAAACCCATATTCCGAGGACTTTTCATTTAGCTGTTTCAAAATTTCTGATTTTTTCTGGTTTCCAAGCCTAAGAATATCATTTCTTCTACCTTCATACTCCATCCCCTTAAAACTTTCGGGTATAAGTTTTTTTAAGTTTTCAATAGTCCCCTCTACATCTTCTTTGAACCCTATTCCTTTTCCAGGTGCTAGGCTCAAGGCCTTGGGGGATTCCTTTTTTTTGAAATTATATACATAAACCCAATCTGAAGGCACAGGCTGTTCTTTAGCAAATTCTTTGGCTATGGAATTAGTAAAACTACTCCTCCCCGTTCCTCCAATCCCTGTTACATAGATATTATATCCCCTCTTCTTCATCTTAAGTCCGAAGCTAAGGGCCTCTGTTCCCCTTTGTTGGCCAATTATACCCTTTAAAGGTTCTAATTCTTTAGTAGACTCAAATTCCAACTCTTCTACATTACATCTACTTATAAGTTCTTCCGGCTTTAATCTAAATTCCATAGTCATTTAATCACTCCTTAAAGCTTTTTTATTAATATATTCCTATACTTTAATCTTATTTCTTTAAGTACATATAACTTAGGAAGCTTAACACCTTATTTGTATGTATGATACCCTTTAATAAAGGCAACTAAATCATAATTCGATTTTTCTCTGGATTTATTATCATAATGATGATAGAATATGTGATTATTGCACTTTAACGCTTTTAAGCGGAGTGAATTGTATAAAATTATCAAGGAGGCGTCTATGAAGAAAAATCTACCATTGCATTTGGCCTTATTACCAATAGTTACGATTATAATCTTTGGACTATTATCTGTAATTAAATGGAAAGCAGGTATGAACTTACCCCTAATATCAGGCATAGTTGTAGCAGCTATAATTGGTATCCTATTAGGTAAGAGCTGGAAAGACCTGCAGACAAGCTTAGTACAAGGAGTTTCAAGAGCTCTACCAGCACTTTTTATCATGATAATAATAGGTGCAATTATGGGAAGCTGGATTCAAGGTGGGATAATACCCGCTCTTATTTATTACAGCATGAAAATCATAAGCCCAAGTATATTCCTACCTGCCGCCTGTTTAATAACGGCAATTGTAGCCGTTGCAACAGGAACTTCATTTACTTCCATAGCAACTGTAGGACTAGCTTTGATGGCTACAGGTTTAGGGATGGGATTTCCAGCCCCCCTATTAGCAGGAGCTATTATATCAGGGGCGTATTTTGGAGACAGTATGTCCCCCCTATCCGATACAACAAATTTATCATCAGCAGTAACTGGGTGTGATTTATATGAACTAATAGGACACCTATTTAAACTCGGATTTCCTGCATTGGGTATTTCTATAATTTTTTATTACATATTGGGGATACAACATACGGCAGGGACCACAATGGATTTAACCATAATTCAAGGAATACTTACAGGTGTTCAAGAAAGCTTTGTTATTACACCTTTCTTATTGCTTATACCTGCTTTAACTATCTTGTTTTCCATTAAAAAGATTCCAGCACTTCCTTCATTGTTATTAGTTGCAGTCTTAGGTGGACTTGCAGCCTTATTAATACAAGGAAAGGACTTGGGAAGCGTACTAAGGGTAATGACAAACGGGTATGTTTCAGAAACGGGCAACGCAATGATCGACTCATTGCTTACTAGAGGTGGCATCAATTCAATGGGTTCCACTGTAATTCTACTAACACTGGCTACAGCCTTTGGAGGTATACTAGAGGAAATAGGGGCATTGAACTCCTTGTTGGATATAATCATGGCTAAGGTAAATTCCAACGGAAGATTGGTTCTTGTAACTGCCATAAGTGGTTTAGTTGTGGCATTTTCAACAGGAGCACAATTATTAGCAATTGTAATTCCGGGAAGGATGTTTGGGGATGCCTTTAAGGAAAGAAATCTCCATCCAAAAAACTTAGGAAGAATTGCCCAGTCTATAGGCTGCGTATGCATTAATTTAGTTCCTTGGAGTGTGCCGGCTTTATTTGCACAAAATGTTTTAAATGTAAATGCAATTGAATTTATACCTTATATTTTCTTTGCACATTTGGTAGTTTTATTGAATTTAATTTATGGCTATACCAATTGGACAATGGAACCTTTAAATAAGGTTAAGGGACTTCAATAGGAATTTATTAGTTTTTACTAAGTTTATCAAATTAAATGGAGGATATTATGAAAATACAAGAAGAGATGAAAGTTGTTATGCTGGGGACAGGAACTCCTAATCCGGTACCGGAAAGATGTGGTCCATCAGTGGCAATAATCATAGGAGACAGTTCCTATTTGATAGATGCAGGCATTGGATTAGTAAGGCGTGCAGAAGAGGCTCATAGGTTGGGAGTAAAGGCTTTAGAAGCCAGTCAATTAAAACGAGCATTCTTAACCCACCTGCATTCAGACCATACTGCAGGCCTGCCTGATCTTATCCTAACCTCTTGGGTTCTGGAAAGAAATGAAGAACTTCAGATTTATGGACCTAGAGGAACAAGTAATATGTGCCATCATTTATTGAAGGCATATGAGCTAGATATAGATGCAAGAATGAATGGTTTAGAGCAGGCAATTCCTGAAGGAATTGTTGTAAAATCATTTGACCATCCTGGTGAAGGACTTATTTATCAAGATGAAAAGGTAAAAGTAGAGGCATTTTTAGTTGATCATCCACCTTTTGAAGCTTACGGCTATAAATTTATTACAGATGACAAGACTATTGTAATCTCAGGAGATACTATCCCTTCACAGAATTTAATAAAGCATGCTAAGGGGTGCGATATATTAATTCACGAGGTTTACTCTGCTCAAGGAGTCCAGCGAAGAGATCCAAAGTGGTACAAGTATCATACAAGCGTTCATACATCAAGTGTTGAATTAGGACAAATAGCCAAGGAAGTTCAACCTAAAAAATTAGTTTTATATCATCAATTATTTATGAACCTACCATATGAAGACGGAACTCAATTGACTGAGTATCAAAGAGAAGAGCAAATGATTCGAGAGATTAAAGAGAATTATAGGGGCCAGGTAATCTCAGCTAAGGACTTAGATATAATATATTAATTTAACAAAAAAGACCTGTTCAAATTGGACAGGTCCTTTTTCATTTATTAAATACTTCCTATTTTCTCTACACAAAAAAACGTTTTCATGTTATGATTAATTTAAATACAGTAATTTAAGGAGGAGTGTACATGATAGTTGGTGTTCCAAAAGAGATAAAAAGTCAAGAGAACAGGGTTGCCCTTACTCCCGCAGGGGCAGACGGACTTGTTAGAAATGGACACAAGGTCTTGGTACAGGCAGGCGCTGGTTTAGGCTCAAGCTTTACGGATGAAGAATATGTTGCAGCCGGAGCAGAGATGGTAGCTGAGGCAGCAGATGTATGGAAACAAGCTGACATGATTATCAAGGTAAAGGAACCTTTAGAATCAGAGTATCAATATTTCAGAAAAGACTTAATTCTATTTACTTATCTACACTTAGCCGCGGAAGAATCCTTAACAAAAGCATTACAAGAATCAGGCGTTACAGCTATAGCTTATGAAACAGTTGAAAAACCTGATAGGTCCCTACCATTACTTGCTCCAATGAGCGAAATCGCAGGACGTATGGCTATTCAAGAAGGGGCAACCTTCCTCCAAAAAACTCGTGGTGGTAAAGGTATGCTAATAGATGGCGTTCCTGGAGTTGCACCTGCTCACGTAGTTGTTGTTGGAGCCGGAGTAGTTGGTACCGGTTCCATAAGAAGGGCTATAGGATTAGGCTGTAGAGTAACTGTATTGGATGTAGTTGTAGAAAGACTACGTTATTTAAACGAAGTATTTATGGGAAGAATCGAAACCCTATATTCAAATAACTTTAATATTATGGAAGCATGTAAGACTGCAGACTTAGTAGTAGGCTCAGTTCTTATTCCTGGGGCAAAAGCACCTAAACTTATAACAGAAGAAATAGTTAAGGCTATGAAACCGGGAACAGTTATAGTAGACGTTGCCATAGACCAGGGCGGAAGCGTTGAGACAATCGATAAACCTACTTCCCATGCTGAACCAACATTTGTAAAACACGGTGTAATCCACTATGCAGTACCAAATATTCCAGGAGCAGTTCCTCAAACTGCAACTCTTGCCCTTACTAACGTAACTCTAGGATATGCAATTAAACTTGCTAACAAGGGATGGAAACAGGCGTGTAAAGAAGACAAGGCTCTTGCATTAGGAGTAAACGTTGTCGACGGAAAAGTAGTTTATAAGTCAGTTGCTGATGCATTTGACATGGAATACACTCCATTGGAAGAAGTATTAAACTAATAGCAAAGAAGATTTTAATAGATCTACTATAGGGTAAAACAAAAAGATAGAATCTAAACTCTAGATTCTATCTTTTTTCTATTGCTGATTTGACCCAATACAAAGGCCATCATCAATGCAAGAGTTGAAATTGCAAATGGAGCCATAGAGCTTATATTATAGGAAAATCCAGCTACAACAGACCCAACTACTTCTCCCAAAGCCCTAATTGCATTGTAGATTCCGGAAATAAAACCAACATCTGCCTTGCTACCTTGTACAGCAAGGTTTTGGAGTATAGGAATCATTATGCCAATCAAGGTAAAGAATACTAGGTTCCAAATCATAAACTGATATATGGATGGGTTTAATATTATCAGCAGGCCGGATATGGAAGCTATTAAGAGGAGGCCAACCATTGAACGATTCACATCCTTGCTCTTTAATATCCATACGCTTATGGTTAGGTTTGCAATAAGTCCTACTATTCCCGTTACTGTTTTCCATATTCCATTTACAATAGGCTTAAAATTAAGCTCTTCCTTTAAATAATAATTGAAGGCATTATTATTACTGGCTTGGGCCAAATATATAAAGAAGGTCAATCCCAAAAATACTAGCATCCAGGATGTAAATATCTCCTTAGACCTCTTTGAATCCTTTAAAATATCCCATATAAATACCACTTTCTTCTGGGCACCCTGCTGAAGACCATAATTAGTTTCACCTACAATAAACCTAAAGCATAGGCTTAGAATAAAAATTGTAAAGGCCTGAATCATTATGACCTTTTGGGGTTCTAGGACTCCCAAAGCCCCTCCGATTAGATATCCGATAGATGATGCTATAAGCATTAGGGTAGTATAACGAGCCATAATTACGCCTCGATTTTCCTCTGTTGTAGTATCTACAATGGCAGCCATAAGCCCACCGCTAAATCCTCCATTGGCAACTCCCGAAACCCCTCTAAAGAAGAGTATACTCCATAGTGAAGTCGAAAGGGAAAAGCCTATTTGCCCAATGCTATAAAGAAGAGTCGAATAGAAAAGGACCTTCATACGACTCTTCCCATCTCCCCAGCTCCCCCATATGGGAGCTGTAAGAAAACTACCGAAGACCATCATAGCATAGGAGGTTCCAAAGATATGGTTGGGCATATTAAGTGTAGTAAAATGACTCGGCGTCACCGGGTGATGAAAATTTGTTGCTACCCATAGGAGGGTACTGACTATCAATAGTCTTTTTAACTTGCTGTCCAAATAAGTCCCTACTTTCTAAGTTAAATTGCACAAGGGCTATAGCCACAATCCTGACACTCCGAACAGCCTCCGGTATGGTTTAGCTTTCCACCACATATTGGACACTTATCAGGATCTTCTTGTAATGATTCTGCTGCCAGTTCAGTCATTTGAAGCTGTAATTCTTGTATTTTATCCTGTCTGTTCTTTGGCTTATTAGTAATCAGAATTCCACTTCTAGCACACCCGTCTCTATAGATGGTAATTCCCTTTAAGCCATTTTCCCATGCATAAAGATATAAATCTTCAACTTCTTCTACCGTAAATTCATTAGGCACATTAACTGTAGAAGAAATACTTGCATCTATATATTGCTGCCAAGCAGCCTGGACTTCAATTCTTGACTTGTAATCCAGATTTGAAGTTGTAATAAAGAAGTCCGGCAGGTCCTCTTCCCTACCAAGGTTGTTTACATCCATATACTCCTTTGCTATAGGGGTAAATACCTTATAGTAGGTATCTTCTGAATGTAAAGACTCGGACTTCCTAGTATAGGCTACCTGGAACATAGGCTCTACACCATTGCTACAGCCTATAAGGGTAGATATACTTCCAGTAGGTGCAATAGTTAAAAGCTGACTATTTCTAAGCCCATATTTCTTTATCAGGTCTAAAACATCTTCATCTGCATTTGAGATTAAAAATGGGGATTTTAATACAGCTTCTCCATTATACCTTGGGAATGGACCATCTTCCTTAGCCATAAGGGCAGACTGTCTTAAAGCTTCATTAATCATAGTTCTTCCAATCTGATGAATTAAGCTTATGGACTCACCGCTCCCATATTTAATTCCAAGTTTAATAAACATATCAGCCTGTCCCATAATTCCAAGGCCAATCTGTCTTAAATCAGCTGACATTTGTCTCTGCTGGTCTAGTGGATGAAGGCTCATATTTTCATCTAAAACTTCATTTAAATAGATTACTCCATTGTGAACCATATCAATAAATTTCTCAAACTCAAATCTTGCATACTTAGTAAATGGATTCTTAACGAATTCACTTAAATTAATCGATGAAAGATTGCAAGATCCAAAGGCCGGCAAAGGCTCTTC
>CAZIMA010000069.1:0-8849 GCA_964540195.1 uncultured Tissierella sp.
GTGTTGTAGGCTTTGAAAATTAAGGTTTTGTCCATTGACGAGAAAATTGTGATTATGAGCAGTAATGTACAAAGAAGGTATGAACATGATTCATTTTTTTATAGGGGGAAGGATGTTATGGATTATATTGATATCAAAAAACTAATCGACTATATTAAGTTCTACTTTCCAGTGGATTCTATTGAAATCTCTGATGCATTAGATTTGTTAAATCTTGCCTTGGATGGACTACTGAGTAGCACGAATGCTATTATTACAGAATTCCATAAAAATAAAGATTATGACAAAAGTATGGAATTGGTGGAGTTTTCTAGATCGATTTCAAATATCCAGGAGAAAATTAATGAGTTTTCAACTTCGATAAACATAGAAACTGAAATTGAGGAAGAAGAGCCTGAAGAAGAACCAGATGAAATAGAGGAACAAAAAATAATACCAAATTATTCGGAATATGTAGTTGATTCCTCTATACCACATCAAAAGAGAAGTTTACGGAGGCTAAAATAAGTTATGAGAAGAAGAGAGAAAAGAAATTAATCCAAGAACTACAAAAAAGAGGATTCAAAGTAGAACCCCTAATAGCTTAACGATTAATTTAAAACAATAACTTAAGAATATATAGAACTTGAAATATTTCTTGGACATGCTCTTATAAAACACAAGAAAAACAGTTAAGAGATCAATGTTAAACAAAGGTTAGAGTGATTTTTCTTTATATCTATTTTCGTGTGAAGTTAATAATCGTTCTTATTAAGCCTTGCACGTTTTTGAATTAGATCATCCCATGGTATCATCAGACTTAGTACTTTTGATAATTATTATATCTTAATAAATTCCCAAATAGATAAATTTAGCTAAGATTTAATTTGAATAATATTTAACAATATTAACATGATAATAGATGTGTTTAGTTGCTTAAGAGTTGTTGATTAGTAATATGTTATCATTCTTAGGTGTATTGAATGAAGTAATTAAAGTAAAATACTTTATATAAATCATGAATATCTACAATTTGTTGTATAAAATATATCTATTTGATTTTAGATATTCTTATATATATAATGAATAAAACATTGCAAATTTCAACAAATAAAACCTAGGCAAGTGAAATACAAGTTTGAACTGAATGTATTATAGGGAGGGCCTTATAAAATATTCAAACTAACTATTACATAATAATACATAATATTTTCTGTAAGTATGTTTAAAAAATATCGAATGTTCTAAGAACAATTTATTGGTTTTATTTGAAGAAGCTTAAAATCCAGAGTTAAGTGGAATAGTAGAAAATATTTACAATACGATTATAGAGGATTTATCAAATTTAAACATAATGTGTGATACTGTTTGAAAGTATGGAGTAATGGGAAGCTGGAAGGCAGTAATCCAGGGGAAAAGTATTGTATTAAGGGCGGATATGGATGCTCTACATATAGAAGAATTCTATTTTGATTAGAGTCAGGGGAGAAACAATGCCACTGTATAAAGATTTAACACTAAAAGAATACATCAATCAAGAGGATAGGGGGGACCTTCTTTTTGACATGTCAACAAATGGCTTAAAATTTTTTGATTGGACGTTAGATCAGGTTTATAAATCAGCTTACAAACAGCTTGCGTTAGCTAAGAAAATGTCAGAGGAATTTCCATCTGATTTTTCATATTCAATAACTGATGGCAATGTGATTGGCGAATGTTTTGGAGCAGAAGTCACCAGACCAGACTATGATTTTCATCAAATTATTTCACATCCTTTCCAATCGTTGGATGACCTTAAGGGTGTAGAGCCACTTGATCCTATGAAACACGAAAGATTAAGGACCAACCTGGAAGCTATGGAAATGATTATTGAAGAGATAGAGCTTCCCATGTATTTTTCTCTTCAGGGCCCCTTTACTCTGGCAACTCAATTATCTGAAGTAACTAATTTCTTAAAAAAGACTAGGAGGGACCCAGATTTTGTAAAGGCTCTACTGGAAATAACCAGGGAAACATGCTTAAACTATGCTAAAGAAATAGATAAAAGAGGTATTGGCTATTTTTCAATAGCTGAGCCAACTTCAGTCACTTTATCTCCAAGCCAATTTAAAGAGTATGTAGTGCCAGGTTTGGAAGAAATATATAATAGCTTAACTTGCTGGAAAGGTCTCCACATATGTGGGAATACTTCTATGTATTTTGATCAAATGCTGAACCTTTCATTGGATGCTATATCCTTAGACCATTGTATGGATGAAAGGGAAATAATAAAAACCTTCCCTAATAGTAAGGTTCTTCTAGGAAATTTTGACCCTATTGAGTTTTTGGCTGGAGCAAGTGTTGAGGAAATTAAAGAAGGAACTCTTGACTTTATGGCTGATATGGTGCCTTATGACAACCACTTGGCAGCTTTAGGTTGCAACTGTTTAAACAATACACCGGATGAGAATTTGAAATCTTTGTCAAAATACGTAAGGATGAATCACAGGAAAGTCAATTACTAAGTAGAGATTTTTGTAGTATTTTAATAGACTAACTGAAGAAATTGGAGAAGATAAATGACAGGAAAAGTTGTTTTTAAAAATGTAAATAAAATATATTCCTATCAAGAATCGGAAGATTTAAAGGGGAAATTTTTTGGGCCAAAAAAAGGTAGGAATTCCAAAAAACAAGGTATCAAAGCAGTTAAGGACTTTAGTCTTAGTATTGAAGACAGGGAGTTTATTGTTCTTGTTGGTCCATCTGGTTGTGGGAAGTCTACTACCTTAAGGATGTTGGCAGGTTTAGAGGATATTAGCTTTGGAGAAATCTTAATTGATGACCATGTTATCAACGATATGGCATCAAAGGATAGGGACATAGCTATGGTTTTTCAAAATTATTCCCTTTATCCACACATGACAGTTAGGGAAAATATGGAATTCCCATTGGAGTTAAAAAAAATTCCTAAAAATGAAATTGTTCAAAAGGTAAATAAAACTGCTGAGATTTTAGATCTAATTGAATGTTTAGACAGAAAACCGAGCACCTTATCTGGTGGCCAAAAACAACGTGTTGCTATAGGTAGGGCTATAGTTAGGGAGCCTAAAGTTTTACTAATGGATGAGCCGCTTTCTAATCTAGATGCAAAACTTAGGAATGAGATGAGGTCGGAACTTATCAAACTTAGAAAGAGGATTGACTCGACCTTTGTCTATGTAACCCATGACCAAACAGAAGCCATGACTCTTGGGGATAGGATTGTAGTCATGAATGGTGGAGTCATCCAACAAATTGGCAAGCCTCAAGATATTTTTGAAAAGCCCAATAACATTTTTGTAGCAGAATTTATTGGTCTGCCAAAAATCAATTTTTATGATGCAAAACTAGAAAAAAGAGAAGATGGTTATCATGTTCTTATAGGTGGTGCCTATACAAAAATTTCAGAAAGGCTATCTAGAATACTTGAAAACAATCAAGTTTCATCAAGGGACGTTATTCTTGGAATTAGGCCAAATTACATTAGCTTTGGTAATGATAAGGAAATAAAGATGGAAGGTACAGTAATCCTTAAAGAAATGATTGGAAGTGAGGCCTATATCCACATTGAGTCAGACTATGGTGAGACAATAATTGCTATGCCTACTTTTGATATGGATTCTTCTCTAGATAAGGACACATACATAAATTTTACTTTTAACACAGACATGATCAATATTTTTGATATAGAAAGTGGAGAAAATCTTATCCTAGAGAGGTCTACAGATGAAAATTAAAGTTCTTATGGAAAGGTTGGGCCTTGACGAAAAAATTATCAAAAAAGTATGTGATAATCTAATTTCAGAAGATGACTATTTAAGAAACAAGGACTTAATCAAGAGAAATAAAGAAGAGTTCTTTGTTCAAATGGATCATAAACCAAAGGAAGAAAGATATTTCTTCTACCTGCTTTACAGCCTAAGGGCCAGCTTAGATACCTATAAAGACTATCAAGATAGGGGAATCAAAGACCAAATATTTTTCGACTCCTTATCAGATATTAGGATTTGGGTTAATGAGTGTAGGAGAAAGTATGGATTTATAGGCCTAGAAGAGTTCGAGTGGGTTATTATGAGTTTAGAATTAAAAGTTTTTCGCCTAGGAAGATTACAATTTGAAAAGACAAGCCTTAAAGAAGATTTTGGAACTTTAAAAAAAGGATCTGATGTAATAAGCATCCACATAGCTGAAGACGGACCCTTATTGAAAGAACAGGTCATAGATTCAATTGAAAAATCTAAACATTTTTATAAAAAAGACCTTCCATATATATGTATGTCTTGGCTCTTAGATCCAGATTTATATTATTATTTGGATAAAGATTCTAACATCCTAGCGTTTTTACAAATGTTTGATGTAGTGAGGGTGGATAAGGACAATCACCAGGCAGAGGTAAGGGTTTTTAAAGATTTGAGAGAAGATAAGGAAAACTATCCAGAAGCTACACGCTTACAAAAAAGATACAAAAAAGCATTAATGAAAGGAAAAAAACTTGGTGTAGGTTATGGTATATTGAAGGATATAGTTAATTAATATAGATTATATCAATAAACAATTAAAGGAGGACTTATGAAAAGATTATTAGTTTTATTTCTTAGTATCTGCATTCTTATGACTGTCTTAGTTGGGTGCGCACAAGATGCTAAAGAAATAACAGAAACTGAAGTTAAGGAAGAAGCAAAAGAAGATAGTGATGAAGAAGTTATTGAATTAACTTTCTGGTGCCACGAAAACGAACCATGGAAAATAGCCTACGAAAAGATGGCGGCTAAATTCCACGAAGCTAATCCAAAATACAAGGTAAAGGTTGAATCATATCCTTTCAATATTTATGTAAATAAGATTCAAACCGCACTTACTGGAGGAACAGGAGGTCCTGATATCATAGCTGTATGGGGTGGAATGGCTCCAGCCTACATTCAATCAGATGGTATCGAAGAAGTTCCAGCTGACTTAGTAGCTGAATTTGAATCAGACTACCTAGCACCAAGCTTGGGTATTTATAAAAAAGCTGGAGCTTACTACGGAGTACCTATAGAATCAAATCTAGAGTATGGCGGAATGATAGTAAACAAGAAAATGTTAGAAGAAGCTGGTAAAGAATACCCTCAAACTTGGGAAGAACTTAGAAAGCTTTCAGATGAACTTAGCATTTCCAACGCAGCTGTAGTTGAAAAAGCTGGTTTCCAAATGACTGATACAGACTCTTTAATCTGTAACTACTTGGCTATGATTCTACAACAAGGTGGGCAATATATCCAAGAAGATGGTTCAGTAAACTTTGCAACTCCGGAAGGTGTAAAGGCGTTAGAAGAAATTCTTTCCACCGTAGACAACGGAGAATCAGACGTTGAAAACTTGGTAAATGGTGAGTACAGCTTCCACAATGTTTATAGGGGCAACGCCTACATGGCTTCGGCAGGTTCTTGGGCAGTTGGAGAGGCAGCAGCCTATGACTTGGAACTTGGCACAGACTTTGACTATGTACCGGTACCACAATACGGCGACCAAATGGCTTTTGCTGCTGAAACTGGATGGGGAGTTATAGTTCCAAGAAACTCTGGCAACATAGAAGGAGCTTGGGAATTCGTAAGATTCTTCAGCCAACCAGAAAACCTTGTTGAACACAACATCGCTTGTAATCAACTTCCACCTAGAGAGTCACTACTTGATAACGAAAAATATATCAGTGAAATGCCACATATAGCATTCTTGTTGGATATACTACCGTATGGCCAATGGATGGGACCTTATAACACTTCACTTCTGAGGGACTCTTTCTATGATATGTTTATCGAACTAAGCTCAATGAGCCCGGCAGAAAGGAATATTCAAAAAGCACTAGAAGATGTTTCTAAAGAAATTTCTGAAACTGCTATGATTGATTATTCTGCAGAATAGATTAAACAGACACAGGAGGTTCTTAGCCTCCTGTGTTTTAGAAAGAAGAAAAGGAAATACAAAAATGAAAAATAATCGCTTTGTAGTTGCAGTACTTATTCCAAGCTTTATAATACTGATAGTATTTTCTTTAGTACCAGTACTTTATGGACTTGGTATATCGTTTTTTGATTATAATCCAGCCAATACTAGCAATGATTTTATAGCTTTAGAAAATTACAAGAGATTACTTACAGATAATGTCTTTTGGATAGCCTTAAAAAATACAATTCTTTATAGCCTAATAACAGTAGTTGCTAATATTATTCTATCACTGACCTTGGCTAAACTAATAATATCCCTGCCATCAAAGAGGATGCGTACATTTTTTAGGGTTGCTATATTCTTATCATGCATAGCACCTATAGTAGGCACGTCTATGATTTGGAAATATGGGATTTTAGGGACAAATGGGGGAGCATTAAACCAAATTCTTGGAATATTTGCCATACCTCCACAAAACTGGTTTATAACAAAAGTCCCTATGCAAATTATTTTGGTAGCCTACACACTATGGGCAGATGTAGGTTACAATACAATCCTATTCTCAGCAGGTTTAGAAGGCATTCCTAAAGAGTTCCAAGAAGCTGCTATCATCGACGGCACCAACTCATTTCAAAGGTTTTTCAAAGTTGAGTTTCCCCTGATCAGATCAACCTTTGTCTTTATAGCTATAATGACCATGATTGACTACATGCAAAGATTTGAGCAATTTTCAATCTTAGTTCCTTCAGGAGGGAGGGCAAACACAGCCATGGTTCTTACAAACTATATTTATAGAACTTCTTTTACAAGTTTTGACATGGGATATGCTTCAGCCATAGCCACAGCCTTATTTTTATTAATATTCGTAGTAACTAAACTTCAAAACAGAGTTCTTAAATCAGATTGGAGTTATGATTAATTATGGTAAAGAGTAAATTTGAAAAAAAACATATTATAATCATAGGCATACTTGCGCTTGTGTCTATAGTTATGCTTTATCCAGTAGTGTGGTCAATAATAACCTCCTTTAAAAGCACTGGTGATATTTTAAGGAATAGGACTAGTTTTTTACCGGAAGTTTGGACCATAGAAGGCTACAAAAGCGCCTTCGCCAAGGCTCCTGTTGGTAGATGGTTTTTTAACTCAGTCTTTGTAACTGCAACAGTTATCCTAATTACGATTTTGACATCAACACTTGTAGGTTATGTTTTTGCAAAGTTTGATTTTAAGCACAAGAATAGGTTATTTTGGCTTCTATTACTGGCACTTATGGTTCCTTCAGTAGTTACAATGATTCCAAGATATCTTATGATACAGAAGATGGGGATTTTTAACAGCCTTTGGGCACTGATTATTCCTAGAATAGTTAGCCCGTTTTCCATCTACCTTTCAAGGCAGTTTATATCAGATATACCGAACTCCCTCCTTGAAGCAGCGAAAATTGATGGAGCAGGCCCTTTAAAAACCTATTGGAGAGTTGTCATACCAAACCTTAAACCATTAATAGGTTCAATTGGGATAATTACATCAGTCCAAGTTTGGAACGACTATCTAAACCCACTACTAATGTTAAACGACTATGACAAAATGACCCTTCCTTTGGGACTAGTTATGTTTGAAGGCCAGAGGGGTTCAGACTTAGCTGCAACAATGGCAATGGCCAACATGGTAATGATACCAATGGTCTTAGTATTTTTAATATTTCAAAAACAATTTATCAAGGGCATTACCATAAGTGGTATGAAATAAGCTTATATTTTTAAGAAAATTAAAGAGGTGAAAAATTGGATAATAAGACAACTTTTAAGATGAAAACTTTTTACATGCCTTTATCCCTCAATTAATTGAAACCCTAAAAGAATGGGGCATCCTGGAAAAAACATATTTCCACATTTCTGACGTACCCAGACAGGAACATTTGAAAAGCTTTAAAGCTGCAAGAAACTCTGTGATCCACCTTCTAGAAGGAGTCAAAGTCTTTGACGCTACTACACCTACGACTACTATGAAGAAGGTCTCATAGACATTCCAGTTGCCTCAACCTGTATCATCGACGACTTTATAGGCAAAAACATGGAAGAACTGTGGACTTATTATTGTGTAGGTCAGTTTTATGAGGTTAGCAACAGGTTTATGTCTATGCCGTCATTAAGAAATAGGATTATAGGCTTACAATTGTACAAATACAAGATCTACGGTCTACTTCATTGGGGATACAACTTCTACAACTCTTCTCTTTCCACAGAAAAACTCAACCCCTATCAAGTAACAGATGCAAAGGGATCCTTTCCTTCAGGAGATGCTTTTTTGGTCTACCCAGGTCCAAGTGGCCAGCCAGAAGAGTCAATCAGACTCATGGTTTTAAACCAAGCTCTCCAAGACATGAGAGCTCTAAGTCTTCTAGAAGACTTAACTAGCAGGGAGGAAGTGCTGGATTTAATAGACGGAAATTTAGCACAGCCCCTCACTTTAAAAACCTATCCAAAGTCCGATATGTATCTAATTAACTTAAGAGAACAGGTTAATCAAAAGATAAAATTAGAGGTTGATAGAATATAAAGCTAGAATCAAATAGGGTGTAAATAATTTGTGCTTTTGAAATATAAAAAGTAGCATTTTTAGGTAATGTGCTCATGAAAAAATACGCCTTTCCTGGTTCAATCTTATTTAGATTATTGCCAGAAAAAGAGTATTCTATTTACCAAAAGCACAGATTTAATTTACACTACCGCACAAATTATTTACAGCCTCATTATTTCTGATACTTTTTGATTGATATAGGCTTAAGAAGGATTTTCATTTTATTCAAGGTAAGAGTACAATAAAAGGTGTATCACCCATATGTTTACATTGAGACAGACTTCATAAAAGAGTTTTCTATTGATTCTTTATCTGAAAGTATAGATATTTCTTATATCATCATTGAT
>CAZIMA010000070.1:0-1525 GCA_964540195.1 uncultured Tissierella sp.
ATCACTCCTTAAATTATTCATACCACCAAAATTCAGATTTACTCTAAAAACATTAATAAAAACTCTTATTTGTAGTATAATGAGTTTACATTAGATTTAGTCGAGGTGGAAAATGGGAGAAGCTAGAAAGATTATATATACCAGATATGATAATGATAATTTCCATATAGAAGATATCTATGATTTAGATAAGCTACCTGATTTTTCTGAGCCGGGTATCAAATGGCTCGATATAATGGGGCCATATGATGAGACCCTTTTAGAGGATATTGGTGAAAAGTTGAATATTCATAGGCTTGTCTTAAAGGATATTATAAATACTAATCTAAACCCAAAAATCGTTGATTATGAAGATTATTTATTCATAATAGTAAAGACTACTGAGTTTAAAGAATATGAGTTTAAAACTAATCAAATTTCCTTTTTATTATTTAAGGATAAACTCCTTTCTTTTAGCGATATTGAATCCGATATTTATAAAGGCTTGAACGAATCCATTGAAGATATGGTTGGACTAAGGAAAAATGGCCCCGATGACCTCTTGTACTTTCTTCTTGATGCAATCGTGGACAATTATTTTTCAACTATAGAAATCATCGGAGAAGAAATAGACGATTTAGAAGATTATCTTCTCGATAATCCCAACAAGGAATTCTTAAAACAGGTATATGCCATTAAGAGGCAGTTGATTTATATGAGGTCCCTTTTGTACCATATGAGAAATGTGGCTGGAGGCCTAGCTAAGGATGAGTTTGACCTAATAGATGGAAGGACTATTTATTATTTAAGGGATGTAAGTGACCAAATAGTTGAAATCATAGATTTGGTGGAAACTTATCGAGATATATGTTCTAATATGTTGGATTCTTACCTATCTAGCATTGGAAATAAGACCAATGAGGTGATGAAGGTTTTGACCATATTTTCAACTATATTCATCCCCCTAACTTTCTTGGCAGGTGTTTATGGTATGAATTTTAAGTACCTTCCGGAACTGGATTGGAAATATGGATATTTAGGCTTTTGGATAATCTCAGGGATTATTATTGTTCTTATGATAAGGTTTTTTAGAAAAAAAGGATGGTTTTAGGAGGAATATATAATGGATAATAAAAAAAATGGAGATTATAAAGAAAAGCTAATACAGGAAAATGAAGAGAAGTTTGGAGATGAAATTAGAGAAAAGTATGATGAGGATATAGTTAAAAAATCCAATGAAAGGTTTATGAATATGACCCAAGAGGATTTTAACAAGTTAAATGAACTTGCCTCTCAAGTGAAATACTATCTAGGAGAAGCCTTTAAGCATAGAAATCCAGGAAGTAATTTAGCCCAAAAGGCTGCTGAGCTTCATAAGGAATGGATATCTTTAAGCTGGGGAACCTATGATAAGGAAGCCCATGCCAATCTTGCTCAAATGTATGTTGATGATGAAAGGTTTAGAGCCTACTATGATGATAAAGAAAAGGGTACTGCAGAATTTTTAAGAGATGCAATATTTATATATACAGGAAGAGTAAAGGTA
>CAZIMA010000070.1:1625-8767 GCA_964540195.1 uncultured Tissierella sp.
AATTGGAAAAATTAAAACTATATGGATTTAATAACTTAACAAAGACTTTAAGCTTTAATATCTATGATGTATGTTATGCCGTAACCCCTGAGCAAAAGGAACAGTATATCCAATATATTGATGAGCAATATAACTCTGCAAGATTAACTGAAATTTTGAGGGAAATAACCAGTATGATCGGTGCAAACCTATTAAATATTGCAAAACAAGATTACGAGCCCCAGGGGGCAAGTGTTAATCTTCTAATTACAGAGGAGGCTCTTCCAATAGTTTGCGTAGATCCTTCTTGTAATATAGGAGAAGTAATTACCACACCTCGAAATGTAATGGGGCATTTGGATAAGAGTCATATAACAGTTCATACTTATCCTGAGTACCATCCTGATCAAGGAATTATGACCTTTAGAGTAGATGTAGATGTTTCAACTTGTGGCCAAATATCTCCATTGAAGGCATTAGACTATCTAATTGAAAACTTCGAGTCGGATATAATAATCTGTGACTATCGAATCAGGGGATTTACAAGGGATGTAAATGGAAATAAACATTTTAAAGACCATAAAATACATTCAATACAGGATTTTATTTCTAGGAAGAACCTTGATCGATATAATGCAATAGATGTGAATGTATATCAAGAGAATGTGTTCCATACTAAAATGATATTGAAGGAATTAGACCTTGATAATTACCTGTTTGAGATGAGTGCTGCAGATTTGAACGAGGAAGAAAGAAAGGAAATATTAACTAAACTAAATCAAGAAATGCATGAAATATATTATGGAAGAAATTTTGATAGGAGTGATGTCTAAGTGGAGCTTTGGTTTTCAGAAAAAAACACAGAAACCTGTAAATTTTCTATTAAGATTAAGGAGCAGATTTATTCTGAACAAACCCCCTTTCAAAAGATAGCCTTCTTTGAGTCCTATGATTTTGGGAGATTTTTCACCCTTGATGGTTTAATGATGGTAAATGAAAAAGATGAGTTTATTTATCACGATATGATAGTTCATGTTCCCATGGCTGTAAATCCAGATATTAAGAAGGTATTAGTAATTGGTGGGGGAGATGGAGGGACGGTTAGAGAGTTATCCAGATACAAAGGCATTGAGACTATTCATCTGGTAGATATAGATGAAAGAGTAGTAAGACTTTGCCAGAAATATCTTCCTCAGACAGCTTGTGGTTTTGATGACCCTAGGGTTAAGACATACTTTGAAGATGGGGTTGCATTTGTTAAGAAGAATAAAGCCTTCTATGACTTAATACTAGTTGATTCTACAGACCCTATTGGTCCCGGTGAAGGTTTGTTTACAAGGGAATTTTATAGAGATTGTTATGATGCATTAAATGAAAATGGAATACTGATTAACCAACATGAGAGTCCTTATTTTGATAACTATGCCTATGAAATGAGGAAGGCCCATGTAAAATTAAAATCAATATTTGATATATGTAATGTATATCAGTTCCATATGCCAACTTATGCATCGGGTCATTGGCTTTTTGGCTTTGCAAGTAAAGGACTTGATCCAGTAAAAAACCATAATAGAGATAGGTGGGAAAGCTTGGGCTTGAAAACTAAATATTATAATTCAGATATACACCTAGGTGCCTTTCTACTCCCAACATACGTCCAAGAACAATTGAATAATGCTTAATTAAATCGCCTTGTGATTTTTCATCTTTTGTGGGTACTAGTAGCTTATAGATAGGTGAGAGGTGATTTTATGAAAATAGTTACAATCGTTGGGAGCTTAAGAAGGGATTCATATAACAAAAGAGTGGCCCTTTTTATGCAAGAAAGGTACAGGGGAAAGTTGGATATGGAAATCCTTTATTTAAATGACCTTCCCTTGTTTAATTCAGATATTGAAAATGAGCCTCCTGAAGGGGTAAAGCTATTTAAGGATAAAATAAAAAATTCCCAAGGGGTTTTAATTGTAAGTCCGGAGTATAATCATGGTATACCGGGAGGTCTAAAAAATGCACTTGATTGGTGCTCTAGGGTAGATAGGGTGCTTGTAAATAAGCCTGTATTTATGGTAGGTGCATCAGATGGAAATGTTGGAACTGCAAGGATGCAAGGGCAACTTCATAAGATTTTAAATGCTCCTGGTGTGGCAGCTCTGGTTTTGCCGGGAAATCATGTATTGATTCCAAATGTACAAAATGATTTTGATGAGTTTGGAAAATATTCCAATGAGAGGACTATAAAGTATTTGGATAAAGTAGTAGATAATTTTATAGCCTGGGCAAATAAAGTTAAGGATTAGTCAAGACATTTAATTCAATTGTCTGGATTTAGAATATGTTAAGAAAGGAATTACAAATGGCAAAAGTAAAGTTTACCGAAACGGCTTTTAGAGATGCCCACCAATCTTTGATTGCTACAAGAATGAAGATTGATGAGATGCTCCCTATTGCTGAAAAGATGGATAAAGTAGGATATCATGCCCTTGAGGTGTGGGGAGGGGCTACTTTTGATAGCTGCCTAAGGTTTCTTGATGAGGATCCTTGGGAGAGATTAAGGGCTCTTAGGAAGGTGTTGAAAAATACTAAACTCCAAATGCTCTTAAGGGGGCAAAATCTTCTTGGATATAAGCATTATCCCGATGATATAGTGGAAGAGTTTGTAAGATTATCAATAAAGAATGGGATTGATATCGTTAGAATATTTGATGCCCTTAATGACTTAAGAAATATTAAGACGGCCCTTGAAGCAACTAAGAAATATGGAGGCCATGCACAAGCTGCTATTTGTTATACTACTAGTCCTGTACACAATATAGATTACTATGTAAGACTTGCAAAGGAAATGGAAGAAATGGGTGCAGACTCAATCTGCATAAAGGATATGTCTGGGATTCTATTACCTTATCCGGCTTATAAGCTTGTTACAGAGCTTAAGAAGCTTATAAAGGTACCCCTAGAGATTCATTCTCACTTTACAAGCGGAGTTGCAAATCAGACTTATTTAAAGGCCATAGAAGCAGGAGTTGATATTATTGATACGGCAATATCCCCTCTTGGGAATGGAACTAGTCAACCGGCAACTGAACCAATGGTGGCATCTTTAAATGAATCTCCATATGAGGCGGATTTAGATAGGGGACTTCTTTTGGAAGTTAGCGATTATTTTAAAGACCTAAAGGAAAAATATATTGCAAAAGGTTTGCTGGATATAAAGGTGCTTAATGTTGATGTGAATACTCTAAAATATCAGGTACCTGGTGGAATGCTTTCAAATCTAGTTAGCCAATTGAAGATGCAAGGAAAGGAATACCTTTATGATGAGGTTCTTAAGGAAATCCCAAGGGTAAGGGAAGACTTTGGATATCCACCGCTGGTAACTCCAATGAGTCAAATGGTCGGTACACAAGCTGTATTTAATGTAATCCTTGGAGAGAGATATAAGATGGTTCCTGTAGAGGCTAAAAATTATGTTAAAGGCCTATATGGTAAGCCTGCAGTTGAAATCTCCGATGAGATTAAATCCAAGATAATAGGCGACGAGGAAGTGTTTACTGGGAGACCTGCTGATTTACTAAGTCCTCAGTTAAAGGAATTTAATGAAGAAATTAAGGAATATATTGAGCAAGAGGAAGATGTATTAAGCTATGCTCTATTTCCACAAGTGGCTCTTGAATTCTTTAAACAAAGGCAAGCTGGTAAGTACAAGATATCAAGTGATCTTCTAGATACGGACTTTCAGACCCATCCTATTTAAGTTGAATTTCAAAGGCACAAAAGGAACCGACCCTTTTGTGCCTTTCTTGTTCTATATCGCCCATTCCCCATCTTTGAAAATTTGAATTTCCTCACCTGAATGAGTAGTTCCAAGTATCGATAAATCGTCTGTTCCTATCATAAAATCTTCATGAGTTAGGGAATTATTGACACCTGCTTTTTCTAATTCATCTTCACTCATATTTTCTCCATCTATTAAGCTAGTTGGGTAAGCTTTTCCAAATGCAAGGTGACAGCTAGCGTTTTCATCAAATAAGGTATTATAAAACACTATATCTGCCTTTGAAATAGGTGAACTATAAGGGACTAAGGCCACTTCCCCAAGATATTTTGCTCCTTCGTCAATTTCCAATAGATCTTTTAAAATCTCCTGACCAACTTTGGCTTCAAAGTCTATTACCTTGCCATCCTTGAAGACTAGTTTGAAATCATCAATAAGGTTACCACCGTAGTTCAATGGTTTTGTGCTATATACAATTCCGTTAACTCCATTTTTATGAGGTAGGGTGTAAACTTCTTCAGTGGGTATATTAGCCACAAAGAAGGTTCCTTTAGCATTTCTACCACCGCCTCCTGCCCACTTATGATCCTTTGGAAGGTCTATGATTAAGTCGGTACCATTTGATGATTTATAATGGAGGCTTTTAAATCTTTTGTTGTTTAAATAAACTACCTTTTCCTCCAGGGTTTTTATATGTTTCTCCCAAGCTTCAATAGGAGAGTCCAAGTCCACCCTTGTTGATTTTAAAATTGCGTTCCAAAGTTTTTCTATAGCTAATTCCTCATCTATATTTTTGAATACCCTCTTAGCCCATCCTTTTGTAGGAATAGCTATAACACACCATGAATTTATATCGTTCATGGTATATTTCCTAAAGGCCTTCATCCCGATTCCTGCTGACTTATTGGCGGCTGCGATTTTCTTAGGGTCAATATCCTTTAAAAGTTCAGGGTCATCAGCATGGATTGAAATAAATCCGGCCCCCTTCTGGGCGTAGTCCACCATAGCATCGCATTTCCATTTTGGAAAATTTTCAAATACTGACATTGGTGCATTTTCATACTTAAGTTTAGTTAATTCATCATCATTCCAATTAATGTAAACTTCACTGGCACCAGCAGCATAAGCTTTTTTAGCTAATAGCCTAACGAAATCTGCCCCTTCTACCGGAGCCGATATTACTAAGGGCTGACCCTTTTGAAGATTTATTCCTACTTCCACTACCAGTTCTGCATATTGGTCTAGTTTATATTGAAAATTACTCATACTATCACCTCGATTATTTTGTAAGTATAGTTTAGCTTATAAAAAACCCTTTGTAAACAAGGAGACACCATATTGTATAAAAGGAGTATTTCCATTTTTATTGAATTATTTCTATTATTATGTTTTTTCTATTTCAGTGGGTATAAATTACATACAAAGATACATACAGTCTTAGTAATAGAAGGAGGGTATTAAATGAAGAAGATACTAATTGCTGTAGATGGTTCGAAGTATTCAGAGAAGGCCTTATTTAAAGCTAGAAAAATTGCTGAGGGTATAGGTGGTGAAGTAACTATCCTTCATGTAATAAATCCAATTAGGGATACGGTTTATATCAATAATAGGGAATTGGGCAATGAAATTAAAAGGAATGCAACAATCCGTGGAGAAGAAGTTATAAAGAAGGCAAAGGAAATCTTCGAGGGTTTCAAGGGTACTTTTATTACAGAGACAAGATTCGGCGACCCGGTAGATGAAATTATAAAATTTGCTGAAGAAGGTGGATTTGATTTAATAGTTATGGGAAGCAGAGGTGGTGGAATTTTTTCCAGAGCATTACTTGGAAGTGTTTCAGATAAGGTAGTGCATCATGTAAAAACTTCGGTCCTGATAGTTAAATAGTAGTATACTATTTAAATCTTTATGCTTAAGAGAATATATTTAATGAAAAGTTGTTAGTTAGAAAGGGGGTTTTTCCGGTGAAAATATTAGTGCCTACTGATGGGTCTGAATACTCAAAAAGAGCATTGGAAATGGCTAAGGAAATAGGCAGTGCATTAAACGCAGAGATAACAATACTCAATGTAATGAATCCGGCAATTAACCTGAGGACGATGCAAAACAAGGCTTTTTATGAAGAAATCAACAAGGGTTATATTGCAAGAAGTAGAGAGATACTCGATAATGCCCTTAAGGAATTCGCAGATTATAAGGGGAAAGTTCAATCCTTAAACAAGATTGGTGATCCGGTAGATGAGATTATTAATTTAGCCGAGGAGGAAAGGTATAATTTAGTCATAATGGGAAGTCGAGGTGCCGGAATCTTCTCAAGAACATTATTGGGTAGTGTATCGGATAAGGTGATACATTATATCAAAACTTCAGTTTTGATAGTTAAGTAGGAGGGTTAATAATGAAAAAACTACTAGTCCCAATAGATGGCTCTGACAGTTCAAAGAGGGCCTTGGACAAAGCGAAGAAAATAGCTGTATGTATGGGAAGTGAAATTACAATTTTAAATGTGGTTGCTCCAATAACAGGATACAGGGATATGCCTGATTTAGAGATTATAAATGAGGCTCAAAATATTAATAAGGAATACAGTAAAAAAATGTTACAGGTTGCCCTAGATTCATTTAAGGACTTTACTGGGAAAGTGGATGCTAAGACTAGGACGGGTAATCCAACAGAGGAGATAATTAATGAAGCTGAAGGTGGAGGCTATGATGCTATAATAATGGGAAGCAGAGGAATGGGAGTATTTAAAAGGACATTACTCGGAAGTGTGTCTGATAAAGTAGTTCATCATTCAAAAATCTCTGTTTTCATAGTAAAATAATGTGTGCAGATATTCCCTGTAGGATGCTATCTAAAATAGATAGCATCTTGTTTTTACTTAGTATTCTCATTTTCACCCTTGATTTTTTAGTTATTTACAATAAATTTAGCTAGACTCATTTATTTAACAAATTTTGTGGTATACTATTAATTAGACTAGAGATTATATACTAATAGGGGATTATTCATGGAAATACAATTGGACATGTTCGAAATTATCAATACTAAGAATGATATACCTGATAGGGAGATTCCTAAGGATGCTAAACTAAAGGATAATCAGAGTTGGTGTCCATATTGCTCCAAACCTGTTGTCTTTATAAGGGATCATACTCACGGCGTTAAAAGATGCCCCTATTGCAGTATTAGTAATAAGGACTACAACGTAAAAGTAGTAAATAACAAGTGGGTGTAGCAGATTGATATTGACAAAGAAGTAAAAATATGATGTTATAGTAATAACCAGGTGGCGAGTAAAAAATTTCCACCTCGTTTAAGGTGAGTAAGATTGGTGGTAGCAGTGTTAGTATGCTTAAAACAGGTTATGCTTTAAATAATTACATAAAAT
>CAZIMA010000071.1:0-8695 GCA_964540195.1 uncultured Tissierella sp.
ACAATTTCTTTGGCATCTTTGGTTCGTAAAAATAAAATACTGACATTGTTCTTGGTGATTGGCTTGCAACCTCCATTGAAATTTTAGCTACAGACTCCATTAATTTCTTACTTATGTTGTTCATGAATTTCACCCCCCTTTATCCTAACAAAAAACTATGCTATCAATAAGTCTTAATAGAGTTTTATCACCTCGACTTGTTGATAGCATAGCATATATTTTCTTAGTATTTTCGTTTTATGTGAAACTGGTAGCTTTTTCTGTAAAACTGGTAGTTATTTTTCCTAAGGACACAACCATATGCAATCTAAACTCATTATCTATAATCTCATAGTTCATAAAGTCATCATATTTACTAGTTATATCCTCTAAAATAATCAATCCATAGCCATGGTTCTTTTTATTCTCCTTTGATGTTCTACCCCTTTGAACTTCAGTATTATCACTTATATTGTTGATTATTTCAAAGTATAAGTAGTCTTTTTTGGGATGGATATTTACTCTTATTCTTTTATTATCTATATCATCAATTTTTAAGCTTGCTTCAATAGCATTATCTATACTATTGAATAATATGGAGCTTAAATCTGCAGGCTTAACAGATATATCCGGCGGAATTGCTGCCTTTATTACCAAATCTATATTATGTTTCCTTGCTTCAATAATCTTCTGATTTAATACTATATCAGCTATTTCATTTCCTGATTTTATTGTAATTGAAAACTCATCTAAATCTTCAATAACTTCATTAATATACTCTGTCATTTTACCGCTTGTACTATCGGATATCATACTCTTAATATTCACCATATGATTGCTTATATCGTGTCTTACTTTTCTAATCTGAAGATTTGTTTCCTCATTCAGCTTTAGATATCTTTCCATTGCTTTATAATGCATATCTATTATTTCTCTTTCTTTTTCCTTAAGAAAATGTCTGTTCAATTTGATTTCATACTTATAAGATTTATTCTTTTTTCTATCATCATGTTAATGGCGATAGCCATTAATGAATTGGATATTACAAAGAATATAGTATAATCTTGTCCTAAGATTAGAAGAATCATTTGAATTCCCAATATAAATACTAGAATATTGTTCTTTTGTTTATTGCATTCTTCAACTTGTTGGCTGGTCTTGGGCCTGGAATTACTTGCTAATGGGTTAGATAAATATATATATATTACGGAATAAATCAAAGATACAATACCAATTATTAGCTGAATTTCTTTTGTCAAAATCATTGAAGGTACAACCACCAGTAAATATACTAAAAAGGTAAGAACAAGGCACTTGCCATATGTACTGCAATGGAATCCTCCTGTATATCTTTTTAAAGAAATAAAAATTCCAGTGAATATTATGGTGGAACCAACAGCTCCCAGAAAAAATCCTATCAAAAATAAAAGTAATACTGTAATAATATTATTTAAGAGTAGTTCTAGCCCATAGGAATAAATATCTATATCTTTTTTCTCTATAATATCATTTTCACACATTAATTTAGTGATAGTATCAATGAGGCTTCTTAGCATCCAAACATCTCCTTTGATTCATCATTTACAAATCAAGTCCTATTTGTGGGTTAACTCATAAATAGGACTTGATTTGTAAATGTATAGCATATGTTTGATATGGACATCTTACCCTTAATTAATAACAGGTTAGAAAGAATATCATTTCTTATTTGATGGTAGATTATTGACTATATAACTTACTGTTAATATAGATAGTAAACTATCCCTTACCAAATCTTGTGTTCCAACGAAGGCTGCCAAAACGACGAATAGAATCAAACTAAATAAGGCAATTATAGTTAAATAGGTTTTATTATCATTCATCATAATTTTCTTTACTCCCTAATTAATAATTTTTCCCCCGGCAGATCTCTGCCATTCTTTATTAACTGTCTGATAAGTAACAGATAAAAGACCACTAAGTGAAGTAAATCCAACATTACTAATTTTTGCCGCTGGTTGAAGGCTACCTATCTTATAGTTATGATTGTAAGACATTATTACTTTTGTAGTTGTACTGCCTAATTTTTTTAAATAAACAGTTACTCTACCCTTATGTGTATGATATCTCGTTATTCCAACTTGACCATTAACTGAAGGGGTATCATTAACATTGAAACATACTCCATTGTTATCTTCAAAACGTTTAGTAATATATGAATTAGAAGGTGTATGATTACCTGAGTTATCTACGTAACCAGTTTGATTCCCTAAATTGTCCCATGTCTTAGCAAATGAAGAATATATTAGATAATCACCTGGCTTTGTTATACCCACTCCTACTAAATCATTTATGTCTGCAAGTTCATCCCATGAAAATTCTCTCCATAACCAATCAGAAGTATACCTATATAATCCGGCTGAAGAATCATAATATATAGGTTCTTCTGAAAATGTCATATCTGCAGAAACTGATGATGGATTTATTGAATTCTCACTATCCTCATTTCTTGAAACTGGTTTAAATCCATACTTTAAGAGTATTTCTCTTTCATTTAAACTTGCTTCTTTATTGTGTTTTTCAAATAGATAGTCAGTATAACTAGCCATATCTTCAAAACCTGTAGTTGAATGAAGAGATTTAGCATCCATAGATTCAACCTTTTCCAAAGAATGCTTTAATTTCCCAAATACCACCATTTCCATTTCATCTATTTCTTTTTCTAATTTTACAATCTTAGCATCTACTTCTGCATCTTTTCTCTTTATTATATCCAAGTCATTTTGAGCAAAAGATGTTACCGTTGAGGTAGATACCAATAGAATCACTAGAATGAATATTGAAATTTTCTTAATATTTTTCATTTAAACGAATCCTCCTTATATTATATACAAAAGCTCTAAATTAGCAGTATCATCGAACGATGCACTCTACTTTTATCCTCTTTCCTCAACTTCTCCGGCATCTTTGGTTCGTAAAAATAAAACACTGACATTGTGCTCGGTGATTGCATTGCAACCTCCATCGAAATCTTAGCTACAGACTCCATTACTTTTTTTCCTATCTTCTTCATAAGAACTCATCCCCCTTTCTTCTAATAAAAAATGCTACCAATTAAGTCTGGGAAATATTCCTTCCAAAACTTACTGATAGCATATCATATAATTTTTCAATTTCTGGATTTCATGTAAAACTGGTAGCTTTTTTTGTAAAACTGGTAGTTCTTATTTACACTTATCAACAAAATACTTGAAAGGCTTTAAGAACTCCTCATACTTCATTGCCATTGCTTCGGGGTGGAACTGTACTCCTAGGACAAATTTATCGTTGGTGGATTCTATGGCCTCGACTATTCCATCTGCTGCAGATGCTGTTATTTTTAAATCTTTTCCAAGGGTTTTTATGCTTTGATGATGCAGTGAGTTGACTACCAGCTTTTCCTTTCCAAATATCTTATGGAGGATACTATCTTTTTGAATATTTATAGTATGATATCCGTCCTGAATATTGTTTTCACAAGTATGACCCAGAACATTGGATACCTGAGTATATATATCCTGATAGATACTGCCTCCCAATGAGATATTTATAAGCTGGGACCCTCTGCATATGCCAAAGATGGGCATACTCCTTTCATATGCTTCATGGAACAATGCCAATTCGGTTCTATCTCTATCCAAGCAAACTCCATCTACCTCTTTTATAGGCTCTTCACCGAAATAATGGGAGGATATATCTCCGCCGCCTGTGAATATGATTCCGTCTATTATATCTATATATTTATTTATGTCATCTGTATTTTCTAATATAGGGATTATTACGGGTATGCCGCCTGCTCTAACAACAGCCCATATATATGCATAGTTCACCCTATTTATACTACTATGAATTTTGTCTTCCTTATGACAAGTCAGTCCAATTATCGGTTTCAAAAGCATCTCCTCCTTTATGTAAGTAAATCTTTACAGATACTTATAAAACCATTCTCCTGCCTCTTCCATCATATTAGTGGTGACAAAATGGTTAAGCTTAGGGTATTCGATATAGCAAAGTTTATCACTATCCTCAAATAAGTTGAAGTTTTTACTAAAGAACTCTCTTTGGGCACCAACATCTACCAGTGAGTCACTATCCCCATGCAGCATTAAAATAGACCTATTCTTTATGGATTCTATATTGTTCATTGGATTATATTTATCTATTTTATCCTGAATTTCTTTCGGAAAATCATCTACATTGAACTTTAATGCATCTAGAAAACACTTGTTAGAATAATCCCAATTACAGGATCCATTGAATATTACTGCTGCTTTTACATCTGGATAATATGAGAATATACCTGCAGATGTAAAACCACCCATGGAGTTTCCGCATACCCCTATCCTATTTGGATTTGCAGATAGCCTACTAACAGTATATTCAAATACCCTCTTAAAGTCTTCAATATTATTGAAGATAACTTCCCAGAAATATCTCCCAGCATTCTCTGCACTTTTATGGTCAACTGGATTCCTATCACCATGATATATGGAGCAAGGAATCACCACTTGGAACCCTAAGCTTGCAAGTATAAATCCCCTGAATCTTTGTTTCTCAACACTTGAACCCCATCCATGATAGAATACAATAGTAGGATGCAAGTCAGATTCATTTATTGGTGTTAGTACAAGAGCAGGTATATAATCTATTACTATATTTTTTTCTCTTACATTCTTTAAGTCCATGACCATCACCTCTCCTTTCCTAGATATTTTCAATTTGCCAGTCAATAGGCTCCTTTCCCATACTCTTTAAGAAATTATTGGTCTTGGAAAATGGCTTAGACCCAAAGAAGCCTCTAAAAGCAGATAAAGGACTGGGATGTACGGATTTTATTATATAGTGATGCTTATTAGTTATAAGTCTTTCCTTACTTATAGCATTGTTTCCCCATAGAATAAAAACCATAGGATCTTGTCTTTCATTTAATAACTTAATAATATGGTCTGTGAAAATCTCCCATCCTATATTTTTATGAGAATTTGCCTCAGCCTGCCTTACAGTCAGGGAAGTATTTAATAAGAGTACCCCCTGTCTAGCCCACTTCTCCAAGTATCCGTTATTTGGTATATAGCAACCTAAATCAGTATCTAACTCTTTATACATATTCAATAATGAAGGGGGTATTCTTACTCCCGGCTTTACTGAAAAAGCCAGTCCATGGGCTTGATTAGGTCCATGATATGGATCTTGCCCCAATATTACAGCTTTTACATCCTTATAGTCCGTATAGTGTAATGCATTATATATGTCATAGGCATTTGGGTATATAAGCTTAGTACTATATTCTTCTATTAAAAAGGCTCTTAGTTTTTTATAATAATCCTTTTCAAGCTCATCCTTTAATAAGTCATTCCAAGAATTTTTAAATACTTGTGTCATTATTCTACCCCAATCTTCCATTATACATCTCTTCTCCAACTTCTTGGTGCAAATAAAGATATTACAGTAAACAATTCTAATCTACCAAGCAACATTAATATTGTAAATAAAAACTTAGAAGGTTGAGAATACCCTCCAAAATTTTTGCTAGGTCCTACAAAATCAAGCCCAGGTCCAATATTCCCCAAGGTAGCAGCTACAGAAGAAACTGCACTTTCTATATTTACCCCTTCTAACATTATTAGTAAAGAAGAAATAGCAAAAATCAATAAGTATAATGCTAGAAAGCTAAATATGCCTGAAATCGTCTCATTTTGCATAATCTTCCCATTCATCTTGATGGGTATCATGGCTCTTGGGTGGAATGATTTTCCGACCTCTCTTTTAATCATTTTAAGCATCACTAAAATTCGAATAACTTTCATACCACCTGCCGTTGATCCTGCACTGGCACCGATAAACATTAAAAGCAGTAATATTCCCTTACTAAAGCTTGGCCATAAATCGAAATCCACAGTAGCATAGCCAGTTGTGGTCATTATAGAAGATACTTGAAAAAATGCATCCCTCAATGCCAAACCAACACTATCATAGCTAGTAAAAAAAAGATTTAATGCTATAGCTGATACAGCTACAGCAATTATTATCAGATACAATCTTAGTTCCTCTTCTTTAAATACATCCCTAATTCTTCCTTTATAACCATTATAATAAAGTGAAAAATTAACTCCAGATAAGACCATAAAAGTTCCTATAACTATGTGAATATATGTAGATGGATATGCAGCTACACTATTATTATATGGTGCAAATCCTCCTGTTCCAACTGTTCCAAATGTAAAAACAAATGAATCAAAAAAACTCATACCCCCAACACGTAACAAAACCACCTGAATTAGTGTAATAATGATATAGGTTGTATATAGAATCTTTGCTGTATCCTTCAACCTTGGCGCAATTTTACCAGTTACAGGCCCTGGACTTTCAGCCTTGAAAATTTGAAAGCCTTGAATTCCAATGGTAGGTAAAAGAGCTAGTGTAAATACCAATATTCCCATTCCACCAATCCAATGGGTAAATGACCTCCAGAACAAGGTTCCTTGCGGTAACATTTCCACATTTGTCATAATAGTTGAACCAGTAGTAGTGAATCCAGAGACTATTTCAAATAAAGCATCAATATAGGTATTAGTATTTCCTGCTATATACAGAGGTAAAGCCCCTAGAAGAGATGCACATATCCAGCCAAATGTTACAATGGCAAATCCATCTCGTGCAATAATCCTACTATGCACCTTTTTTTTAGATGCTAATAAGATTCCAATTGTAGCGGTTAGTATTATAGTAAGAAGGAAAGCAGTTGCATCATTACCATTAGTAACTAAAGCTATTATATAGGAAGGCAGCATGAGAAGAGATTCAATTATGAGAATTATCCCTAATACCTTTAGTACGATTCCATAATTCACTTAGCCTACCTCCTCCTTGTTTATTGAAAAACATTTTCAATTTATCTAAATCTTCGTTAAGACAAAAGACCACTATTCTGTCATTAGCTTTAATGATGGTATGTCCTTTAGGAATAATAACCTCTCCATGTCTAACTAATGCTCCAATTATGATACCTTTTGGAAGATTTAATTCTACAATAGGCTTGTTTATTATTGGAAGGTCTTTATCAATAATTATTTCCGTAACCTCAGCTTCACCACCAAGTAAAAGGGATACTGATACAACCTTACCCCCTCTAATATACTTTATGATATTACTTGCAGTAATAAATACAGGGTTAATTGCTACATCTACACCAAGTCTATCGATAATTTTGGTATAATTAGGTCTACTTATCTTAGAAATAGTCTTGCTTACCCCAGCCTGTTTAGCCATAAGCGCCATAAGGAGATTTTCCTCATCAAATCCAGTAACACCAACAAAAGCATCCATAGAAGAAATAGATTCTTCCTCTAATAGATGAATATCAGTACCATCCCCATGTATTATTAAAACATTGTCCAATAGTTGAGATAGTTCTAAACACCTCTCTTTATCTTGTTCAACTAAGGTTACTTGAATTTTAGATTTAGACAATTTATCAGCTAAATAATAACCTATGTTTCCTCCTCCAAGAATCATTACCTTGTCCACAGTTTTTTTATTAAAATCATCTATAAATAGTTCACTTACTTTCTTAACTTCATCACTCTTACCTATTATGTGAATTACATCGCCTTCTAACAGCACTGTAGAGCCATCCGGTATAATCATTATACCATTTCTAGATATAGCTGTAATTAATAGCTTTTCAAACCCTTCTAAATCCTTTAACATCTTTCCAACGAACACTTCGTTATAATGGATATTAAAATCTATCATCTGAACCTTCCCACTAGCAAAATCTCCAGAATTAAGCCCATAACTTTTCAAGAGATATTTGAATATAGAGGTCGCTGTTGCTAAATCAGGATTTATTGTGTGGTCTATACCTAATTCTGTCTTTATAAAATCCAGCTGTTTCATATATTCAGGATTTCGAATACGTGCAATTGTCTGTTTACAACCTAACTTTTTTGCCAAAGCACAAATAACTGTATTTGTTTCATCACTATCAGTAGAAGCTACTAATAAATCACAGCTATTTATATCTAAATCCTTTAAGACCCTTATATCAATTCCATTTGCTACAACTGTTAATACATCCATATACTCATTTATTTTATCTATTACTTTAGAGCTAATATCTATAACTGTTACATCTATATTCTCATGGACAAAGGATTCAGCCAGTTTTTGTCCTAACTTTCCTGCCCCTATTATCATTACTTTCAATTTGTTCACCTCTATGCTAAATATAACAAACTTTTCAAGATAATTAAACCCCAATAAATAATATATTGGGGTTTAAATTAAAGGTGCTTAGCCTATTCTATTCTTAATGTTTGTATTTTTCACCACCATAAATCCTGCTGCGTAGCATAGAATTATTGGGATCATTAAAACTATCAATTGTATTAAATCTATTCTTATGGTCATAATTTGATCTAAGACTCCAAATATAAAGGTTATCCCAACTCCTACAAACAAGGAGACTACTATACCTACTATTATCCATAGTTTCCAGCCTATTTTATAGTTCAATAGAGCAAGCAAGTTCATAATTGATGCTACAAATAGAAATACTGCAAACAAGGATAATATTATGAATATAAGACTATCATTTTCTGTATTAAATATCCCAAAATCCGTCAAAGGGATAAAGCCTAAGGCCTTAATAGCTAGGATATCCACCTTCATTAATATCCCCTGAATTATAGCAAAT
>CAZIMA010000072.1:0-8669 GCA_964540195.1 uncultured Tissierella sp.
TTCCTTGATATTAGGGCAGGATATATTTAACTCTATCAAATCTACATCCGCATCACTTAGCCTTTCAACCACTTCACAATACTCCTTCAGGGTCTTTCCTATAACATTAACTACTATTTTAGTATCATACTTTCTCAAGAAAGGAATATCTTCATTGATAAAGTGCTCTACTCCAAGGTTTTGAAGACCTATGGCATTTAGCATCCCCCCATAGGTTTCAGCAATTCTTGGGGGAGCATTTCCAATCCATGGATTGGTTGCAATGCCTTTTACAACTACCGCTCCCAATTGGTTGAGATCAATAAATTCGGAGTATTCCCTTCCTGCACCAAAGGTACCGGAGGCAGTCATTACAGGATTTTTAAGCTTTACTCCCCCAATATCTATTTCAAGATTCAAGTCCTTATACATCCCAAACCACCTCCCCACTCCAGAATACCGGACCATCTACGCATACCTTTTTATAATCCCAAGTATCTTCATTCTTAATTCTTACGACACAACCTACACATGTACCAATACCGCAGCCCATTCTCTCCTCAAGAGAAAGTTGGGCTCTTATAGCATTTTCCCTAGCCCAATCAGCTACTGCCATTAGCATAGGTTTTGGGCCACATGCATATACCATCTTTCCGGAAGCATTGGTATGTTTCATAAGATCTACTACCGTACCCTTAAAGCCTTGACTTCCATCATCTGTGGCTATTTGAACCTGGACTCCATACTTTTCAAATTCCTCAACCAAATAACTATCGCTTCTAAAGCCCAGATAAACCTTCTTTTCACCCTTAAGATTCTTAATTAGCTCCAAGAGGGGAGGAACACCAAGGCCTCCTCCAACTATTATATGTTCATCTATTTCTTCATCTATTTTATATCCACTACCAAGGGGGCCTAAAAGCTCTATATGCTCACCAGCCTTCATCTCCGAGAACTCCTTAGTTCCTTTACCAACCACACCGTATACAAAGGTTAAGGTGTTGTTTTCCCTATCTATTTCACATATGCTTATAGGTCTTGGTAAGAGTCTGCTGCCTTCCCTGCAATACAGGTTTACAAATTGTCCGGGTTTGGCTGTGGACTCTATTCTATTTGAAGCTACTACCATCTTAAATATTCCCGGACTTATTTCTCCATTCTCCAATATATAGGAATTTACTTTGGCTCTTTTGTTCTCATTACACATTTTACTCAGCTCCTAAATCGATTATTCCCACCTTGCTTGCATCCAGGTCTGCTTCTATTATATCCAGTAAGGCCTTAACAGTATCCAAGGAGGTAAATACATTTATACCTGCTTCAATTCCTGCACGTCTAATTCTGAATCCATCCCTGTGGGAATCCCTACCCTTTGTTGGAATATCGATGACTATATCCACCTTGCCGCTTCTTATCTTATTTATAATATCATTGGAATCCTCACTTAGCTTCTTAATTACAAGGGATTCAATTCCCTCATTTTTTAAGAACTCAGAAGTGCCTTGAGTTGCGACAAATTTATATCCCTTCCTTGCAAATTCCTTTGCTAAAGGTAAAAACTCCTCCTTATAATGGTCGTTTATAGTTGCCAAGAGAGTTCCTTTTTCTTTTGGGATTTCCATACCTGCTCCTATAAAACCTTTATATAGTGCTTCCATTATATCATATCCTACTCCAAGAACCTCTCCCGTAGATTTCATCTCTGGTCCAAGGCTCATCTCAACATCTGGAAGCTTTTGTGTTGAGAATACAGGCACTTTAACCGCTATCATATCTGCTTCCTTGTATAAGCCTGTGCCATAGGACATATCTTTAAGCTTCTCACCAAGCATAGCTCTAGTAGCAAGCTCAATCATGGGAACTCCTGTGACCTTGCTGATATATGGTACGGTTCTGCTTGAACGCGGATTTACTTCTATTATATATAAGTCACCTTTATACTCAATGTATTGGATATTTATCATACCTTTTACCTTTAAGGCAAGGGCTATTTTTCTAGTCTCTTCAACTATTTCATCCTTTATTGTATTTGAAACGTTCTGTGTAGGATAAACTGAAATAGAATCTCCGGAGTGAACTCCTGCTCTCTCAAGATGTTCCATTATCCCGGGGATTAGTATATCTTCTCCATCACAGATGGCATCAACCTCTATTTCCTTACCCAAAAGATATCTATCGATTAGGACCGGGTTCTTTTTATCCTTCATAAAGGCATGGGATAGATATCTTTTAAGCTCTGTTTCTCCATAGGTTATTTCCATTCCCTGTCCCCCAAGAACATAGGATGGTCTAACTAAAACCGGATAACCAAGGCTACTTGCCACTTCTATTCCTTCTTCTAGTGACCAAACCGCCTTACCCTTAGGTCTTTTTATATTTAATTCTTCAAGAAGGGCTTCAAACTTTTCCCTATCCTCAGCAGCATCTATTTGGTCCGGCTTAGTTCCAAGTATAGGAATATCCATTTCCTTAAAGAAGTTAGCCAACTTTATTGCAGTCTGTCCCCCAAATTGAAGTATTATTCCATCAGGCTTTTCTTTATCTACAATATTTAATACATCCTCTTCAGTAAGGGGCTCAAAGTATAGCTTATCAGCTACATTAAAATCTGTACTTACGGTTTCGGGGTTATTATTTACTATGATGGTCTCAATACCTGCCTTCTTCAGTGCAAGTACTCCATGAACTGAACAGTAATCAAACTCAACACCTTGACCAATTCTTATAGGGCCTGACCCTATTACCATTACCTTCTTATTATTAGATACTTCAACTTCATCTTCCTGGTCATAGGTTGAGTAGTAATAAGCTGATACTGCATCGAATTCACCTGCACAGGTATCTACCATCTTATATACAGGATGTATATTCCACTTATTTCTCAATTTATAAATATCTATAGGAGAACAATTGACTAAATCCGCAATTCCCTTATCGGAGAATCCTTTTTTCTTCAAATGTCTTAAATACCCTTCATCCATATCTTCTAAGGAAATGCCCTTTATTTTCTCTTCTTCCTCAACTATGAACTTTATCTTTTGCACGAAGAAAGGATCCATTCCGGTAATCTTAGATACCATATCTACCCTATAATTTCTTCTAAGCATCTCCGCCAAGTCGAAGATTCTTTCATCATCAGGAATTTGAACCTTTATCTTCAAGTCCTCTAAGGATCTTAAAGATGATGGCTTATGGCTTAATGAATACTTGCCTATTTCCAATGAGCGGATTCCCTTAAGAAAGGCTGCTTCAAAGCTATTTCCTATGGACATAATCTCTCCTGTGGCCATCATCTTAGTTCCCAAACTTCTCTTTCCCTCAGAGAATTTATCAAAAGGCCACTTTGGAATCTTCACTACTACATAGTCAATTGTTGGGTCATAGCAAGCATAAGTAGACCCGGTTACGGCATTCTTTATTTCATCAAGGGCATATCCTAAAGCGATTTTTGACGCAACCCTAGCAATTGGGTAGCCTGTAGCCTTTGAAGCCAAGGCAGAAGATCTACTTACACGAGGATTTATCTCTATAACTACATATTCAAAACTATTTGGGTTAAGGGCAAATTGTACATTACAACCTCCCTTAATCTCAATGGCATTAATAATATCCATAGATGCAGCTCGTAGCATCTGAGCCTCGTAGGCAGAAAGGGTCTGAGTAGGCGCTACTACTATACTATCACCTGTATGTATTCCCACAGGGTCTACATTTTCCATATTACATACTGCTATGGTATTTCCATAAGAGTCTCTTATAACCTCATATTCTACTTCCTTCCAACCCTTAATACTCTTCTCCAATAAGACCTGGCCTGCACGGCTTAAATGTAGTCCTTGAGTTAAGATCTCTATTAATTCCTCTTCATTATCGGCTATTCCCCCACCGCTTCCTCCTAGTGTATAAGCAGGTCTTACTACTATAGGATATCCCAACTCTCCGGCAACTCTTAATCCATCTTCTAAGCTTGTAACTATTTCACTTTGGATTATAGGCTGACCTATTCTTTCCATCAACTTCTTAAACCTGTCCCTATCCTCACCTTCTTTTATGGATTCAATAGAGGTTCCTATAACCTTAACCTTATATTTATCAAGTATTCCCTTATCATATAGTTCAACCGAAAGGTTTAAGCCCGTTTGACCACCCATACCTGCTATGAGGCTATCGGGTCTCTCCTTAGCTATTATCTTTTCAATAAATTCTATAGTTAAAGGCTCAATATATGTCCTATCTGCAACCCCCTTATCCGTCATTATAGTGGCAGGATTACTATTTACAAGAACTACCTCCACCCCATCTTCCTTCAAGGTTTGGCAGGCTTGAGTTCCGGAATAATCGAATTCTGCCCCCTGACCTATGACAATCGGACCTGAACCTATAACTAAAACTTTCTTTATACTATTATCTTTTGGCATTTTATAATCCTCCTACTAAGTCCATAAAGTCCTGAAAATTATCGGCTTGGGGGCTAAACTCAACTCCCATCAAGGGAAGGCTCAAGTGCTTAATGCCCTCTATACTTCCATCGTTAATATTTCTGTGGGTAATGACAAGGTCCTCCGGCAATTTTTCACTAACTACATATCCGTGGTTTTGAGATGTAATAAGTATCCTTCCATTTCTTAAATTCTTAACCGGGTGATTTGAACCCCTATGGCCATATTTAAGTTTTTCAACATCTCCCCCAATGGCCAAGGCAAGTAGCTGATGGCCTAATCCAAATCCAAATATAGGCTTCTTACCTACTAATCCTCGAATATTATCTACAACATGAGTTAGGCTTTTAGAGTCCCCTGGACCTGCCGATAATATGATTCCATAAGGATCTTCCTTGAGGATTTCGTCATAAGATGTATTAAAAGGATATACAGTAATTTTAAGACCCATCTTGTTCAATATGTTTAAAATGCTCTTCTTTGTACCAAAATCTATAAAGGCAATATGGTGACCCTTGCCATCTATAATATATCTTTCTTTAGTCGAAACCTGGTCCACAGCATCCTTATTGTGATAGGTATTAAATTTATGCTCTATTTGACCAGGAGTTAAATCTCTAAGGGTAATAATTCCCACCATGCTTCCATGATTACGCAAGACCTTGGTTAGAGCCCTGGTATCAATCCCTTCAAGACCTATCACCCTATTCTGCTTTAGGTAACCATCCAGTTCCATTTCATTTCTCCAGTTACTTGGATGGTCTGCCTTTTCTCTGACTATAAGGCCTCTAATCTTTGGACTATCCGATTCCATATCATCTAAATTTATGCCGTAATTTCCTATTAGAGGGTAGGTCATGGAGATTATTTGACCATAATTGGAAGGGTCTGTGATTATCTCCTGATAACCGGTCATACTTGTATTAAAAGCTACTTCTCCTACTGCTTCTTTTAGGTGTCCAAAAGCATCACCTTCAAATACACTTCCATTTTCTAAAATCAACTTTGCTTTCAATTTATTACCCCCTGCAAGTCTAATTTCATATCTATAGCAGCCTTTCTTGCTGCCTCTCCAAAGTCCTTTTCACTAAAATCATTTTTGTACTTTTCATTTTTATATGCAGCAATAATTCCCCTAGATGAATTTATTATGGCTCCAAGACCCTTGTCATCAAATAAACCCTTTAGGTCCTCAGCTGTGCCTCCCTGTGCTCCATATCCAGGTACTAGGAAGAAGGTGTGTGGCATTAACTCCCTTAGTTTTCTCCCCTCTTCAGGGTGGGTAGCCCCTACTACTGCCCCCAAAAGGCTATATCCATATTTACCTATTAGGTCCTCTCCCCACTGGGAAACAAGGCTTCCAACTCTTTCATAGAGCATCTCCCCATCAACTAGTAGGTTTTGAAGCTGTCCACTATTGGGATTGGATGTCTTAACTAAAATAAAAAGTCCCTTATTATACTTCCTACAATCCTTCTTATATGGCTCAATAGAGTCAATTCCTAAATATGGATTTAAGGTGATAAAATCCTGTTGATAAACCTGATGTAATTCCCCTTCTACGTCTACTCTTCCTATATGACCGTTGGAATATGCTTCTGCTGTTGAAGCAATATCACTTCTCTTTATATCTCCAATTACAACCAGGTCTTTGGACTTAGCATATTCTGCTACTTCAATATAAGCACTTAGTCCTTCGTATCCAAATTGTTCAAACATAGCTATCTGAGGCTTAACTGCAGGAACTATATCATATACCGAGTCGATTATAATCTTACTGAATTGAAGGAATGATTCACTAGCCCCCCTGGGTGTCCTTCCATATTCCTTAAAGGCAGCCTCCTTTATGTGATTTGGTATATATTCAAGTCTTGGATCCAGACCTACTACCGTTGGATTTTTAGTTTTTATTATCTTATCAATCAATATATCTATCATTATTATTCCTCCGTTTTTTAAAGAGTTATCCTATCCTAATATAATACCCTAAAGAATTTTACAAAAACAAAAAAGCAATAGATAGTAACAAACACTAATCTATTGCTTTTAGGTATTTTAAAGATTTTAATTTTTTTGCACAACAAAAACATACATTTACTGTAATCATCAATATTCCTCCTTGCTGGTCTCTCTGTACCAAATTAAAGGTTATTCTCTTAACTTGCTGTCAGATATTGTACCATATTGATAATTACTTTGTCAACAAAATGTTTTTTGAATTTTTAACTTCTTGCATTTGCAATTTCTACTAATACTTTATTGCCCTTTATTCTTTTGTTATTTAAACTGTCAACAACAAGTCTAGCATATTCCTTTTGTACATCTACAAAAGTGAACTTATCATATATATCGATACTGCCTACATATTTCTTATCTATATCGGATTCCTGAAGGATAGCTGATAATATATGTCTTGGACTTACACCTTGCTTATTTCCCATATTTACATATAATCTGGTCATACCCTTAGAACGACCGCTTACTCTGGAAGTCTTATCTTTTGACCTATCTCTATTGTCCTTATTTCTATCCCTATTTTCATTGCTGAAACTTTGTTTTTTACCAAAGTCTACCATATCTAGTTCTTCATGGCCACCCAGGCTATTCTCTTCCATATAGAATTTCAGCAGTGCTGCTGCTACGTCTAAGGATGTATAATCATCTTGAAGAAGTCCATCTATCATCTTTTCATATTTTGAAAGCTCACCTTTTTCAATCTCTTCCTTAATCTTATCTAACATTGTAGTAGTATATCTAGCTTCAATATCCTTAAGTGTTGGAAGGTCTCTTCTTTCAATTGTGGTCTTAGTGTATCTTTGGATATCCTTAAGCTTATATATGTCTCTTCCTGCAACGAAACTAAAGGCTCTACCTTCTCTACCTGCTCTGGCAGTTCTACCTATTCTGTGAACATAGTATTCCTCATCCTGTGGCATGTCGTAGTTTATAACAAGGTCAACATCATCAACATCAAGTCCTCTTGCAGCAACGTCCGTTGCTATTAGGATTTCTATAGTTCCTTTTCTGAACTTACCCATTACGTTATCTCTTTGATTTTGCTTCAAGTCTCCATGAAGCCCATCAGCAAAATATCCTCTGCCTTGTAGTTCTTCTGTAAGCTCATCTACCTTCTTCTTAGTATTACAGAATACAACAGTCAACTTTGGATTGTACATGTCCATAAGTCTTGAAAGGATTTCTGTTTTCATATGATTTTTCATTTCAAAATACGCCTGCTCTACCTTAGGAACAGTAAGTTCCTTATGAACTACCTTAATAAATTCAGGATCAGTTTGATATCTGGAAGCAAACTTTACTATTTGCTGCTCCATAGTAGCAGAGAAGAATATAGTTTGTCTAGTTTCAGGTAATGTATTCATAACTAGCTCTATATCATCTCTAAAGCCCATATCAAACATTTCATCAGCTTCATCAAGGACCATCAATTTTATATTGTCTGTTTTAATTGTCTTTCTCTTTATATGGTCAATAACCCTTCCCGGTGTACCAATAACTATTTGTACTCCAGCCTTAAGAGCTCTTAATTGTCTATCAATTGGCTGTCCGCCATATACAGGCAGTATCTTTAAGCCCTTCTTAAATTTTCCAAGGTTACTGATTTCCTCAGCTACCTGAATTGATAATTCCCTAGTAGGGCAAAGTACTAAAGCTTGAATGCTTTTTTCAGTAGAATCTGTCATTTCTAGAATAGGTATACCAAAGGCTGCTGTTTTTCCCGTCCCTGTTTGCGCCTGTCCGATAACATCTTTCCCGTCCAATAAAACAGGTATAGCCTGACTCTGAATAGGAGACATCTCCTCAAAACCCATTGCCTTAATTCCCTTTTTTAACTCTTCCGATAAATTCATTTCTTCAAATCTCATTTTTTCCATTAAACTGCATCGTCCTCCTTAATCTTTAACTAATTAAGTATATCTTTTATACCCATAAATAGCAAGGTAAATCTTTTTGGGACAAGAGGGACAGGACTTGTTGTCCCTTGATTCTTTACCACTTTCAACATAATCAGTTTTCCCACTGGTGTATATTTTATGCTATTATCTACAAGAATTCTAATTGGTCATACTTAATTACATCAATATTATAATACCCATTTTTTTGCTTTTCTTAACATAATTTAAACATCGATGAAACCGCTGTTAATAAGTACTGATTTAATACGACATTTCTAAACTAAACTATTGATAATTGCCACTAGAATAGGTAAGATATAGAAGATAATTCACGGTT
>CAZIMA010000073.1:0-8612 GCA_964540195.1 uncultured Tissierella sp.
TTTCTGACAAGCTTTCAAAAACCATATTACATCCTCCTGCCTATTCCAATATTTCCAATCCAATCTCTTCAATTTTACGAGCCTTATCCATTATAAGCTTATTATGATTTTCATTGCCGTAAGCCTGAAGTTCTTTTGTAATCTTAAGGATTTCTCTTATTGTATCATGGCTTTTATTGAATTTCTCCACAAGTCCGAGAATTTCTTCATAATGGTATAGCTTTTGCTCAGATCTTTTTAGGGTATCATACACTCCCTGTCTTGTTATATTGAGTTCCTCTCCTATTTCTGCAAGGGAAAAATCGTGTATATAATATAATTCAACGATTTGATACTGCTTTTCGCTTAGTAATTTTCCATAGAAATCAAACAGTATCCCAATCTCAACTAACTTAATCATTTTATCACCATAAACATAATAGTGTCAAGTTATTAACTTGACACTACTTATTTTAATACATATACTTTTTCTTGTCAACACTTAATTAAAAATTGCTTCTACAAAATCATCCACATTAAATGGCTGTAAATCATCGATTTTTTCCCCTACTCCCACAAGCTTTACTGGTAAATTCAATTCAGTTTGTAAAGCAATAATTACTCCACCCTTTGCAGTTCCATCTAGTTTAGTTAAGGCAACACCGGAAATATTGGCAACTTCCTTGAAAACCTTAGCTTGATTGATGGCATTCTGTCCGGTTGTAGCATCAAGTACTAAAAGGACTTCCTTAGTTGCATCCGGATATTCTCTTTCTACAACCCTAAATATTTTATTCAATTCATTCATTAGATTTGACTTATTATGAAGCCTTCCAGCTGTATCGCAAATTAATACGTCTGTATTTCTAGCCTTTGCTGCCTGAATCCCATCGAAGATTACTGCAGCAGGGTCAGCTCCTTCAGTATGTGCTATGAATTCTACCTTACTTCTATTACTCCATTCTTCCAGTTGCTCAATAGCAGCTGCCCTAAATGTATCCCCGGCAGCTATTAGTACCTTTTTACCTTCCAGCCTTAAAGTATTTGAAAGCTTTCCAATAGTTGTAGTCTTTCCAACTCCATTTACACCTACTACCAGGAGGACTGCAGGAAGTGGCTCTAAGTTCAATTCATTATCAGTAACCGATTCCTTCATAAGCTTTCTAATCTCATCCTTTAAAAGCTCCTTTACTTCATTAGGATCATTCACCTTTTCCTTTTTGACCCTATCCCTCAATCTATCGATAATCTCCATAGTAGTACTCATGCCTACATCGGCGGTTACTAAAACTTCTTCCAAATCCTCGAATAAGTCTTCATCCACCTTTTTATAAGAATTAAGTACTTCTTCAATCTTATTGGACATATCATTTCGAGTCTTAGTAAGTCCACTCTTTAATTTTTCAAAGAAGCTTAACTTCTTTATAGGTTCTTCAACTTCTCCCATGACTTCTTCATGTGCTTCTTCAACTTCTTCAATTATATTCGAAACATCTTCTACAATATTAGGTTCACCTTCTTCTAATATATTTGCTTCATCACAATCATGTTTTTCTTCTAGACTATCTTTTAACTCTTCTTCTATTTCTTCTTGGCTTTTAAAAGATAAAGACTCCTCTTCCACTTCCTCTAGAGAAATTTCATCTTCAATAACTTCATTTGATAAATCTTCAAGCTCATGATTAAACTCTTCATCTTGACTTTCTATAATCTCTTCCAGGTTCTTGTCCTTATTGAACTTCTCTTCAATATCTTTCTTCTTTTTCTTAAACCAATTAAACATAATCTTCCTCCTAGCTAGCTTCTACTAAATTATCTTTAAGTTTAATGGAGATTAATTTACTTACTCCTTCTTCTTCCATAGTTACACCATATAGGACATCGGCTATTTCCATAGTAGTCTTTCGGTGGGTTATTAATATAAACTGGGTTTTTTCCTTAATGTTCTTCAGATAATTCGTATACCTACTTATATTTGCTTCATCCAGAGCCGCATCTATTTCGTCCAATATACAGAAAGGTGAAGGCTTAGTCTTTAAAATTGCAAATAAAAGGGCAACAGCTGTCAAAGACTTTTCCCCACCGGACAATAAAGATAGACTCTGTAGTTTCTTTCCAGGTGGCTGAACCTTTATTTCTATACCAGACCTAAGGATATCCTCTCCATCCTCTAATTCCAAAGCTGCCTTTCCTCCATTGAATAAGACGGAGAAAATATCAGTAAAATACTTATTAATCTCCCTAAAGGATTCAACAAATTGTAATTTCATTTGTTTTTCCATATCCTTTATTACTTCTCTTAAGTTTTCTTTCGATAGCACCAAGTCCTCATGCTGCTTAGTTGTGAATTCAAACCTTTCACATATATGTCTAAATTCCTCTATGGCTGATATATTAACATTTCCAAGGGATTTAATCTCTTCCTTAAAATTCTTAACTTCCGTCTGGGACTTATGCAAACTATCAATATCCTTCTCAAACTTAACTGCTTCCTCAAATGTAAGTTCATAATCCTCAAGGAGCCTAGTATGGGTATTTTCAAACTGAAGCTCAAGCCTTGCTAACTTTACATCTAAGGAATTGGTCTGCTTTTCTAATTCAGATATCTTTATATTTATAACCTTCAACCTATCCTGTTCTTCATAGAAGGTCTTCATATAGTTTTCCTTCTTCTTGATTAGAAGGTCCAAGTCTTTAGATATTTCATCCTCCGATAACTGGTAATTTTTAATTTGTTCTTCCAGGTCCTCTTTTTTTATGGATAAAGAATTTATCTCATCCTCAATAGACCTTATAGACCTATCTTTTTCAATCTGGCCATTGTATATGCTTTCTTTAGTAATTTTATAATTCTTTACTTGAATCTCCATAGAAGTTTTTGAATTCTCCAAATTGCTTATTTTTATGCTTAAATCCGTTAAGATTTTACTAATTTCATCCCGTTTAGTCCTTAGACTTAAAATACTATTTGCATTGTATTCAGATCTGCTCTTTATGTCCTCTATTTCCTCTTGGAGCTTTTTATAGGATGATTCCACTTCAATTATTTGTGTGTTAAAGCCATCCATTTCCTTGAGGAGAGAACTTTTCTCAAGCCCCCTTTTTTCTATATCTGCTCTTGCCCTGTTGATTTCAACAGTGTTAAAATTAATACTGTTATTTAACTGCATCATCTTTATATCCATATCCTTAATTCTTTCTTCACTAGCAACTGCTTGTGATGATACGGTTTTAAATTTATTTTCAATAGACTTATTAAGCCCTTCAGTATTAACTATCTCATGCTCCAGCTTTTCAATTTCTACTTTGAGTTCTTCAAGTTTACTCTTTCTGCTTATAAGGCTCAAGGACTCATTTTCATAGCTACCTCCGCTTATGGATCCCCCTGGATTCAAAACTTCACCTTCAAGGGTTACAATTCTATATATATGGCCTTGCTTTCTTGAAAGCTTAATACCACTGTCCATATCCTTAACTATAATAGTTCTCCCTAAAAGATATTCAAATATTCCCCTATATCTTTCATCATATTCTATAAGTTCATGGCCAAGGCCAAGTATATTATATTCCCCTTTAATTTCCTCATCTAACTTTATAACTTTTCCCTTTATAATATTTAGGGGAAGAAATGTAGCCCTACCACTCTTATTTACCTTTAAAAAGTCTACAAACTTTTTAGCATCACTTTCAGATTCAACTACTAGATTTTGAGCACTACTAGCTAAACTAATATCAATAGCCTTAGCATAGTTGGATTCCACTTTTAATAAATCAGCTACTATACCCACGAAGCCTTTCTTAAAGTCCTTATCCATTTTAATCTTCTTCATTATAGACTTAACGCTCTTATAGTATCCTTCATAGCTTGATTCCATGTTGTTGTAAAGGTTAAAATTACTCTCCAAACCATTAAGTTTCATCTGTTGGCTTCTTAATAGGTTATTTAAGTCATCTTGGTCTTTTAAAACTCTTGTCTTATAATACTTTAAGTTTTTTAAATTCTCTTTTTCTTTATTTATAAGAGAAGTTATTTCATCTACTTCTCTTTCTAGCTCTTTTCCCTTTGAAGAAAGACCTTCTAATTTGTCCTCTTCTATAAGGGCTTCTTCATCTAACTGCCCAATCCGTTTTTCCATATTATATTTTAAGGAGTTAATTGAATTGACCTGGCTCCTCTTGTCCGAAGATTCATTATAAAGCTTAATGATATTATTCTTTTCATCTTCAAGTATGGACTCTTCCCTAAGGACCTTTTGGTCATATTCTTCTAATTCCAATAATCTAGTATCTCTTTCCTCAATTAGAAGTCCTATATTTAGCTGAATTTCAACTAGATTCCCCTCTATTTCTTCCATTGAAGTTCTTATTTCCTCAATATCGTTTGAAGCTTGATTCTTCTCTTGTTTAAGCCTTAAAAGATCTTTTTTAAGAAAATTTTCCTTTTCAACTAGGAATTTTACTTCATTTCTATTGGATTCAAACTTTTGAATACTTTCAAATTTTATAGTTCTTGAACCCTCTATTTCCTTTTCTATATTTTCAATATTGGATTTAAGAAGATTATAATTTTCTTCAATTTGAATTTTCTCTGCTTCAATGATTCTTAGGTCAGATATTAGCTTTTCCTTCTCTAGGGTAACAGCCTTAGCCCCTTCTTCCAATTTTCGTATATCTTTTATAAATATATTTACTTCTAAATCCCTAAGTCGTTGGTACAATGTTTTAAATCGTTCAGCCTTTTGAGATTCACCTTGAAGCATATCCTTTTGCTTGGATACCTCATGGATTAAATCCCTTATCCTTAAGATATTAGCTTCGGTTTTTTCAAGTTTTCTTTCGGCCTCTTCCTTCTTACTCCTAAATTTTATAATACCGGCAGCTTCTTCGAAGATATTTCTTCTATCCTCAGGTCTATTAGATAGTATTTCATCTATTTTCCCCTGGCCTATGATGGAATAACCATCTTTCCCAATTCCGGAGTCCATAAACAATTCTCTAACGTCTTTTAGTCTACAAGAATTTTTATTGATATAGAATTCACTTTCTCCAGAACGAAACATCCTTCTTGTTACAGCTACTTCTGAATAATCTATAGGTATTATCCCCCTTTCATTATTGAAGATAATAGTCACTTCTGCATATCCTAAGGCCCTTCTGGAGTCAGTTCCCGAAAAGATTATGTCTTCCATCTTGCTTCCTCTTAAGTTTTTAACACTTTGCTCTCCAAGAACCCACCTTATGGCATCTGAGATGTTGCTCTTTCCACTTCCGTTAGGACCTACTATAGCTGTAACTTCATCTTTGAATTCAATTTCAGTTTTGTCTGCAAAGGATTTAAACCCTTGAATCTCAACCTTTTTTAAATACAAGGCCACCACCCCATCATAGTTAAAGGTTTCCTATTATTTATCGGAAACCCTCTATTTTCTTAATCAATGGATGACTTTCTATATATTTCTCCATCAATTCATATATATTTATTTTATCATAATATTTGCCAATTGTAATATTAATAAGATCCGAACCTATATCTTTTTCATATATTTTGACCTTGCTAAAATTATATCTTTCTTTTAAATATTTAATATTGGAGGATTTTTGCCCGGAAATATAAGATATTTTAGACTTATTAGCTTGGATGATCAATTCCTCATGTTCTGTATTGATATCCAATTTATCTAATAAATAATCCAGTAATATTTTATATATATCAGATTCAACCAGTTGTCTAAAGGCAGGATGAAAAGGCCCAGCCACCACTTCTCTTCCTAGCTGAATATTCTCAGTAGGTTGAAGCCCTACCCTTATAACCTTAATATGGTTAAGATAGAAGAGCATCAAGATTAAAGTTGTTTGTTCTACAGCCTTCTCTAAATCTAAAGGAATATATGATTTGTTCATATATGCCTTTTCAAGATAAGTATCACGAATTACAAGTGTAGGATATATCCTTACGCAAAATGGTTTAAGCCTAATGAACTCAAGGCAGGTTCTAAGGGACTTTTCTAAATTATCCCCCGGAAGGCCTAGCATCATTTGAAGACCTAGATTAAAATCACAATCCTTTATTAATTTACAGGCTTCATAGACAATGGAAGAACTATGACCCCTGGCACTTTTTCTTAGCACATCCTCATCTAAGGATTGTACTCCTAATTCTATAGTATCTACGCCAAATTTTCTTAAATTCAATAGTATCTCTTCATCAATTGCATCTGGCCTAGTAGAAAGACGAATTGCATCTATAATGCCCCTTTTCTTATATTCATAGGGAACCTTAAGAAGGTCCTTTTGAATATCCATATGGATGGCTGTAAAGCTTCCACCATAAAAGGCCACCTCTATAAAAGCATCTTTCTTAAAATAATCCAAATGAGTTAGTATTATGTTCTCCACGTCTTCCACCCTTACATTGGTAGAAAGGCCGGTTATCTTCTTTTGATTGCAAAACACACAATCATTTGGGCAACCAAAATGAGGAACAAATATTGGTATTATATAATGTTTAGGCATAGTCTTCCCCCATGAGTATTAGAGCTTCCTTAGCTGCCATTTGTTCAGCTTCTTTTTTATTTCTTCCAATACCGGAACCAATAGTTTGTTTATCAATCATAACATCCATATAGAATAATTTATTGTGGTCAGGCCCTTCTTCCTTAGTTACAGCATATTCTATTTTGGCCCTGGATACTTTCTGAAGCCTTTCTTGAAGCTCAGTTTTATAATCAACAAACAAGTCTCCCTTGGCTACTGCACTGACTATATCAGCTTCAAAGTTAGCCAATAGATAGTCCCGAACAGTTTCATAACTGCTATCTAGAAATATGGCTCCGGTAATTGCCTCGATTGCATCAGCTAGGATGGATTCTCTATTTCTCCCACCTGTGGCTTCTTCTCCCTTACCCAGAAAGAGAAAGTCACCTAGTTTCAACTTTCTGGCAATAAAGGCTAAGGATGGCTCACACACAACCTTGGCTCTAATCTTTGTCAGCTCACCTTCAGGATAAAAGGGATATTTATTGTAAAGATACTCACTTGCTACAAGATTGACAATAGTATCCCCCAAGAATTCTAACCTTTCATTACACTTACTAATATGAAGCTTATTCTCATTTGCATAGGAGCTATGGGTTAATGCCGTCTCCAACAACTCCAAATCGTGAAAATAATAGCCTAAATTCTCTTGTAATTTTTCCAACTCATTCCTCTTTTGGTCTGACCTTTTCATCCAAAATACCTCCAATATTACCTTAGATCTTTTGAATATTAATTCCCTAATAGAGTTTTAATATAATCCCTTGCATCTCTTACGGTTTCAATATTTTCAACCAGATCATCCTCAAGCTCTAGGTCAAATTCGTCTTCTAATGACATAATAAGCTCCACTAAATCTAAGGAATCTGCGTTTAAATCATCTTTAAATGATGTATCCATGCTTATATTCTCTTCATCAACACTAAATTGCTCTGCAATTATTCCAATCAATTTGTCACTTACCATCTTAATCCTCCTGATTTTCTAATCCATTATTTAAATTATCTGTAATAGTCTTAATTACGTCCTTCTCTATAAAGGAAATCAGCTGCCTAATTCCATTTTTAAAGGCTAAGGAATCAGAGCTTCCATGAGCCTTTACTATTGGCATTCTTGTACCAAGTAAGGGGGCACCACCGTATTCCCTATAATCCATCAACTTCTTCATTTCACTTAATTGGGGTTTCAAAAGCATAGCACCGAGTTTTGACCTTGTATTTGCCATAAGGGCTTCTTTTAGATGGGAAAAAATAGATATGGCCATACCTTCAGTAAGTTTTAGAATTACATTGCCTACAAAGCCATCTGAAATTATTACATCAGCTTCACCTATTGGAATAGTTCTTCCTTCTATATTTCCAATAAAATTCAAATCAGTATTTTTAAGCAGTTCATAGGCTTCCTTAGACAGTTGATTTCCTTTACCTTCCTCTGTCCCAATATTTACCAAGCCTACACTAGGCTTATGTTTTTTCATAACCTTCTCCATATAGATAGAGGCCATAATGGCAAACTGTTTTAAGTATTCAGGCTTACAGTCCACATTTGCTCCTGCATCTACTAACAGGGATATCCCTTTAGTAGTTGGATAAACACTGGTTAGGGCAGCCCTGTCTATACCAGGAATTCGCTTAACTACAAATAATCCACCTGCTAAAAGTGCACCCGTACTTCCTGCAGAAATAAATCCATCACCTAAACCATCTACTAAAGCCTTTAGCCCAACTACTAAAGAACTTTCCTTCTTTCTTCTAATAGCTAATGCAGGGTCATCATCATTGGTTATTACATCCTGAGCATGGAGTATTTCAACATCTTCTCTAGGAAAGCTATATTTTTTAAGCTCTTCCTCCAATAAATCTTTTTCCCCTACAAGAAGCACCCTGATACCATATTCATTTACTGCTTCGATGGAACCCTTGACTATTTCCAAAGGTGCATCGTCACCGCCCATTGCATCAACGATTATTCTCACAAAACCCCTCCTAAAGCTCTTCGATATGTATGATAAAAAAAAAGATAGTGAAGTTAATCACTATCTTTCTTATTCAACAACAATAACTTCTCTGTTCTTGTAATAGCCACAATTTGGACAAACT
>CAZIMA010000074.1:0-8577 GCA_964540195.1 uncultured Tissierella sp.
GTGGAAATGTTGAGTTTTCTATTTCCTTCATATCTTCTATTGGAAGAGGGTTTCCACAAAGTACGCATTTGTCCTTATTGTCCTTTATATGAACTTTACAATGGTTACAATATTGCATAAATGTACTCCTTTCTAGAGTTTTGTTAGAGGTTCGATGCTATCTCAATTTGAACCCCATTATTGGATAGGAATTGAAAAAAAGTTCTCTGGATATCTGTCTCTTCAAATGGAGATGTAAAGCTTATTACCAGCCTATCGCCATATGAGCACATGGTAATTTGAGGCCTTCTAGAACTGACACAAATGGCGAATTGGTGGATGTATGGCTGAAATTCAGGAGGCATATTGATTCTACCTATATTAGATATAGTAGAAGTAATGCCCTTATCTATAAAATAGTTAGCTGTTTTTAATGCATAGTCCTTTATGGGTAAAGGGATAATTCTTGCAAGGGGATTTTTTTCTAATGACATAAGCTTGTAAAGGTGATACTCCAGCGCCTCCCTAGATAATCCATTAGTAAAGGAATCCTTAAGTGCTCTAACGATGTCTTCCAATTCATAACTTCCTTTACCGAAGTCATATCCGATATCCATTGTGCTAAAAAAGTTCCTGGCAGTATAGGATTCAAAGAACTGCCTAAGGTTTATTGGTACAGAAAGTACAACCGGCTTGTTTTTAGATAAGCTTGACATATCCTTATATATAGAATAGAGAAGTAAGGAGGATATAAATATGGTCATAGTTGTATCATATTTATGAGCTAGGTCTAAAACCTCTTTTGCAGACATGGCTCCCTCTATGAGGTTCATACGGTTTTCAGCTAATCGAGTCCCTTTAACCCTATATGCATTTTTGTACTTTATTACATTCCTCTTGTCAAAATGCTTTGCTGTCTTAAAGATCTTTGCAAAGCTATCATCCATTTTCTGACTTACAGAGGATTTGTAGTTAATCTTAGGTATCTCAGAATTGATATCCTTGTACTTGGTAATTATATAGAAATAAATTATGGATTCCATAAACCATATGACTCCTGATCCATCTGTAAGAGCATGGAAAACCTCAAGATTTAACCTCTTGTTAAAATATACTACTCTAAAGAGAAGATTTTTCTTATCTCTAATGTATATAGGACCACAAACTGGCTGAGATTCTTCCTCCACAATTGGCTTTATATCGCTAGATTCAAAGTAATACCAAAAGGCTCCCCTTCTTAGGACCGATTTATACAGGGGGAAGTTATCAAGGGTAAGTTCAACTGCCTCTTGCAGTACTTGGGGATCAACCTCTTCATATAACTGGCAAGAAAGCCTAAATACCTTGGTATCCCTGTTGTTGCATGTGGCTGGGAATATTTTCGATGCATTATCAAGTCTTTTCCATTTAACTTTTTGTTGTTTCATATTAATTCCTCGTTTCAAGTATTAGTCTGCCAAAAACTCATTGATTTTTTCATAGGCTTGGTCATTGTGAACATTATTGAGGGGATTTGAGAGAAATCCATGTAGGGCATCCTTAATCCTTAATATTGTAACCTTGTTTCCATACTCTTTAAGTTTATGTCCATAAGCTTCACCTTCATCTCTTAAGGGGTCATATTCTGCTGTAATAATAAGGGTTGATGGTTGATTGCTAAAGTCACTGGAAAGAATAGGGGCTACATAGGGACTTATTCGATCTTCTTCATTTGGGACATATAGGTCCATGTAATCCTGAATTCTCCTAGAAGTCATAACATAGTCCTGGCCATTTTCTATAACGGATTTATAGGGTGATGACTTACTATGGTCATAATTGGTTGCAGGATAGATTAAAATCTGTTTCTTTGGTATAAATTCACACCTATCCCTAGCCATAAGGGATACTACTGCTGCAAGATTTCCACCTGCACTATCACCTATAAGAGTGATGTCATCTTCCTTACAGTTGATTAATTCCAAATGGGTGAAGATTTCACGAGTAGCATAATAGCAGTCTTCTAAGCCATTAGGAAATGGATATTCCGGTGCCAGTCTATAGTCCACTGAGATTACTAGATGGCCTGTTGTATCAGCCATATTAGCACATACATTGGAGTAGGTGTCGATATTTCCTGTTACCCAGCCACCCCCATGAAAGAAAATCAGAACCTTATTAAGAGACTTTTTCTCAGGGAAAAAAAGTCTAATGGGTATTTCTCGATTTCCAACCATTATTTTATGGTCCATAAGCTTGTAATTAGGTGGTTTTAATGGGGCCATAATAGCCTCTAAAATCCTTCGATGTTGCCTATAGTACTTCTTTAAATTTATATGTGGAATAGATAGTATCTTTAGAAAAACTCTCTTTATCCTTTTCATAAATTCTCTCTTTCTAAGTTGTTAAATTATTTTAAATATCAAAGTTAGTTGATAGCAATTACTTTACCTGATTATATATTACTATTAATGCCCCAAATAAACAATAACAAGGAGGAAAAGCATTGTTTTTTACTTGTTAAGATATTAGGGGTCGTAAATGTTTTTACTTAGCTCAATGAAAGGGGATAAGTGTAGTGGAAATTGAAGACTTTTTTAAGAAGAGATTCAAGATGCCAATTTTCAAATATGGCGTCTGCTAAGTTTTAATAGGTCAAATGCCCAATTAGACACATTAACGAAAGTTTTTATATTAAATTAAATGATAAAAGATTTAGAAAATTGAAGAAAAAAGTGTTGACATTTATTTATATTTATCATATACTGATTAACATATAGAAATTAACCAAACAATTTACAGCGTTAACGAGGAATAGTAGACTAAAATATGCTAACAGGAAGGAAGATTCACCGACTGAGAGATCTTCTAAGATACGTTTTTTTCGAACCTACCCTTATAGCTGCAGGTGATAAAGCCTGTCCGTTCGCCAGCGTTAATGGCTTCAAGAGGATTGGAATTATAAATTCTAATCAAATTGGGTGGCACCGCGATTAACCTTCGTCCCTTTTGCAGGGATTGAAGGTTTTTTTTATGTCCTAACCCGATTTAAAGAAGGATAAAAATTGTAGTTAATAAAACTAAGAAATTGAAAGGAGGCAAAAAAATGAATTTTGATAAGGTTCAAGTATTAATAGCAATGGTAATTTATATTGCTTTTGTTGTATCTATTGGACTACGTTATGCAAAGCAAGCAGGAGAAAGTAGTGAAAACTATCTAATAGGAGGGAGATCCTTAGGTCCCTGGGTTACTGCTATGGGAGCAGAAGCCTCCGATATGAGTGGTTGGTTATTGATGGGGTTGCCAGGGGTTGCTTATTGGATGGGGTTAAGTGATGCAATCTGGACCGCTATAGGTCTATTTGTAGGCACATATTTAAATTGGCTATTTGTAGCTAAGAGGATTAGGGTTTATTCTGAAATCACTAATTCTATAACTATACCGGATTTCTTTAGCAATAGATTTAAAGAAGATAAGAAGATTATTATGAGTTTATCTGCAATTTTTATATTGATATTCTTTTCCGTATATGCAGCCAGTACTTTTGTTACAGTAGGAAAGCTATTTAGCACTTTATTTGGACAAAAGTATATATATATGATGATATTAGGTGCATTATTTGTTCTGGCTTATACCTTTATAGGTGGATTTTTAGCTGAAAGTGCATCTGACTTCATGCAGGGTATAGTAATGATTATTGCACTGGTTTGTGTTCTTTTAGTTGGAATAAACTCCGCTGGAGGTATTTCTAATATACTGGAAAATGCAAAGTCAATACCAGGATTCATTGAATTCTTTGGGATAGCCCAACCCCTTGTAGTAGATGGAGTCCAGCAACTAGAAGGAGGAAGACCTTTATTTGGTGAAGCTGGGGAATATAGTCTATTAACAATTATATCCACATTATCTTGGGGACTTGGATATTTTGGAATGCCACATGTACTTCTAAAGTTTATGGCTATTAGAGATGTAAAAGAGATTGGTTTTTCAAGAAGGATAGCTACTACCTGGTGTATAATTTCTCTTGTTGCAGCAGTGGCAATAGGAATTATTGGAAGAGTTATATTTCCAACTAGCTTAACGAGTCAGGCTGCATCTGAAAATATCTTTATACTCATGGCTACGACGTCATTCATCCCAATTTTTGCAGGTATTGTAATGGCTGGAATCTTAGCAGCAACAATAAGTTCAGCAGATTCATACCTTCTTATTGCATCTGCAGCCTTTTCCAAGAGTATTTATCATGGAATAATGAAGAAGGAAGCAAATGATAAACAAGTTTTATTGATGACTAGGTTAGCCCTTATCGTAATTTCTATTATAGCAATGTTTATAGCTCTTGATGAAAATAGTGTGATATTTACAGTTGTATCCTTTGCTTGGGCAGGATTTGGGGCTACATTTGGACCGATAATGTTATTCTCACTTTTCTGGAAGAGAACAACTAGAGAAGCTGCAATTGCGGGTATGGTATCCGGTGGAAGTTTAGTATTTATATGGAAGCTTCTTCTTAAACCAATGGGTGGAATCTTTGGAATATATGAGCTTCTACCATCGTTTTTACTATCCTGTATAGTTATATACACTGTGTCATTATTGACGGAAGAACCATCTGAAGAAGTTCAGAAGGAGTTTGATTTGGCTCGTGGTGCAGAAAATAAAGGGGTATTGGAACCTGCAACTACTTTTGAAGCTTAAATATTAATAAAAGGGTATCTTCATTCGGTGAAGATACCCTTTTATGCAAATATGAGTAGGCTAATAGCCATTACTGCCATACCGGCAATAAGTCCATATATTGCTATATGGTGCTCTCCGTATTTTTCAGCAGTAGGCAATAGTTCATCTAGTGAAATATATACCATGATTCCTGCAACTAGAGCAAATACTATTCCAAACATGGCTTCATTTAGGAAATGTCTTAATAGAAAATATCCCACTAATGCACCTATTGGTTCTGATAAACCTGAAGCAAATGAGTAGAAGAGGGCTCTCTTTTTGTCTCCTGTTGCAAAGTATATAGGTACTGAAACCGCAATTCCCTCAGGTATGTTATGTATAGCAATAGCGATTCCTATACTGATACCCATAGTTGGATCTTCAAGAGCTCCTATAAAGGTTGCTAACCCCTCTGGGAAGTTGTGAATTCCAACTGCTAAGGCTGAGAACATACCCATTCTTAAGAGATCATCTTTCTTTTTATATTCTGCAATATCTACCATATCAGCTACATCATGCATTCCATGAGGGTTTTCTTCTTCTGGAATGAACTTATCAATTATACCAATCACTGCGATTCCCGCGAAAAATGCAATAGTAGTAATTAAATAACCCTTTGATGGTCCATAAACTGCTTCTAAAGAAGCTCTTGCCTTAACAAAAATTTCAATCATAGAAACGTAAATCATTACCCCAGCTGAAAAGCCTAATGCAGCTGATAAGAATTTTTCATTAGTTTGTTTTCTCCTAAAGGCTAATATACTACCTATACCAGTAGATAAACCTGCAAAAATCGTAATAGAAAAAGCAAATATTAAGTCCTTAGTACTAAAATCCATTTAATCCCCCTTTGTAATTAGCATTTTACCTATATATACCCACTATTTCACCATAATAACGAAATAAATATATCCCCCGCTTCTGCAAGGGGGCGGGTTCATTGTTCTACAACAGGTGGGTGTTTAATCACTCACCTCGTTTCAGCGGTGTGTAGAAACTGCAAGCAGTTTCATCGATGCTTAAAAACAATATTTTACATTGTGGCAGATGAATCTTTGAAACTTGTAGATATACTATTAGGGTGTTATTGTATTACTAATTTTTTTCCATCTATTGCTCTTAATAAAGTAGATATAGAATATCAATGCCGTCAATGGTGCAGCAATTATAGAAGCTGGAATTCCCATAAATCCCATCCTTTTAGAGAGGAATAGTGCAAGGGGGATTCGGATTATAAACTGATTTACCACAACACTTATTAGAGAGATAATGGAGTTACCTGTTCCTCGAATAAAGCCCATAATAGGATGTAAAAATGCAAAGACAAAATATGCAAAGATAATTACTCTAATATACTGACTTCCAAGTGAGACTATCACTGGATTATGGTCAAAGATCTTTATTAGATTTTCTGAAAAGTTAAATATCAATAGGCTAACTATGGATATTATACCCACTGATAAGATGATGGCTTTCTTTAAGGCCTCCATGGCTCTTTCAGGTTTTCCTGCACCCATATTTTGAGATGAGAAGGAGGAGACGCTTTCTCCGATAGCAACACTTGGTAGGTGTATAAAGCTATCAATCTTAATACATATACCATATGCAGCACTTGCAGCTAATCCAAAGGTATTTACAATGCCTAAGAGTGTAGTATGAGCAATATTTAGAAGGAACTGTTGACTTGCCATAGGTATGCCTACTCTTAACAATTCACGTAAAGATTCTTTCTTAAGCACTAAATCACTTGGCTTGAAGTCAATGATATGTTTATTCTTCTTGAAGTAGATTATTCCCAGAACAAATGAAAGGGCTTGAGATAGCACAGTAGCAAATGCAGCTCCAAAAACGTCTAAGTGTAAATATTTAATAAATATGTAGTCTAATATCATATTGCTAAGACCTGCTACTATTACAAATAGCATAGATGTTTTGGAATCTCCAAAACCTCTTTGAAGGGCACCGATTAAATTATATCCAAGCATAAAAACAATACCTAAAAATATGGTTCTAAGATAAATTATTGCAAATTCTAGGGATTCAGCAGGAGTATGAACAAGTTTCAGAATATGAGGGGTTAATATAAATCCTATAAGGGTCAATACAGCCGATATTATTAAATAAAGACCAATGGCTGTGTTTCCAACTTCTTTGACTTTTTCAAAATCTTTGTTTCCCACGTTTCTAGCAATAACGATGGTAACACCTATGGAAAAACCTGCAATGGTCATTATCATAATATTCATTATGGGACCACATACACCTACAGCAGCAAGTCCTGCGGTTCCAACATATCTGCCTACAAAGAACATATCTACTGCATTATATAGGGCTTGAAACAAATTTGAAATTATTAATGGTATGGCAAATTTAACAAGATGAATACTTACATTACCGCTAGTTAGGTCTTTATGTAGTTTCATAATAATGGCCTCCAGTTTATATTTAGTATATTATAGCATATCTAAGCTTGGTAAGGGTCTAATCTAAAAAAAGAAATGGCAAGGGGGGGAGGGACCTTGCCATTTCAATAAACATCTTTGTTTCCTTAAAAGTTAGAAACAGAAGCTAGTCTAGCATTATTCGTAGATTCTAACAACTCCATGTGCTGAGATATAGATGTCTTCTAAGAATTCGAATGGTATTGTCATTTTAAAGTACATACCATCTGAACTCATATCTCCATCACTTTCATCATATGGGAATTGTCCTGGGCTATTTGTGAATTTATTTTTAACTTTTGGAAGCATATTATCTTCTCCACTACCGATAAAGAAGTGGACCTCTAGCATCTCATGGTAGGTTTCGTAGATTACCGTAACTGTACCATCACCATTAAAGATTACCTCTACAGTACCTACTGGGTCTAATCCGGAGATATCATTACCACCTGCACCTGCATAAAGGTCAAGAGTTATAGGGCTATCAGATTCACTAAATGGGCCATTATTCCATCCCCAATTCTTAAGATACTTAGCAACTTCATTAAATGGAATTGCTTTACCTTCATAGTATGCCCACATTGTTTCGTCATGATATTGTGGAACATAGGTGTTGGTTACAGTTACGTCAGTGTTTTCACCTGCAACAACTGTAGCAGAACCACCATTTGTTATACTTACTTGCCACTCATTACCAAGAGTACCTTCAGTTACAGTGTAGTTACCTGGTACTAAATTATCCCAAGTATAACTATCTCCATCAGCTATAGTTTGAGTGTAAGTTTCACCCATACCACTAATAGTGATTTCAAATGGAGGAAGAATATATCCATCTGGAATCATTTCTGGATTTGCAATTACTTTGTATACTGTAAGTGAGCCAACATCAAGAGTATTAACAATTGAACCGATAGTAGCATCTTCAACATCGCCTGCAGTAACAACTAAAGTCCTGTTAGCAGGGGTGTAAACAGGTGACCAACCAAGAACAGGAACTTCTTCGAAAGTATATGTTCCAGGAACAAGAGCTACTGAAGTGTCAGTCCAAGTATTAGCTGTTAGAACAAGAGTATCAACGGTATTATCCTGAGCATCTTTAATTAGAACACTTACAGACTCAGGAAGATCAATACCAGTACCCATGTCATTCCAAGTTTTACTAATTGTGATATATCCAGCTTGTCTATTACCAAAGTTAGCATTTGTTTGAGATAGGTTTCCTGGTGCTAGTTTAACGGTCCAACCCCAATCAGCTCTATCTTCTAGATAATCTATCTCTATTGGTATCTTCCACCACGCAGTTTCAACATCTGCTAATTCATAATCACTTGGATTACTGTTTCCTACACCTATTAAAGAAACTCCAAGAGATGGGCTAGTTTGTGAGAATCCTGTTTGAAGCTCTTCTGACAATTCATATATTAAATTGTATGGTAGATTAGGAAACTCGAAATATCC
>CAZIMA010000075.1:0-8486 GCA_964540195.1 uncultured Tissierella sp.
TTATAACAATAGTATTACAAATTAGTTAAAAAATCAACAACATAAATTTCTTAAAAATAGTTGTTTTTAATTAACATCATTGGGATAATATATTTAGAATAGGAAAATGGAGGTCCTTATGAAAATCGTAGGCTTAGTTACAGAGTATAACCCTTTCCACCTTGGACACAAATACCACCTGGACGAATCCCTTAGGATTACAAATGCTACCCATTCTATTGCAATTATGAGCTCTTCTTTCGTCCAAAGGGGAGAACCGGCGCTTGTTGATAAATGGACTAGGGCTAAAATGGCAGTAGATAATGGTGTAGACTTAGTCATAGAGCTACCTTTTGTCTTTTCTGTACAAAGTGCAGAACTATTTGCATATGGTGCCTTAAAAATCCTTGATTCTCTTAATATAGTGGACTCTATTTCCTTTGGAAGTGAAAGTGGAGAATTAGATGATTTAAAGAAGATAGCAAATATATTGGTCAAAGAACCCATGGAGTTTAAATACAAGTTAAAGGAAAACTTATCTAAGGGTTTACCATATTCAGCATCCAGAAGCAAGTCACTGGACTACTATATGAAAATCTTAAATCCAAATGACAAAACCGATTACACTAAATTATTAAAGGAGTCCAACAACATTCTGGCTGTTGAATATCTTAAGGCTCTATTAAGGCTAAATTCATCCATTACACCCTATACAGTAAATAGGGTGGGAAACAGATATAAAGATAGTCAAATTACTACTCCTATAGGGTCTGCTACCGGAATTCGAAATAGGCTCTTTAGTGAAAATCTTAGTTCTGTTGAGGATTTTATGCCCAAGAAGGCTTATATTCATCTGGAAGACTTTTATAAGAAGTATAGTAATTTCAATCAATTATCTAATTACAACGAAATAATCCAATACCTATTAAGGATAAGTAAGCCAAAGGATTTAAAAGATATTATGGATATGGAAGAAGGCCTTGAAAATAGGATTATAAAACTAGGATTAAATTTTTATAATCTTGATGAATTAACGAGCCAAGTAGCAACTAAAAGATACCCTGCCACTAGAATCAAAAGGATTTTAATACATCTATTGATGGGTTTAAGAAAAGAGAATATCAAAAAAATTTACGAATTACCAATTCAATATATAAGGGTATTGGGATTCAATAATAAGGGAATGGAGATACTAAAAAACATTTCTAGGAACTCTGAAATTTTAACAATCACAAAGTATTCAAATTACAAAACCCTTAGAAATAAAGATATAGATTTAATATTTGATTACGAAGAAAGGGCTACGGACTTGTATTACCTTGGTATTAATAAAAACCAACCCTATATTAAAATGGACTATACTACTTCTCCATATATAACGAGGTAACCTCGTTGCAATGGTGCGGAGTAATTGCTATCCAATTACCTCTGATATTTAAACGAACTGAAATACTTCTAACTATTTAAAATAATATAATATAAATACTTACCTTCTTTCATATATTTAAGTAGAGAATCAATGGGATTGTTTTTTCAAACTAAATCTTTGGTCATTATTAAGAAAGAGGGGAAAATATGCTAAAGAACAAATGGAACTTTAAACTTATAATTACATCGTCTATATTGTTTTTTATAGCTATAGAAATAATCAAAAGCCCTTATAGGTCTATTGAAAGTGCAAAAGTGGGATTAAATCTTTGGTTCAGCGTGCTCTTACCCTCTTTATTTCCATTTATACTCATTTCGGATTTAATGATATCCTTTGGTGTAGCAGATTACTTCACTAGATTTTTGGAACCAATTATGAGGCCATTATTTAACGCTCCAGGCATAGGCGCTTTCCCCTTATCCATGAGTGTTATGAGCGGTTATCCCGTAGGGTCTAAAATCACATCTAAGATGCGGGAAGAAGGTTTAATTTCACAAAAGGAAGCAAATGGTTTGATAGGATTTTGTTCAACTTCCGGGCCTTTATTTATATTAGGTTCTGTAACCGTTGGTATGTTAGGGGCGCCGGAACTTGGAATGTTATTACTGATACCCCATTATCTTGGGGCTTTGACCCTAGGCCTAGTTATAGGCTTTTTAAGTAGAAGAAGGAAATATCATAAAATCAGCAAGGACCATATTATAAATACGGGCTTTCTAGGAAAAAGACTAAATAAATCTGCAGGCAATATAATATCCAAATCTGTTGCAGATAGTATGAATTCCATTATTACCGTTGGTGGATTTGTAATAATCTACTCAGTTATTATAGATATATTATTAGAATCTAATGGATTTAACTTAATTATCTATAGCTTATCTAAAGTCACTGGAACAGAAGCCATTACCTTAAAAGCCATAGTAGCAGGTATAATAGAAATCACCAATGGTTGTGCCTTAATCTCAAAATTAGAAATACCCTTAATAAGCAAGGTCCTCTTAATTAATCTAGTAATCGGTTGGGGCGGACTTTCAATACACAGTCAAGCTATTAGCTTCTTAAGCAGTACGGATATTAATCCAAAGTTCTATCTCACATCTAAGTTAGCACATGGATTCTTATCCTCCCTATATACATATATCATGTATAATCTGTTTTTTAAGAATAAAATAATAAGCACTTTTATCAAGGAGGTTACTTGGAATAAAAATACAATTAGCTGGCTAAAGATATTAACCAGCTCTACGACTTTAGTATTTAGTTTAACTATGTTTTTAATAATATTAAGTATATTTGTCCAGGAACTTAGAAGAAGGACTTAGTCATTTCCCCTGAGTTCCTTTCTATTCTCGTTAAGTAATTGTATAACCTCTTTTAAGTTTTCTTGGGTTTCTTCAAGCAAGGTATCAGCATACTCCATAGCTCCTATCCTTATTTCCTTTGCATTGATTTGTGCTCTTGATAGGATGTCCTCAGCTCTCTGATTTGCAACTCTGATTATTTCATCTTCATCTACTAGCTCTTCAAGCTTGTAATTTGCTTCGTTTATCATATTATCGGCATCCTTTTGTGCTTCAGCCAATATCCTCTGCCTCTCTTCCTTTATCCAAGCTGCTTGCTTGATTTCATCAGGAAGCTTTATTCTAATTTCCTTTATGATATCCAGTATTTCCTCTTTATCAACCATGACTTTACTTGTAAATGGGACACTTGTCCCAGCTTCAACTACATCTTCCACTTCATCAATAAGATCTAAGATATCCATTTATAATCCCCCTTTGATTTTGTGTTTTAAAGCTTCTTCAACAATCTTTGGAACAAAACTGGATACATCCCCTCCATGCATAGAAACCTCCTTGACTATGCTCGAACTTAAGTAGGAGTATTTCATATTAGATACCATAAAAAAGGTCTCCAGCTTTGGAAATAATTTTTTATTTGCTAAAGCCATTTGCATTTCATATTCAAAATCGGATACTGCTCTTAATCCCTTAACTATAATTTTAGCATCAATTTTCTTAGCATAATCGATCAAGAGTCCACTAAATGAGTCTACCTTTACATTATTTAAATGCTTAGTAGTTTCTTTAATCATTTTAAGCCTCTCTTCAGTAGTAAAAAGTCCTACTTTAGAGCTATTCTGCAAAACTGCTACAGTGACCTGGTCAAATTGCTCAGAGCATCTCTCGATAATATCTATATGACCATAGGTTAAGGGATCAAAGCTTCCGGGATAGATAACATTCATTACGACACCTCTTTATTTGTAAAAAAGGATAGGGTTTTACTTCCATATTTACGAGAACCATAGCTTTGAAGGGTTGAGATTTGCTTTTCAAGATCTAAGTTAGATTCATGCTCAATAATAAGGCGTCCTTCTTCCCTTAGCAATTTATATTCTGAGACTAGTTCAACCGCTTTAAGGAGCAAATCATAGTCTTTAAAAGGGGGATCCATATAGATATAATCAAACTTAATACCATTGGACATAAAGTAGTTTAAAGCAGATTTTGCATCGTTTTTCATAACTACGCTCTTTTCAGTTAGTCCGGTGGAACTTAAATTATCCTTAATAGTTTCTATACTTGAAATAGATTTATCTATAAAATAAGCAATTTTAGCCCCTCTGCTTAAGAACTCTATACCAATTCCTCCTGAACCGCTAAACAAATCCAAAATAATCGCTTCAGCTTTTAATGGATATAGGATATTAAAGAGATTTTCTTTTATTCTATCCTCTGTAGGTCTAGTTTCCATTCCTTTAGGAGCCTTTAATCTCCGGCCCTTTTTTTCACCTGATATAACTCTCAACACAATCTTCCTTTCTGACTAAAGACTATTTTATCACATTTGAAACGATAATAAAACTTAATAATTGAATTCATAATTAATTTTGTTAAACAATTCCCTAACTTTTAACTGTAGATTTCTATGCTCTTGAGACTGAAGATGAATATCCTTTGAAATTATTTCCTGAGCATCCACTTGTGCCAACTTTAGGATTTTCATATCTCTGATTAAATTAGCAACTTTTAATTCCGGCAATCCATGTTGTCTTGTACCAAAGAATTCCCCTGGTCCCCTTAATTCTAAATCCTTTTCAGATATAACAAAACCATCGCTGGAAGATTGGAGGATTCTCATTCTTTCCCTTGAAATTGGATTGCTACTCTCATTAATCAATATACAATAGGATTGATACCCTCCTCTGCCCACTCTACCTCTCAATTGATGTAGTTGAGCTAACCCAAAACGCTCAGCATTGAAAATAACCATTATATTGGCATTAGGAACATTAACTCCAACTTCTATAACAGTTGTAGAAATCAATATTTGAATCTTATTATCTTTAAATCCCTCCATTATTTTGTCCTTTTCCTTAGCTGGCATTTTACCATGCAGGAGTCCAACACTAAATTCCGGAAATACTTCATCCTTTAATTGAGCATAAAGCTCCTGGGCAGAATTTATATCCATACTTTCTGATTCTTCGATTAGGGGACATACTATATAGCATTGCCTACCCTCTCTAACCTGTTTTTCAATAAAACTATAGATTCTTTCCTTCATATCCTTCCCTACTGCATAGGTTTCTATTTCCTTTCTTCCCGGAGGAAGCTCATCTATAATGGATATATCCAAATCTCCATATAACATTAAAGCCAAGGTTCTTGGAATTGGAGTTGCAGTCATAACAATAGTATCCGGATTATTACCTTTTCGCCCCAAGTCCCCTCTTTGTTTAACTCCAAATCTGTGCTGCTCATCGGTAATAATCAATCCTAAATTTTGAAATTCCACTCCATCCTGTATCAATGCATGGGTTCCAATTATTATATCAATTTGTCCAACTTTTAGGTCTTCTAATACCCTATTCTTATTCTTTTTGGACAAGCTTCCCGTTAGGAGTTCACACTTGATATCAAAAGCAGATAACACCTTTGAGATAGATTCAAAATGCTGACTAGCTAAGATCTCAGTAGGAGCCATCATAGCAGCTTGATATCCGCTGATTACTGCCTTATACATGGCTATAATCCCTACTATGGTCTTACCAGACCCAACATCTCCTTGAACCAACCTGTTCATCTTTTTACTTGACTCCATATCCATTATAATTTCATCTAATACTTTTTTCTGGGCATTGGTTAGCTTAAAAGGTAGGCTTTCTATGAATTGGGTAACTTTATAATCTTTAGGAAAAACAATCCCATCATTAGTTGACATATTCTTATTCTTTATTGCAAACAATCCCAATTGGATAATTAACAATTCCTCATAACTAAGCCTATTCCTGGCTTTAATCATATCTTCCATACTCTTAGGAAAGTGGACAGTGAATAATGCTTTTCTTATATCCATAAAATTATACTTTTTGATTATATAGTCCGGCAAAAATTCCTCTAGAGAATTTAAATATTCTTTAAGTGTATTCCCTACAATATTTGTTAGCTCTTGATTCTTCAATCCTTCAGTTAAAGGGTAAACAGGCAAAATCCTACCTACTTTTTTTGACTGGCTGGGGTTTTCAAAAACAGGGTTCATTATTTGATATTCCATACCCATTTTATTGAATTTACCATTGATTTCATAGACCTGACCTGGGACAAATTGATTTTTAAGATAGTCCTGATTGAAAAAGGTCATTTTCCCAAAACCACTCCTATCTTTAAAGGGAACCTTCAATATGGAAAGATTCTTTCTAGGCCTACTGATCATGCCATGGCCTGTTATTTCAACCTTTAGGCTTACTTTCTCTCCTTCTATTGATTCCATCAAAGTCTTATAACTTGTCCTGTCATCATAATCCCTTGGAATGAAATAGATCAAATCCTTTACACTTTCGATATTAAGTCGTCTAAGACGATATGCCCTCTTTGGCCCAATACCCGTCAAATACTGTATGCTCATTTCTAAATTTCCCATAAATCCCCCTATTAAAATAAAACCCTACCAAAGGTAGGGTTATTCTATAGAAATAATATAATAATATAATGGCTGCCCACCAAAAATCACTTCTATATCCATATCATCGTATTTTTCTTCTAATTTATTTAAAAGGTCATCAGATGTTTCACTATCAATATCCTCTCCGTATAGAACCGTAATAATTGAAGAATCATCCTTGTTTATTTTATTTATAAGGTCTAAGGTAACAGCATTTATTTCCTTACCTGCAGACAAAATTTCCTTACCTGACAGTCCAATGATGTCGTCTTTAAATATTTTAGTATTATTGTATTCAGTGTCCCTCACAGCATAGGTAACTTGTCCTGTTACAATACTTTTAAATCCTTCAGTCATGGCTTCAATGTTTTCCTCTAAAGTCGATTCCTCGTTAAATGCCAATAAAGCAGATATACCTTGGGGAATATCCTTAGTTGGTAAGACAGTAATATTTCTATCACTTATATTTTTAGTCTGCTCGGCAGCAAGGATTATATTGCTATTATTTGGGAGTATTATGACATTTTTACCTCTAGTTCTATTGATAGCATTAACAAAGTCCTCAGTACTAGGATTCATAGTCTGGCCACCGGACACTATTTCATCTACATTTAGGTTTTTAAACACATCGTCAATACCCTCTCCGATAGAAACCGATATAAATGAATATTCTTTATCTAGAACTAACTCCTTGTCCTGGGATACTTCCTTTAATTCGTCCTTCAAAAGTACTTCCTCATGCTGGAATCGCATATTATCAATCTTAATATCCTTAAGACTACCTAGTTTTAATGCTCTTTCTAGGGCAAGGCCCGGGTTGTTAGTATGGACATGCACCTTTATTATTCCTTCTCCACCAACTACTAAAAGAGAATCCCCCAGCTTAGAGAGGTCATCTCTCAAACTTTGAATATCGTCATGATTAGTATTTATCATAAATTCAGTACAATATCCAAATTTTATATCGTCTGTTTCTATATGTTCTCTAGGCTTAGCATGTTCTTTAGTAATTTCTTCATCAAAGATAGTCCTTGTATAGTCATCTGCACCGATCAAGGCGTTGTAGAAGCCTGTATATAGGTACATAAGACCTTTTCCACCTGCATCTACTACACCAGCCTGCTTAAGCACCGGTAGCATTTCAGGTGTCTTGTCTAATGCTTTATTTCCATGTTCTATGACCTTTTTAAGAAATTCAGCAACATCTGTCTCCTTCTTATAAATGGACATAGCATATTCTCCACATTCCCTAGCTACTGTTAAAATAGTTCCTTCTGTTGGCTTCATAACAGCCTTGTAAGCTGTTTCAGACGCTTGTTTTAATGCCTCAGCTAATATCTTGACATCTATAGTGTCACTGCCTTTAAGGCCTGTTGCAAAGCCCCTAAAGAGCTGAGAAAGTATAACCCCTGAATTTCCTCTTGCCCCCATTAAGGATCCATGACTAGCTCCCAAGGCAACTTTTGATGCATCGTTTTCTTCAACTGCCAAACCTTGTTTAAGTGCACTCTTTACAGTTAGCAGCATATTTGTACCTGTATCTCCATCCGGAACGGGGAATACATTTAAGGAGTTTACCTCCTCCTTGTTAAGCTCAAGGAGTGCTACAGCGCTATTTAAACCTTGCTTGAGCATTACTCCATCTATAATATTCGATATCAAATATAGTACCTCCTCAAATTACTTTTCTACTCTTATTCCCTGAACGTTAATATTTATTTTTCCAACTTTAAGTCCTGTATGTTTCTCTACGCTAAATTTTACTCTATCGATTATATTCTCGGCTACTACTGATATCCTTACACCGTATTCCAATATAACATGTAAATCTATAACTAACATATCATCCTTAGTTGATACCTTTATTCCCTTGGAAAGATAATCAAATTTTAGCAATTCAATTAATCCATCCGTAGCGTTTTTTGATGCCATTCCAACTATTCCATAACTCTCCATAGCAGATATACCAGCAATATTTGCTATAACATTATCTTCTATTGTGATTATTCCTAAATCAGTTGTTATTTTGGCTGCCATTTAAGTCGCCTCCAATCATTAATTCTATCCTAACTATTTTACAATAAATATGAACTTAGTTCAACCAGATATACACAATCTCTAATATTATCAT
>CAZIMA010000076.1:0-8431 GCA_964540195.1 uncultured Tissierella sp.
TAACGTCTCTTACCATTGGACCTGCATATCCACCACTACCACCTTGGATAATTACTCCTGCCACGGCAATTTCTGGGTCATCGATTGGGGCATAGGCTACGAACCATGCGAATTCATCGAATTTCTCCCCTGTAGACGGATTGACTCCACTTCTCTCCGCTGTACCCGTCTTTGATGCAACGGCTATTGGAAAGTTTTCGAAAATTCTTCTTGAAGTACCGTCTGTTGATACCATTTCCATTCCCTTCTTAACATGGTCAATATTTTCATAATCATTTAATAAGATCCTTTCAGGATTAGGTTTGTGTTCAAAACTCGTAATAGTATTATCGTAATTCTTTACACTTTCAATAAGGGATAGTTTATGTTTATATCCTCCATTTAATAATGTTGCTATAAAGTTGGCCATTTGAATAGGAGTATAAGAGCTATCCCCTTGTCCTATGGTTACATTTAGAGTGTCCGTAATATTCCAGCTAGCCTGATTCAAATAGGTATATTTTATCTTATCTGCAATACCATCTCTTTCACCGGGAAGTCTTTTTTCAGGATCGATATTTAATTTATCAAGTCTTCTAATTACTTCATTTCTGGTTAGCAAGTCTTCATATTCAATCCAACTGATTATCTCTTCAATTATCTCTTCAATCTCCTGGTCTTCAAGGGATACCCCTTCTTTTATATAGCTCTTTATATTTCTATTTAGATACAATTTTAAGGAATACTTAGTACTGATAATCTTTCTCTGTGGGTCTGGCACACCACCTGATACTTCAGCCGGTATATTGATTTCTATTCCAGTCTTGTCATTTAAACCAAGTTTCTTAGACAAGTCCACGATATCCTCAATTTCCACCCTTAGTCCTAGATTTTGATTTCCTCTTTCGCTATATCCAATAGCTAGGGTATAGAAATAAAAGTTACATGAATCCCTTAGTGCTTCATATACATTTTCATAACCATGTGTTCCTCCGGTATTAGTAAAGATTAAACAATTAAATCTTTTATTACCAACTTGTACATAACCCATGTCCCTGATTCTATACTCCGGGCTCAATCCCTTCTCTAAAGCCGCCAATGCCGTTACCATTTTAAAGGTTGAACCCGGCTGAACTGCCGTTTGTGTTGCAATATTATAAAGAGGTCTTGGGGCTAATGGATTGTTTTCATCCTCTGGAAATAGGCTCTCCCAGTCCGTATCCGATATTCCTGTAGAAAATAGGTTAGGGTCATAGGAAGGATAATTTGCCATAGCTATAAGTTGCCCACTCTTAACGTCGATTGCTACTATAGAGCCAGATGTGGCATTTTCATAGGGCTTACCCTTACTTCTATTAGTTCCATATTTATAATTCCCCCATTGGCTTTCGTAAGTTCCTGCCACTTGAATCTTTTCCAATGTTTGCTTTAATGCTTCCTCAGCCACTTGTTGAGTCTTTAAATCCATGGATAGGTAAACATTATTGCCAGGTATTGGCTTAACTTCATCAATGACATTTGTAGTATTTCCAACTACGTCTACCTCAACTCTTTTAACCCCACTCTTGCCTGCCAATACATCCTCATAGCTTTCCTCTATTCCGGTCTTTCCTATTATTGCACTTGGGGAGTATTTGTTCTGCTTAATATACTTTTCTATTTCATTAGCCTGACTAATCTTACCAAGGTGTCCCAATATATGTGCAGCAGTAGTTCCTTCAGGATAATATCTCACAGGCTCTATGGATATATTAACCCCCGGCATCTCAACCAATCCTTCTTCTATCCTAGCTACGGTAGATTCCTTTATGCCGTAGGCTATGTTAAATGGTTGATAAGCAAGATGACCTTGCTTACTTAGTTGATTATATATAATCAACATAGATCTTACTTCGTACTTACTTATATCTGGATCAATATCATACCTTTTTCTAATGGCTTCAAAAGCTTGATTGATTTCTAGATCTTCATCTACCCCGCTTTGACTATACCAATTGTTTAAATTATTCAAGGCTACATACTCAAAATCTCCGGCTATGGATATCCTAGGGTTAAGTCCATCTTTTAAAAGCTGAGACTGGGCTATGGATCTTATTGATTCAGAAGTTAAGAAGTCAGTCAATGCACCTGCTTTTTTGCCCTGCTCTATTAATATATCCTTAGGACTTCTTTCCCCTATGTCACTGTCCCCTGTATAGCTATAGATTACACTGTTGCTATCTTCAACGATTTCTACGCTTATATTTACTACTTGACCCTTATCTTTTAATTGTTCTATTAAGACTTTACCCGGGATTACTGTGTTTTCTTCAACTACATATGCTTGATCTAGAAAATTTGATAAGGAGCTCTTGATAAAAATATTAACAAAATCCTCTTTTGCGCTTGTTTTCATAGTGACTTCCGGGTAGCTTCTCATTAAAGTACGCTTTTGGCTTAGGTAATCATCTATATAGCTAATTGAAAAATCTTCTAAGATAATCTTTTCATGCAATCCTCTTTGGGCAAGGACATTATATACCATCTTCCTGGATATGGGGTGGTCTATAATCTTTCTAATTACAGTTTTATCATTATTAATTAACTTTATTATAGAGTCAAGAGGTGAATAATTTTCAGGAATACCATAAGCTAACTTCCAATCCGATATATTCTGTGACTCATTAAATTTCACTTCTAAATTCCCATCTATTAGTTCTACATCAATTGGCAAATTTATACTCTTATTTCTTAAAGCATTTAAAGCCCTATTAACTGCTATGAATTGGAAGTGTTCCGGGTATTCATCGTGAATGTAGAATAGCTTTAGTATTTGTGGTAGAAGATTGTTCTCAATAATTATATCAACTACCCTGTTTACCGGAGTCTGCTCATATGTAATGTAGGCTTCCTCGCTGTTGTACTTAAATACGTTTAAATCCAATGGATATTCATCCACATAGCTTACACCATCTTCTTCCAATAGCCTAACAAGCTTTAGAATACCATCATTCTTAGCCTTAGTATCCATGGTATTTAGCTCATCTTTCAAAATTTGAACTGTAAAGCTAGGGATATTTCCTGCAAGTAGTCTACCATACCGATCCCTTATCTCTCCCCTAGGTGCGGTTGTATAGACTTCTTTCACCCTTTTATTATCGGAAACCTCCCTATAATAATCTCCCTGAGCAATGGTTAATATGGCCAATCTAAAGGATAATACCAGCATAAGTAGTGCAAGTATTAATGCAATAATATTGTATCTATTAATGACTTTTTCAACCAGCTTCATAAACATCCCTCTATCTCTTGTTAAATCTAATCTTCGGCTCAGATATTATCTTGTGAAATAATTTATATAAGATAATAGCCACAATACAATTATATATTACTTCAAAGGAAAAAACGCTTTGTACTGCTTCTATAAATCTTATATGTCTATTTAAAAAATACATTTGGAGCGGATAAAACATATTATAATAAATCGTCCCTAGGACAGTGAATATTATTACATTTATAAGGCTATCCTTAGCAAAGGTGTCCTCTACATAACCTATTATAAATCCCGCAAAAAAGTAAATGATGGCATTGACTCCTATGGTTGTTGAAAACAATATGTCTTGCAAAAAACCTATGAGCATGCCTAATAGCCCTCCATAATACTTGCCTTTTGCAAGGGCTATAATAACTACTATTATTAATCCTGTATTGGGTACTTTACCCAGAATCTCAAAATAGGGTAGGATGGTACTTTGTAAAATTATATTTACCATAATGGTTATTAACATCAAAGGTAGAGTCATTATATTTCCTCAATCATTCTTGAATAACGAATACTTTATATATTTTTTTGAAGTTAATTGCAGGACTGATGGTAATAGTTTTTGTCAACTCATTTTCATCACTATAAACATGGCTTACTTCTCCGATATATATGTCCTTGAGGTATGAGCCTCCAAGACCTGATGTATAAAGCTTGTCTCCTACGATAACATCTGCATTCTTATCGAAAAAATATCCATTTACACTGCCATCTATATCCCCGGATAATATTCCACCATCCTGAGTCCTGATTACCTTAAATGATATGCTGTTTAACTCATCTATAATGGTAATCACCTTAGACCAATTAGAGCCTACATCTACTACCCTACCTACAACTCCCTCTTGAAATACATTTTGTTCTATTTCAACACCTTGCACTACAGTTGCTCCTTTTACAACGCCATCTTTAGAGCCCTTGTTTATGACGAACCTATCATACCAGTTGCCCGGTTCCTTGCTTACGATTTCTCCAGAAATAATTTTATGATTAGTAGATTCTAGGAGCTTGGCTTCATTCCTTAAATAATCGGTTTTGCCAATAATATTTTCCAAGTCCCTTTTTTCACTTTCCAGGGCTAAAATCCTTTCCTTTAACTGATCGTTTTCTTCCTTTACATTTACAAAGTCAAAGATAGATCCAAAAAAGGTTGAAATGCTATTTCCAATACTATAGGTTACATTGGAAATGGGAGTTAGGACATTACCCACCATATTTTCCAGATTTGATATAGATTCTCTTTCTACACTTGTATTTCCTATAATAATAAGTAAAATGACAGTAACTAATGTTACTATCATTCTATCCCTATATTTTTTAAAAAAATACATAGCATCCCCTAGCCTATTCTTTTATAATTGTTTACGGTTTTCTTTAAGACCTCGATGCTATCCAATGCCTTACCGGTCCCTATTGCTACACAGTCCAATGGGTCCTCAGCAATATGAACAGGCATGCCGGTTTCTCTAGCTATTAGTCTATCTAGGCCTTCCAATAAAGCTCCTCCGCCTGTAAGCATGATTCCAAGCTCCATTACATCAGATGCCAACTCCGGTGGAGTCTTTTCCAAAGTCGTCTTAATCGCATCCAGTATATTTGTTACGGGCTCTTTTAAAGCCTCATAAATCTCCTTTGAACTTATTTGTAGTGTCTTAGGCAAGCCACTAATTAAGTCCCTTCCCCTAATATCCATAAACTTCTCTTCTGTTTCTATATCATCGGCTGAACCGATGTTTATCTTTATTTCCTCAGCAGTTCTTTCACCAATCATTAGGCTGTATTCCCTTTTAATATAGGTTACTATGGAGTCATCCAGTTCATCTCCACCTACTCGGATGGATTTAGACGTAACTATACCACCAAGGGATATTATTGCTACCTCAGTAGTACCTCCACCTATGTCTACTACCATGCTACCCGTAGGCTCTTGAACCGGAAGCCCAGCTCCTATTGCAGCTGCCATAGGTTCTTCGATTAAGTAAGCTTCCCTTGCCCCTGCATGAATTGCTGCCTCTTCTACTGCTCTCTTTTCCACCTCAGTGACACCACTGGGAACACAAATCACTACTCTTGGTTGGAATAGGGACTTGGTCTGAGTAGCTTTTTTTATAAAATATTTAAGCATATTTTGTGTAACGTCAAAATCAGCTATTACCCCATCTTTAAGTGGTCTTATAGCTACTATATTTCCAGGTGTTCTACCTATCATCTTCTTGGCATCTTCACCAACAGCTAAAACTTCCTTTGTATTTGTTTGAATGGCTACAACGGAAGGTTCCCTAATTACAATCCCCTTTCCTCTTATAAAAACCAATGTATTTGCTGTACCTAAATCGATACCCATGTCCTTAATAAAACTACTAAATAAACCCATTCTCTTCTCCTTCCAATCCTTACAATAAATTTTTTTCTTTAAAGCTTAAAAAATCATTATCTCCAATTATGATGTGATCTAGTACTTTAATTCCCATTAAACTGCCACATTCAGCTAGTCTATTGGTAATATTTATGTCTTCATTGCTTGGAGTTGTATCACCACTAGGGTGATTATGTATCAATATTATAGAGTTGGCATTGGACTTGATTGCAATTTTAAACACATCTCTCGGATGAACTATGGATGCATTTAATGTGCCAACCGATATGTCTTCAATTTTTAATATCTGATTTTTAGTATCCAAAATAGCAATTTTAAAGTGCTCTTTATTTAAATATCTCATATCTTGAATCAATAAATCAGCCAATACTTGGGGTGAATTAACTCTTATCTTATCCAAAGCACCTCGCCTATTTATACGCTTTCCAAACTCAATGGCAGCTAATATTTGACATGCCTTGCTCTGCCCTATCCCTTTTATTTGAGTCAATTCATCTAAAGTAATATCTGTAAGATAGGCTATACCTCTTTCGTCTAAGCTTAATATCCTTCTAGCCAAATCGATTGCAGAATCCTCTTTGTTACCGGTTCTTATAAGTATTGCTAATAATTCTGGATTCGAAAGTGCTTCTACACCTTGATTGTACAGCTTTTCTCTTGGTCTTTCACTCAATGGTAAGTCCTTAATAGTAAGGTTAAGCTTGTTTTTCATCCCATCCACCCTTATCATAGAATATTTAAGTTGAAATACCTACTTAGTAGATAATCTAATTTTGATAACGGTAATCCAACTACATTGGAATAACAACCATTTATTTTTTCAACAAGGACAGCTCCCTTTCCTTGTATCCCATAACTTCCCGCCTTATCCTTATACTCTCCTGTATTTAAATAGGTCTTTATAAGCCTATCAGAAAGGTATTTGAACTTTACTTGAGTACATTCATAATCTACAAATTTAAGGTCCCTAGACTTATCTATTAAGCTAATGCCCGTTATTACTTCATGGGTCTTGGAACTTAAAGACCGAAGCATATTAAAGGCATCTTCTTCATCCTTAGGCTTGCCTAGTATAAGTCCATCATTTACTACTATAGTATCTGCACCTATGACTAAATCATCCATAAAGCTATTGCTAACTTCATAAGCTTTTTCAAAAGCCAATGACATAGCTATTTGAATGGGCTCTTGGTCTTTAAAAATCTTTTCATCTATATTGGTCTTTATTATAACCGGTTCAAGGTTAAATCTTTCCAACATCTCTTTTCTTCTAGGTGATCCCGATGCCAATATAATCTTCATAATCTACCTCACAAACAGAGCTCTAAAATTTCTTTTTAGGTGTTTAATTATATATCCAGATGAGAGTCCTACGAAATATCCTGTGAAAAGGCTTAATATCATTAAGAAGGGCAAATATGTATATATCCTCATATTGCTCATGATTAAGCTAGCAACGGAAACCTGTGCAAAATTGTGAGAAAGAGCTCCAATAATGCTTACACCTATAAGGCTAAATACTTTAGAAAGGTATCTGTAGGATAAATACATCATTATACAACTTAGAACTGACCCTGATAGACTATAGATAAAACCGGAAATGCTTCCCGTAATAAGCATTAAAACAGTGCTCTTTAGCATTGCTACCTTCAATCCGCTCTTAAATCCAAAAACTATTATAGTTATGAGAACCACCATATTGGATAAGCCAAGCTTAGCTCCCGGCATGGCTATTGGTAGAGGAATAGATGCTTCCAGTACGCTGAGGGCCAATCCTATAGATACTAATAGTGATATAAATATCATCTTATTTAGTCTTCTCATAATGAGTCCTTTCTATCGATTGATTATATCAATCTCAGTATCCTTTTCGATTCCTTTTATTTCAATAACCATTCTATTAGGAAGGCATACTATGGTTTCACCAATTCCAGATATCCATCCTTGTTTTACATCTATTTTATCCGGACAATCAGCTTCTATGACCCTAACTTTATCTTCTCCTAATTCTATAAGATTGTATCCATATTGTGACTCTATAGGAATTTTTTCTCCTAGGAGTTTTGAATCCAGAATAATTCTCTTTACCTCATCTCCTGATACCTGGATGCTTATATATTTTTCATTCTTTGAAAAGGCTTGAAGTCTTATGTATCCCATAGCAGAAAAGCTAAGTACTATGACTAAAATTATCAATAATTTGTCGCCTTTTGTCAAGATTATCATCCTTTTTTATTGAATAAATACTACTCATAATAGTTTATCATTATTATATTCTATTTACAAGTTAGAATTGACATACTCTAAATTTACCAATTTTAAAGCAAAAATAACCAAAGGGGACGGTTCCCTTTGGTTATGGATTCTTAGCTTGCTATTGTATTTTCCTCTGATGATTTTAAAGGGTTTACTATACATTTTGTAGGACATTTTTCTACACATACCTGACAATTTGTACATTTTTCATAAACTATTTTAGCAAGATTATTTTCAAATGTAAATGCATCTGAAGGGCAGTTCTTAACGCATATCTTACATCCTATGCATCCTATAGAACAATTTCCTCTCACTACTTTACCACCATCTTCACTCTTACACATAACTATTGCTTCATTTTCATAAGGCACCATTTCGATGATTTTCTTTGGACATACTTCCACACACTTCTTACATGCAGTACATTTTTCCCTATCTATAACTGCAATTCCGTTTATCATTCTTATGGCATCGAATTGGCATACATCAAAACATGTTCCACATCCTAGACATCCATA
>CAZIMA010000077.1:0-8431 GCA_964540195.1 uncultured Tissierella sp.
TCAGTTGACCAGAATCTTCTTCTACATCTTCTAATATACCAGTTGGATAAATCCTCTATTACAAAATCCTGAATTCCTCTTACAACCCTTGTAAGTTCAAATATATCCATATCAGCAGTTGCATTTTCAATCAAGCTATTGTACTTGGACAGTATCCACTTGTCTATTTCAGGTCTATCCTCATAATCGATGTTAAATTCCCTTGGGTCCACCTCATCAGTATTAGCATATAAGGAGAAGAAGTTATATACGTTTCTTAAAGATCTAAAGAACTTGGATTCCACTTCTCTTAAGCCATCTTCATCGAACTTGGTTGGAGTCCAAGGTGGGGATACACTTATAAGGTACCATCTTAAAACATCTGCCCCATACTTATCGAATAGCTCAAATGGGTCAACTGTATTTCCCCTGGTCTTAGACATCTTCTTCCCATCTTTATCAAGAATAAGGTCGTTTACCAGTACATTCTTGTATGGAGCTTTGCCTGTAACGAAAGTAGATATAGCTATTAGGGAGTAGAACCATCCTCTTGTTTGGTCGATTCCTTCATTTATAAAGTCTGCCGGGAATAATTTATCGAAGTCATCCTTATGCTCAAATGGGTAGTGCCATTGTGCAAAAGGCATAGCTCCACTGTCAAACCAAACATCTATTACATCACTTTCCCTAGTCATCCTTCCCCCACATTTATCACATTTAAGATGAACATCATCTACAAATGGTCTGTGAAGCTCAATACTCTCATCGATATTCTCAATTGCTCTTTCTGCCAGTTCAGCTCTTGAACCAACACTGTCTGTATGATTACAATCATTACATCTCCATATCGGAAGTGGAGTACCCCAATATCTACTTCTGGATATAGCCCAGTCATTGATGTTCTCTAACCAATTTCCAAATCTCTTCTCCCCTACATAATCCGGGAACCAATTTACACCCTTGTTATTTTCCACTAGCTTATCTTTCATCTTAGTCATTTCTATATACCAAGATGGCTTAGCATAATATAAAAGCGGTGTATGACATCTCCAACAGTGTGGATAGTTGTGGTCCATCTTAAACTTCTTATAAAGCTTTCCATTTTCCTTTAACCATCTTATGATTTCAGGATCTGCATCCATAACGAATTTATCAGCCCAAGGAGTCTCAGTAAACTTTCCTTCCTCTGAAACAGGATTAACTACCGGTAAATCGTATCTTCTTCCTGTATTGTAGTCATCCTCACCAAAAGCAGGTGCTGTATGAACTATTCCGGTCCCATCCTCTGTAGTAACATAATCAGCTACTGTTACATAAAAGGCCTTATCACTGATGTTTATAAAAGGTATTAGCTGCTCATATCTTATATGCTCTAAAGCCTTTCCCGTCATCTCCTCAATTACTTCATATTCATCCCCTAATACTTTAGGAGCTAAAGTCCTCGAAAGATAATATACCTCATCATTCTGTCTTACTTTTACATATATCTCATTAGGATTCACAGTTAAACAAACATTAGAAGGCAAGGTCCAAGGAGTTGTAGTCCATGCTAGGAAGTATTCATCCTTGTCTACAAGCTTGAACTTGGCAATAACTGTTTCAGTCTTAATCTCCTCATAGCCTTGGGCTACCTCATGAGAGGCAAGACCGGTACCACAACGTGAGCAATATGGAAGTATCTTATGACCTTCATAGATATAACCTTCCTTATAGAACTTATTTAATATCCACCAAACCGATTCTATATAGTCGTTATCAAGAGTGATATATGGATTATCTAAATCAATTAGATAAGCCATTCTCTCCGTCATCTCTCTCCATTGTTTCTCATACTTAAATACGGATTCTCTACACTTTTCATTAAATGCTTGAACTCCATATTCTTCAATATCCTTTTTATTCTTAAGATTTAATTGCTTCTCTACTTCTATTTCCACCGGCAGACCATGAGTATCCCATCCTGCTTTTCTCTTTACCTGAAACCCTTTCATAGTCTTATATCTACAGGTCAAGTCCTTTAATGTTCTAGCCATAACATGATGTATACCTGGTTTACCGTTGGCAGTTGGAGGTCCTTCGAAGAAAACATAAGGCTTTGATGCATCCCTTACCTCTACAGACCTTTTTAATAGGTCGATTTCATTCCAATATTCAGAAATTCCATGTTCACGGTTCTTCACAGGTTCATTGGATAATTCTTTAAACCTTTTCAAATCAATCTCTCCTTATCTATCAATTCACAATTAAAAATACAAAGTCCCTAAGTCTATTGACTTAGGGACGAAAATTCCGCGGTACCACCCAAATTACAGGATTACTCCTGTCACTTAAAAAGTTTAACGTCTACACGTAATACCCTAATCAATTCAGGTATTATGCTCAAAGGTGATGTTCACAAGGCTTCCTTATAATAATCTTTCACCAAATGATTATCTCTCTAAAAAAATTCCACAATGCTACTATCCTTATCACTGCATCTATTCATTTCAATACTACCCCTTAATATACCTTACACCACACCAACCTGTCAAGGAAAACTTACGAACTACGGCAATTGCAAATCAATTAAAGGCTATCTTGTAGTTGTCTTAATTTATATATCATAGTCGTTTTATCTAAATCCACCATATCATAAGTTATAAATTCGCCCTTTTTAACATCTCGATTTACCACGGCTTTATGATTTATAAGCCCAATTGGTAGTAAATTTTCTTCCTTAGCCTTCTGGTAATTTTCTATACTTCCTATAACAGTGTATTCTCCAATACCATCTAAACTTTGTCCTTTTCTCAAATCCATCTTAGCTCTAGTAATTACTTCTGCCACTGGTTTATTATATATTGGAGCTATTGTAGGCTCATTATAAAAAAAGGCTTTTGCTATTGAAATTGGTGTTTCTAAACTAGTTAAATGGTAGGGTCTATATAAGACATAGTTAGGTCCATCCCCCATCTTTAAGAACTTCATTTCATGGTGAACCTGAGAAAGGGAAGATGTAACTATTACAAATACTCCGGGTGCTACACCATGAGCATAATCTACTATCTTATATTTGTTCAGTATGCCACCATTTTCTTTTAGGCTATATACCTTTGGCAACTCCTTTACTTCAGTAGTAGGTCCATGTCCACCTCTAATATCCGGTATAAACCCCGTTGCATTTGCCATTGCGGCCATCTCAACCATAGTATTGGTACCATCAATAAAGGAGGATAATCTTAAAGGTTTAAGCTTGGACTTCACGGCTTGTTCCTTAACAGATTCAGGATTAGCATCGTAATCAATAGGGTTGTTTTTACCCTTACCCACTGCTAGGACTTCAAAACCAGTAGCCTCTGCAAAATCCACTATTTCCTTAACACTACCCGGCTCATCTCCTGCAGTACCACTATATACAACACCTGCATTTTGGGCTAACTTGTGCAAAATCGGCCCTACTACTACATCTGCCTCTACATTTAACATAATAATATGCTTCTTATTTGTTATAGCATCAAAAGCTATCCTTGCTCCTGCATCGGGAACCCCTGTAGCATCCACTACTACATCAACTAAATTGGCTTTAGTTGCATATTCGGTAATATCCGATACTACAAATTTATTTTTCTCCATTGCCATATTAATATCTTCTAAAGTTCTTGCAACTATTATATCATCCCTTGAAACACCTGCAAGTTGGTAGGCCTCTAATGCATCTTGGATCTTATGGCTTACTACCAATGAAGGCTTCATTCCCTTTACCAACATCATTTGACTTACTAACCCTTTTCCCATAAGGCCTGCACCCACTAAGGAAACTTTAATAGAACTATTATTTTCATCTAATTCCTTAAGCTTATTATTTAATCCAAACATATTTATCTCCTAATATGAAATTTATTATCCATAACAATTCACCTTTGGATGAACATTATATCCACTTCGATAATATCACAACTAGCAAAAAATAGAAATACTTAAAGAGAAGCATTTATGCCAGCTAAATAAGCCGATGACCATGCCCACTGAAGATTATAGCCCCCACAATCCCCGTCTATGTCCAAAAGTTCCCCAACTATATATAAGCCCTTGACCAGTTTTGATTCCATGGTATCATGGTTTATTTCATCTGTATTTACTCCACCTGCTGTGACTTGTGCCTGACCCCATCCCATGTTTCCTATAATCTTAAAACTCCAAGAGGTCAATAGGCCTGCTAATCTTCCTATTTGTCCGGGGCTTATATCCGAAGCTTTCATGTTTTTATCGATGGAAAGCTCCTTTAATATAGGTAAAATAAGCTTTTTATTTACCATACCTATAAGGGCCTCCTCCATATTTTTCATATAAAGGTTCTTAAATCTCTTAGTAAGATAATCCTCCAATTCCTCCTTAGTTTTACTACTAATAATCGAGACCCTTATCTCAACTTCATTACCCTTATTCATAAGCTCAATAGCCTTTCTGCTTACTTGTAGGATTGGAGGTCCTGATATACCATAGTCTGTAAAAAGAATATCACCACTATCCTCTACTATTAATCGTCCTTTGGAGTAAATTCCCGCATTACCAATAAATTTCACGCCATCTATCTGTTTAAATATACTACCTTCTAACTTTAACTGAACTAAGCCTGGGAATAAATCCCTAACACTATGTCCAAATGATTTAGAAAATGAGTAGCCAGTACCATCTGATCCACTTACGGGCATAGCCATACCACCTGTAGCCAATATTACCTTATCAGCTTCAAAGCTTCTACCATCCTTTAGCTTTATAAGAAATCTTTTTTTCTTTATAAGGTCCGATACAAAAGCCTCTGTTATAAGTTCAACCCCTTGAAAGTCCATTTCATACCTCAATACATCCAACATACTGGATGCTTGAAATGATAGGGGATATACCTTACCATTGTCTTCATTTGCAGGTGTAATACCTAAAGACTCAAAAAATTCCAAGGTCTTATCTAAATTGAATTCAGATAATGCCTTCTCTACAAAACTTGGGTCATTACCATGATAGTTATTTATGCTTAAATTTAAATTGGTGTAATTACACCTCCCATTACCTGTGGTAAGAAGCTTTTTACCAACCCTATTATTCCTTTCTAATAGAATTACATGAGACCCCTGTCTTCTTGCCACAATTGAAGCCATCATACCTGATGGTCCGCCACCTATTACAATAATTTTATTTGCCATAATTTTCTCCTTGCCTGCTTATTTACTTAGCTATATTTTATATCTAATCTTTAATTTAGTCAAAAATAGAAAAAAAGACAGCTATTCTGTCTTTTTCCTAAAGTTATGACTATAATAATATTCTACATTCATAAATTCTTCATATCTTGTCTTATTTTCTGCTGAAAGTTCTGAAGTATACTCTCCATTTTCCTTAAAATATACTAGATGATTTACATCATAATAATTTTTAAGTTCTTGAGTATATTGCATATATTCATTTCCTTCCCATCCAATAGCCTTAAATAACTCTGCCATTAGGAAATTAGGGCTAATATCATCTACCTCTCCCACTAGGTCTTTCTCAAGTGTTGACTTTGCAGCATCATTTCCCCATATAAGAAATGGTGTCTTATAATAGTTTAAGAAACCTTCTTTAGTTGAAAAATCTATACCTATATCCATCATCTTATAACCTATATCATTATTTCCTAGCCAAGGTTTATGGTCTCCGAAGAATAAAACTACCACTGGTTCATCCTCTGTTCTAAAAAATTCTATAAGACTTTCTATTGCTTCATCCGTCCTATTTATACCAGCCAAATAGTTGTTAAACATATTAAATGCTATATCATCATAATTTTTTTCTCTAGTTATAAACTGATTTTCTTCATAATAATTCTCATCATAAGGACCATGGTTTTGGTAGGTCACAGAAAAATTAAAATAGGGACTCTTCCCCTTATTAGTTTTATAGCCCTCTATAATATAATTAAAGAAATCTATATCCTGAAGATATTCCTCACTTACCTTAGAATACTTATTTTCGTAGTAATCATATGAATCAAATCCCAAATATGGATTAACATTTCTTCTATTATAAAACCATCCATAAATAGGATGCATGGCTTCAGTTACATAACCCTGCTCTTTAAAGTACCACACAAAGGAATTAGTATCTTTAAAAAAGGAAGGCAGATGGTAATATCCAGTGAGAAAGGCCCTCTCAGTATCTATAGTGCCACCACCAAAAATATTTGTAACTAAATTTCCCTCTATGGATTCACTTTGAAGTCGATGAAAATACTCATAAGGGTCCTTCTTAAATTCTACAGACTCAAATTCTGAAAAATCGCTATAGGCTTCGAGCATTATTGTGATTACATTGACCTTTTTCTCTTCTTCTATGTCCTTATAATCATATTTAGCCAAATCTTCTATTGCCTTATCTTCATCGTAATTTTCTATCTCCCTATCTAGAACTTGAGTCATACTGTATATAAAGGGATAAACAAATCCTTTTGACTGATATTGTTGGGACTGTGACCATATATTAATAAGGGATTTATCTCCCAAGTCTGCATAAACTTTGGAATTAAAATAGGGACCACTAAAAATTATATAAGTCGTAATTAAGGTTCCAACTAAGACAATTATTCTGCTTTTTTTCGATTCTTGGCGGTAATCCATAAACAACTTAAGTATTATAGTTATTAAAATCAATCCAATAAACATAATCACCATATTCCTGGAAAGATTGATGCTATATTTTTGTTTCATATCCATGGATTCCCTTATAAGCTTTATATCTATAAACCAAAATGGCTCATCTCTAAAATAAAGCTTGAATTTGTTTACTATAGACATGGCAATAAATAAAAAAGAAGTAAATAAAAAACTCAACCATAATCTATTGGATATCAAATATAAGATCATCATGAAAATAAATATTGGTATAAAGTTCATCAACATCAATAATTCACTTTGGAAATAGCTAGTAAAAAAGTCCATATTCCATACAGCACTAGAAAATACAAAAGTCAAGGACATTATCAAAAAGCTCAATAATAGTATAACAATAATAAGAAAAGTCTTTTCTATATATTTATTCTTAAATCTAAATAAATCTCTTGTTTTATCCATGATTTGCTCCCATCTATCTAAGGAACCCGGCCGCTTGCAGAAGCGGGGGACATATTCACCTCGTTATAAGGTATTCCTCACCTAAGCCCCTCCACTAAATCCTAGCTACCCCTGATTTATGGGCAGCCTCAAATACTGCCTTAGCTACAGCATTTGGAATATCTTTATTTAAAGCATTAGGAATAATATATTCCTCATTCAACTCTTCTTCATCTATTAAATTAGCAATTGCATAAGCAGCAGCTATTTTCATACTTTCATTTATATCACTTGCCCTCGCATCTAAGGCTCCCCTAAAGACACCAGGAAAAGCAAGTAAATTATTAATCTGATTAGGATAGTCCGACCTACCAGTTCCCACAATCTTAGCACCTGCTTCTTTAGCTTCATCAGGGAATATCTCAGGTATTGGGTTAGCCATAGCAAAGATTATAGAATCCTTATTCATAGATTTAATCATATGATTATTTAACAAGTTACCAGATGATACACCAATAAAGACATCAGCCTTAACTAAGGCATCAGATAATGAACCTTGAATATTATCCTTATTCGTCATTTCAGCAAGTTCATCCTTAAACCAATTATTCTCGGGATTGTGGCGATATATTATACCCTTACTATCACAAATAAGTATATTATCTATATTAATTTCTCTTAACATCTTTAAGATAGCTCCACCTGCTGCACCGCTACCATTAATAACTACTTTTATATCTTCAGCTTTTTTATCAACTAATTTTAATGCATTAATTAATGCTGCTATTACAACAATAGCCGTACCATGTTGATCATCATGAAACACAGGAATATCAATTAATTCCTTTAGTCTTCTTTCTATTTCAATACATCTTGGAGCAGAAATATCCTCTAGATTTATTCCGCCAAAAGTAGGGGATATGTTAACTATAGTATTTATAATTTCCTCAGTATTCTGAGTATTTAAAATAATAGGAAAGGCGTCTACATTTCCGAACTCCTTAAACAAAATTGACTTGCCTTCCATTACTGGCATTCCAGCTATACCACCTATATTGCCTAATCCCAGAACAGCTGAACCGTCAGTAACTACGGCAACTAAATTGCCTTTTGAAGTATATTTATAGGCATCCTCTTTGTTTTTGCTAATCTCTATACAGGGCTGTGCCACTCCAGGAGTATAAGCGGTTGATAAATCATCCTTTGTTTCTATTTTTATCTTAGACTTAATTTCTATTTTTCCCTTGTTTTCCTCATGTAGTATTAAGCTTTTTTGAGAATAATCCATAATTCCCCGCCTCCGTTTAAATATTATCTACAAATTAAAAAAAGCCCCACTACGATTCCAACGTAATAGAGCCTTTCTATGTAGCCTGGCGACTTCCTACTCT
>CAZIMA010000078.1:0-8393 GCA_964540195.1 uncultured Tissierella sp.
TTAGCTGAGCACCCTGCCCTTGATGATGCAAGACGTGGATTTGAAGATGGATTAAAGGAATTAGGTGTTGAAGCTGAAATACTTTACCAAAATTCCCAAGGAGATATTCCAAATACAGTAGCAATTTCACAAAAGTTCGTTAAGGATGGAGTAGATTTAATATATGCAATAGCTACACCTGCAGCACAGAGTGCAAAGCAAGCTACAACAGATATTCCAATACTATTCAGTGCTGTTACTGATCCTGTTCAGTCCGAAATAGTAGGAGATTGGGAAAATGTTGGTGGCAATATAACAGGAACTTCTGATATGGCCGATGTTCAAGGGCAACTTAAGATGTTCAAGGAATTAGACCCAAGTATTGAAACCATTGGAATCCTATACAATACTAGCGAAGCAAATTCAGAGATTCAAATCGCAGACGTTAAAAAATATGCTCCGGAAGAAGGATTACAAGTTGAAACCATGGGCGTAAGTAGTATCAATGAAATCCCACAGGCCTTGGATTCACTTCTTGGAAAAGTAGATGCAATTTATGCAATTAGTGATAACATGGTAGCATCTTCTGTGGAACTTGTTAATAAAAAACTTCTAGAAAATAATATGATATCTGTAGGAGCTGAAGAATCACAAGTAGGTGGGGGCATCCTTATTACCAATGGATTATCCTACTATGAATTAGGAAAACAAACAGCTAAGATGGCTAAGGAAATCTTAGTAGATGGTAAAGATGTTTCAACCATACCAGTTGGAATGGCAGAAAAAGTAGATACCATAGTAAACGAAAATACACTTGAAACATTAGGACTTGACCCAAACCATCCACTATTCAAGGACGCAAAGATGGTTGGTAAGTAGGCTTAAAAATATGGAGGTAAAGAAATGGATTTATTTGTAACATCCTTAGAACAAGGTTTAATATTTGCAATTTTGGCAATGGGAGTATTCATAACTTTCAGGATTTTAAACGTACCGGATTTATCTGCTGAGGGGACCTTCCCCTTAGGAGCATTTATCTTTGCTAAATTTATTACCATGGGACTTAATCCTATTTTAAGTACCCTACTGGCTTTCTGTTTTGGTACTCTTGCTGGACTTATGACTTCCACCCTTTTCATTAAACTTAAGATTCAGCCTATCTTGGCGGGGATTCTTACTATGACCACTCTTTACTCCGTCAACCTTAGGGTAAATGGAAAGTCAAATGTTCCGCTTTTTTCCTATGATTCAGTTTTCAGTTTGGGAACAAGTTTAATAGTCCTTACCCTAGTAGTAATTGCCATCAAGCTTTTAATGGATTACTTCTTAAAAACCGAACTAGGTTACCTTCTACTAGCTACAGGAGATAACGAAACCTTGGTTAAATCCTTAGGAGCCAGTTCCAATAAGCTTAAGGTTATGGGCTTTATGTTAGCCAATGGTCTAGTAGCTCTTAGTGGGGCTTTAATGGCACAATATCAGGGATTTGCTGAAATCACTATGGGGTCCGGTATAAGTGTTGTGGCCTTGGCCTCTATCATCATCGGAGATACCTTTAGAAGAAATTCCAACTTGATAAAGAATACTTCAAGGGCCATATTTGGAGCTGTTATCTACAAGATTATGGGAGGAATCGCCATAGACTTGGGATTAGCACCATCGGATTTAAAGGCCATCAGTGCAATTATCGTAATAGTATTTATAGCATATAACAATTTAGCCGTGGACTTATTGGGTTTCAGAAAGAAAAAGGAAGGGGGTGAAGCTCTTGTTAAAAATAAAGAACCTCTCAAAGAGTTTTAACAAGGGAACTGAAAACCAGGTAGACTTATTTAATGGATTTAATTTGACCTTCGAAGAACACAAGTGTACAGCTATTATTGGGTCAAACGGATGTGGAAAATCTACCCTTCTAAATATGATCGGAGGAAGTATTTTAAACGATGGCGGTGAAATCCTCCTAAATAATGAGGATATTTCAAAGCTTAAGGAGGATAAACGAGCAGCTTACATTGGAAGAGTATACCAGGACCCTTCCATGGGAGTCTCCCCTGCCCTAACTATCCTAGAGAACATGTCCTTAGCTGATAAGAAGGGAGAAAAATTCACCCTAAAGAAACTAATCAAGAAGAACAATATCGACAGGTATGTTGAACTTTTAAAGTCCTTAGACTTAGGATTGGAGCATAAGTTAAATACCAAGGTAAAGTTTCTATCAGGGGGCCAGAGACAGTCCCTATCCCTAATAATGGCAGCCATGAAGCTTCCCGATCTTCTACTTCTAGATGAGCATACAGCAGCCCTAGACCCTAAGACATCCCATGTAATTATGAAGAAGACCAAGGAGTTAATAGATAAGTATCAGATAACTACCATAATGATATCCCATAATATGAAGGATGCCATAGAGTATTCAGATAGGATAGTCATGTTGGATAAGGGAAAGGTAGTATTGGATAAGGCAAGTAGTGAAGTCACTGAAGATGAGTTGCTTGGAATATACAGGGCTAAACTAGCTCAAGATATAGCTTAAAACAAAAGGGACTATTCTTTTTATTTCACACTGAATCAAAAAGAACAGTCCCTAATTTTTCACTAATTTTTCATAACTCTAAAGCTCATAGGGTGTTTCTTGATATACATAATAGTTTAGCCAATTTTGAAATAATAGGCTTGCATGGCTCCTCCAAGTCAATTTAGGCTCTTTAGAAGGATCATTTTCCGGGAAATAATTTACCGGTACCTCTATAGGTTTTCCTTCTCTAACATCCCTATCATATTCACTCTTTAAGGTTTCAGCATCATACTCGGAATGGCCTGTTAAGTAGACTTCCTTTCCATCCTTGGATATAACCATATATACCCCACTCTCCTCTGATTCAGACATGATTTCAAGGCTATCCACCTTTTCGATATCCTCCCTTAAAATCTCCGTATGCCTGGAATGAGGTATTAAAAATTCATCATCGAAACCCCTAATAAGTTGTAAGTCCTTACGATTTAAAGTATGTTTGAAAATACCAAACATCTTCTTTTCCAAAGGATATTTAGGAATGCCATAATGGTGGTATAGGCCAGCCTGAGCTCCCCAGCATATGTGAAGTGTTGACGTAACATTTTTTTTAGTCCAATCCATAATTTCCTTAAGCTCATCCCAATAGGCTACTTCTTCAAACTCCATAAGCTCTACAGGTGCTCCTGTAATAATAAAGCCATCAAATTTCTCATTCTTAATATCATCATAAGTCTTATAGAAGGTGTTTAAATATTCACTGGATACATTCTTAGAATTATAAGTTTGAGAATGTAAGAGGGTAATATTAAGTTGCAGTGGTGTATTACCCAAGAGCCTAAGTAGTTGAACTTCCGTTGTGATTTTAGTTGGCATTAGGTTTAAAATCCCAATCTTTAAGGGTCTTATATCTTGTGATATAGCCCTACTCTCATGCATAATAAAAATATTTTCTTTTGTTAGTACTTCCGAAGCCGGAAGGTTATCTGGTATATTTAGTGGCACGATCATACTCCTATTCTATTGTTTTATTTGATGGGTTGGGTCATAAAAAAACCTCTCTTAAAATAAGAGAAGCTTATGTTTATCATATCTTCCTCTCATCTTCTAGGTATATACCTACAGGATTTAGCACCATACATATGTTGGTTGCCGAGCTTCATAGGGCCAGTCCCTCCGCTTCTCTCAATAAGAGTTTGTTTATTTATTTTTTTAATATTGTAGTATAATTTATCATCTATATCAAATAATGTCAACATTTTTTCAGCTAATTTAAATAGCTAATAAATCAAAAAACATTTGACAAATATATTCTTTAGTATTATCATATACTTAAGCACAAGGCACTTTAGTACATAAGGGTGCTAAATTAAAAGGCATTGAAGAAGAGAAACCTGTTTTAAATTATTTCTAGAGAGTTGGATATGGTGGAAACCAACAATAAGAAAATAGGATATATACACTTCTAAGCCGGTTCATTTAAAGGAAACGAGTAGATGAACCCGAAAGCCCATCGTTATAAGGGATAAGACTGTTAGGTCTGATTGAGTGATGACATTGTCATAATTAGGGTGGTACCGCGAATTATTAATCTTTCGTCCCTATGGATATTAAAATATATCTATAGACGCGAAAGATTTTTTTATTTACGCTTTCCATTCATTCAATCCGACGATTAATTTAAGGAGGAATAATGATGAAAAGAAATGGTAAAAGATTAATGGCATTGGCAGTAGCCGGTATCATGTTATTGGCAGGATGTAGTAACGGTAATAAAACAGCTGACGTAGGTAGCAGCGGCACACAAAAGTTCAATGTAGGAATTCTTCAATTAGCAGAACATCCAGCTCTAGATGATGCAAGAAGAGGTTTTGAGGATGGGTTAAAAGAACTTGGAGTGGATGTTGAAGTTGCTTACCAAAATGCTCAAGGCGATATACCTAATACATTAAGTATTTCACAGAAATTTGTGAAGGATAAAGTAGATTTAATATTTGCAATTGCAACACCTGCAGCACAAAGTTCAAAACAAGCCACATCAGATATACCTATAGTATTTAGTGCAGTAACGGATCCAGTACTTGCAGGTCTAGTAGAATCAAATGAGAAGCCTGGAAGAAATGTAACAGGTACATCCGATGGTACTCCCATTGATAAGCAATTGCAATTATTTAAAGATCTAGATAGTAATATTAAGAAAATAGGAATTTTATATAATACAAGCGAACCTAATTCCCAAATACAAATCGACAGAGCTAAGGAATTTGCAGGTCCTATGGGACTTGAAATCCTTGAAGTAGGAATAAACACAATTAGCGACATGCCACAGGCAGTTGATTCCATTAAGGGAAAGGTTGATGCAATCTATACTATTACTGACAATATGGTGGCATCTGCTATCAATGTAGTAGCCCAAAAGGCATTGGAAAACAATATGATAACAGTAGCAGCTGAAGGGTCCCATTTAGAAGGCGGTATACTTATAACAGATGGTATAAGCTACTATGAATTAGGAAAGCAATCTGCAAGAATGGCTAAAGAAATCTTAGTAGATGGAAAATCACCTGGAGAAATACCAACAGAAGTTGCAGAGAATACATCAAAAGTCTTTAACGAGAAAACTTTAAATGCACTTGGATTAGATATAAACAATGAAGTTTTTAAAGATGCAACAAAGATGGAAGATTAATCGAGGTAAAAATATGGAGGTAAAGAAATGGATTTATTTGTAACATCCTTAGAACAAGGTTTAATATTTGCAATTTTGGCAATGGGAGTATTCATAACTTTCAGGATTTTAAACGTACCGGATTTATCTGCTGAGGGGACCTTCCCCTTAGGAGCATTTATCTTTGCTAAATTTATTACCATGGGACTTAATCCTATTTTAAGTACCCTACTGGCTTTCTGTTTTGGTACTCTTGCTGGACTTATGACTTCCACCCTTTTCATTAAACTTAAGATTCAGCCTATCTTGGCGGGGATTCTTACTATGACCACTCTTTACTCCGTCAACCTTAGGGTAAATGGAAAGTCAAATGTTCCGCTTTTTTCCTATGATTCAGTTTTCAGTTTGGGAACAAGTTTAATAGTCCTTACCCTAGTAGTAATTGCCATCAAGCTTTTAATGGATTACTTCTTAAAAACCGAACTAGGTTACCTTCTACTAGCTACAGGAGATAACGAAACCTTGGTTAAATCCTTAGGAGCCAGTTCCAATAAGCTTAAGGTTATGGGCTTTATGTTAGCCAATGGTCTAGTAGCTCTTAGTGGGGCTTTAATGGCACAATATCAGGGATTTGCTGAAATCACTATGGGGTCCGGTATAAGTGTTGTGGCCTTGGCCTCTATCATCATCGGAGATACCTTTAGAAGAAATTCCAACTTGATAAAGAATACTTCAAGGGCCATATTTGGAGCTGTTATCTACAAGATTATGGGAGGAATCGCCATAGACTTGGGATTAGCACCATCGGATTTAAAGGCCATCAGTGCAATTATCGTAATAGTATTTATAGCATATAACAATTTAGCCGTGGACTTATTGGGTTTCAGAAAGAAAAAGGAAGGGGGTGAAGCTCTTGTTAAAAATAAAGAACCTCTCAAAGAGTTTTAACAAGGGAACTGAAAACCAGGTAGACTTATTTAATGGATTTAATTTGACCTTCGAAGAACACAAGTGTACAGCTATTATTGGGTCAAACGGATGTGGAAAATCTACCCTTCTAAATATGATCGGAGGAAGTATTTTAAACGATGGCGGTGAAATCCTCCTAAATAATGAGGATATTTCAAAGCTTAAGGAGGATAAACGAGCAGCTTACATTGGAAGAGTATACCAGGACCCTTCCATGGGAGTCTCCCCTGCCCTAACTATCCTAGAGAACATGTCCTTAGCTGATAAGAAGGGAGAAAAATTCACCCTAAAGAAACTAATCAAGAAGAACAATATCGACAGGTATGTTGAACTTTTAAAGTCCTTAGACTTAGGATTGGAGCATAAGTTAAATACCAAGGTAAAGTTTCTATCAGGGGGCCAGAGACAGTCCCTATCCCTAATAATGGCAGCCATGAAGCTTCCCGATCTTCTACTTCTAGATGAGCATACAGCAGCCCTAGACCCTAAGACATCCCATGTAATTATGAAGAAGACCAAGGAGTTAATAGATAAGTATCAGATAACTACCATAATGATATCCCATAATATGAAGGATGCCATAGAGTATTCAGATAGGATAGTCATGTTGGATAAGGGAAAGGTAGTATTGGATAAGGCAAGTAGTGAAGTCACTGAAGATGAGTTGCTTGGAATATACAGGGCTAAACTAGCTCAAGATATAGCTTAAAACAAAAGGGACTATTCTTTTTATTTCACACTGAATCAAAAAGAACAGTCCCTAATTTTTCACTAATTTTTCATAACTCTAAAGCTCATAGGGTGTTTCTTGATATACATAATAGTTTAGCCAATTTTGAAATAATAGGCTTGCATGGCTCCTCCAAGTCAATTTAGGCTCTTTAGAAGGATCATTTTCCGGGAAATAATTTACCGGTACCTCTATAGGTTTTCCTTCTCTAACATCCCTATCATATTCACTCTTTAAGGTTTCAGCATCATACTCGGAATGGCCTGTTAAGTAGACTTCCTTTCCATCCTTGGATATAACCATATATACCCCACTCTCCTCTGATTCAGACATGATTTCAAGGCTATCCACCTTTTCGATATCCTCCCTTAAAATCTCCGTATGCCTGGAATGAGGTATTAAAAATTCATCATCGAAACCCCTAATAAGTTGTAAGTCCTTACGATTTAAAGTATGTTTGAAAATACCAAACATCTTCTTTTCCAAAGGATATTTAGGAATGCCATAATGGTGGTATAGGCCAGCCTGAGCTCCCCAGCATATGTGAAGTGTTGACGTAACATTTTTTTTAGTCCAATCCATAATTTCCTTAAGCTCATCCCAATAGGCTACTTCTTCAAACTCCATAAGCTCTACAGGTGCTCCTGTAATAATAAAGCCATCAAATTTCTCATTCTTAATATCATCATAAGTCTTATAGAAGGTGTTTAAATATTCACTGGATACATTCTTAGAATTATAAGTTTGAGAATGTAAGAGGGTAATATTAAGTTGCAGTGGTGTATTACCCAAGAGCCTAAGTAGTTGAACTTCCGTTGTGATTTTAGTTGGCATTAGGTTTAAAATCCCAATCTTTAAGGGTCTTATATCTTGTGATATAGCCCTACTCTCATGCATAATAAAAATATTTTCTTTTGTTAGTACTTCCGAAGCCGGAAGGTTATCTGGTATATTTAGTGGCACGATCATACTCCTATTCTATTGTTTTATTTGATGGGTTGGGTCATAAAAAAACCTCTCTTAAAATAAGAGAAGCTTATGTTTATCATATCTTCCTCTCATCTTCTAGGTATATACCTACAGGATTTAGCACCATACATATGTTGGTTGCCGAGCTTCATAGGGCCAGTCCCTCCGCTTCTCTCAATAAGAGTTTGTTTATTTATTTTTTTAATATTGTAGTATAATTTATCATCTATATCAAATAATGTCAACATTTTTTCAGCTAATTTAAATAGCTAATAAATCAAAAAACATTTGACAAATATATTCTTTAGTATTATCATATACTTAAGCACAAGGCACTTTAGTACATAAGGGTGCTAAATTAAAAGGCATTGAAGAAGAGAAACCTGTTTTAAATTATTTCTAGAGAGTTGGATATGGTGGAAACCAACAATAAGAAAATAGGATATATACACTTCTAAGCCGGTTCATTTAAAGGAAACGAGTAGATGAACCCGAAAGCCCATCGTTATAAGGGATAAGACTGTTAGGTCTGATTGAGTGATGACATTGTCATAATTAGGGTGGTA
>CAZIMA010000079.1:0-8382 GCA_964540195.1 uncultured Tissierella sp.
TTTCCACTCTCATTCCAGAATCCTCTTCCATAGCTTCTAATACATCTCTAGTTTGGTAGGCTATAGCCTCTAATGTTGCCCTTATAATATGTTCAGCTTTGGCTCCCCTAGTTAATCCTACAATAGTACCTCTAGCATACATGTCCCAATAAGGGGCTCCGATTCCTACAAAGGCCGGGACTAGATACACTCCGTTTGTATCCCGGACTCTTTTTGCCATCTCCTCCGATTCTTCGGCACTTCTAATTAACCTAAGCTCATCCCTTAGCCATTGAATAACAGCTCCTGCTACAAAAATACTACCTTCAAGAGCATATTCTACCTTTCCATCAATACCCCATCCTATAGTTGTAATCAGTCCATTTTTTGATTCTATTGCTTTCTCACCTGTATTCATAAGCATAAAGCAGCCGGTACCATAGGTGTTCTTAGCCATTCCAGGCTTAAAGCAAGTCTGACCAAATAATGCTGCTTGTTGGTCTCCTGCTATACCTGCAATTGGTATTCTTGCACCGATGTCTTTTTCATCTGTATACCCATAGACTTCAGATGAATTCCTAACCTCTGGCATCATAGATTCCGGAATATTAAACTCCTTAAGAAGGGTATAATCCCACTCTAAGCTTCTTATATTATAAAGCATAGTTCTAGAAGCATTGGAATAATCCGTTACATGGACTTTTCCTTTTGTAAGGTTCCAGATTAACCAGGAATCAATTGTTCCAAATAACAGGTCTCCTTTTTCTGCCAACTCCCTAGCTCCCTCAACATTATCCAAGAGCCATTTGATCTTAGTAGCTGAGAAGTAGGCATCTACTACTAGGCCTGTATTCTTCTTAATATATTCCTCTAAGCCCTTTGACTTTAAATCACTGCAAATATCAGAAGTTCTTCTACATTGCCATACTATTGCATTATGTATAGGTTTCCCTGTATTTTTATTCCATATCACTGTGGTTTCCCTTTGGTTTGTAATTCCTATTGCTCCGATTTCCTCAGGGTCTATTCCATTTCGTTCAATTACTTCCCTTGCTACCCCTGATTGAGTACCCCATATTTCCATAGGATCATGCTCTACCCATCCAGCCTTGGGATATATTTGATTGAACTCCTTTTGTGCTATACCAACTATTTGTCCTGACCTGTTAAATAAAATAGCTCTGGAGCTTGTTGTCCCCTGATCTAAAGATAATATGTACTTCTTCTCCATATCATATCCTCCAATCTCACTACTTTAATTGTACCCAATTTGTATCCTTTTACCAACCGCCAACTTGTATCATGGTAATAATTTGTAACTAGTCCAACTATTGAGGGTTTAAATCAATATACCTAGATGTTATACTAAAAAAAGTTACAAAATAGTTACAAATAAATTTAAGGAAAACACAAGGAGGAGAATTATGTTAAAGAAAAAGTTTATCACTTACTTAATTGCAGCCCTAATGTTACTTAGTTCATCAATAGGTTATGCAGACGGGTACTATAGAGTATATAAGATTAATTACAATCCGGCAAATTACGGATACAATCAAAACTCTATCTCAAATAGAATTATATACCGTTTCAATACAAGTACTAATGTAGTAACACCTGTAACACCGGCACCATCAAACCCAACGCAGCCAGAACCTGTAGAGACAACGCAACCCACTAAACCTGTGGAGCCAACTAAGCCGGTAGAGCCTACAAAACCAGTAGAGCCAGTTCAACCAGTTGAACCAACTAATCCAGTTCAGCCAGCTAATCCAGTTGAGCCGGAAGCTCCTATCCAAGGATTATCTCAGGATGAAGCTGAAGTTGTAAGACTTGTAAATATTGAAAGACAAAAAGCTGGACTAGCACCACTTAAGGCAAGCAGCCAACTTTCAAATGTTGCCAGAATGAAATCAAAAGATATGGCAGACAACAACTATTTCAGCCATACTTCACCAACTTATGGTAGTCCTTTTGATATGATGAAGCAATTTGGAATTTCTTACAGAACAGCCGGAGAAAATATAGCTAAGGGTTATCTTTCACCAGCATCAGTAATGAATGGATGGATGAATTCATCTGGCCATAGGGCAAATATACTTAACGGTTCATTTGGAACAATCGGTGTAGGTGCTTATAAAGTAGAAAATACTATTTATTGGACACAGATGTTTACTAACTAAAGAAAATTTAAAATAATAATATTTCTAAGAAGATAATACTAATAAAGGTGGTGGAATTTTTGTTCCATCACCTTTATTTTTTCAAAACCTAATTTCCAACTGTATCCCTTATCAAATCCACAAGATGCTTAGTCATCCTTGCAGTAAATCCCCATATTATATAGTCCTTATATTTGTAGAAAAGGACAATATGCTTACCTCTTCTAAAATTATAATCCTTACCGTTTGGAAGCAAAGAATAAGGAAATTCTTCGTTGGCTACCGTCATCAAATCCATTTCATAACTTTTGGGCTCATTCTTCATTAAATATTCTACCGGAACTGTGAATAAGTGGTCTACCTCGTCCTCATTTGGCTTAATCTTATCCACATCTAATCCACTTATTATTCCAAGAAAACAATGAATTGTAAAATTAGAATAGGATACTAAATAATCAAGCTCCCCTATTACTTGTATATTTTCCCTTTGGATCAATAATTCTTCCATAGTTTCTCGCACAGCCGTCTCTTCAAAGGACTCATTTTCCTCTACCCGTCCTCCCGGAAAGGACACCTCTCCCGGCTGAGATTTCAATGCTTTTGAACGCAATTCATATATGATTTCCCAATGCCCATTATTCTCTACAAGAGGTATTAATACTGAATATTTACCAATGGAATCTAGAGGTTTAGGCTCTCTACTTCTTACCTTCTCTGTTAAATCTTTTATATTCATAGTGACCTCCAGATTAAATCTTCTTTTTACATAATATTATATTTGCTGCTCCTAAAATAGTTTCTTCCTTATTAAACATATTTGATAATTCTACCTTATCTATAATCTTAACCAAGGGCCTAGATTCATAAGTTGTAATTTCAATACCATGTGAAGGATTACAATTTACTAAATCTAAAAGTTCATGAAAGCTATAAATTTGAAACCTATTTATATCCATGGATTCTGCCTTTTTCTCAAGCAAGCCAATAAGAAAATCCTCATAAGTAAAGGACTTATTTAAACTCATTTGAGAACCAAGTTTGGGTACTATATATTCAAGCAATTCCCTAAGGCATGGAATATTATGAGGCTTGATTATCTTTTCCAAACTACTATATTGTTCAGAGCTAAGGGAGGTTAGTAGATTAAAGGAATAATCTTCACCTATTGGCTCAATGTAATATTTTCTACCCTTAAGGCCTCGAATAGCCCTTAATCCATCAAAATACCCTAATTCAATATTCCTCTTGGCTATTTCTTGCTCAAAATCAAAGGTTTGACCTATATCATCTGAAGGAGAAATAACTATTGCATTCATATTGGGATCAATCTTTCTTGTTATTCCCTTAGCATAAGTACGCACTATTATTAAATCCTTATAGCCCTTATTTATAAGCATAGTAAAGGGAAGGTTGTCAAAAAAAGACCCATCCAAAAATCTTCTACCCTTCAATTTTTCAGTTTTAAATACCGGAAGGTAAGCAGATGCCAACAGGTAATCTTTAATATCTCCCTTAGGTATGTCCTCCTTAAATATTTCCACATGCTTTAGCTCACTAAGGTTCACCGTCACTAACCCAAAATCCATATTAGAAGCTCTAATTCTTTCCTCATCAATATATGCATTTAAAAGGTCCTTAAGAGGAGTGATATCAAAGCCACGTTCGCTAACAACTGCCTTTAAACGCTCTGATAATAGCCTTAAATCATCCCTATCCAACCTCTTACGCCTCAGCCTTTCTATATCTTCATCATTTGCATTAATTACCATAGAATAACTTATATCCTGCCATAGTTCTAAGGCCTTATCAAAATCTCCCTGGACTATCATAGCACCATTAATAGCACCGATTGAGGTACCTGTTATGGCTCCAATTTCAAGCCCTTCTTCTATAATGGCCTTATAAGCCCCCATATGATATGAGCCTCTAGCTCCTCCACCCTCTAAAACCAAACCATACATGATAACACCTCTTAATAATTAGGCCACTAAAGAAAAATCTCTAATGGCCTTTAATATCTTAATTTAATTCTGATGTACAATGAGGACATCTTGTAGCTGCTAATGGAATTTCCGTGAAACAATATGGACATTCTTTAGTAGTAACTTCAACTGGTGCAGGCTCTTCTGTCTTCTTCAGCTTATTTATCCATTTTACTGCAATAAAGATTGCAAAAGCAATAATCAAAAAGTCCACTATATTTTGTATAAACATTCCGTAATTAAGTGTTGGAGCTCCAACGTCTTGTGCAGCGGCTAAAGATAGATAGTCCTTGCCATCCAGAGCAATAAAATAATTAGAAAAGTCCATTCCCCCCACAAGTGTTCCAACTAGGGGCATAATGATATCGTTTACAAAGGATGTAACGATTTTACCAAAGGCTCCCCCAATAACAACACCGACTGCCAAGTCAATTACATTGCCCTTAATAGCAAACTCCTTAAATTCCTTTAACATATGACTCCCTCCTTTTTGTAGAATTTATACCCACCTAGCTGTAAATAGTAGCAAACATAATTTTCCTATATATATTTATCTATGTTATAATATTTTAAGATTAATATTTGGGAGGTCACTATGTCTAGTAGAATAAGCTGGAATCAATATTTTATGGAAATTGCGGAAAAGGTAGCCACCAGGTCTACTTGTGATAGGGCATGGGTTGGATGCCTATTAGTTAATGATGATAACAGAATAGTATCCAGTGGCTATAATGGTTCTGTTGCAGGAAACCCCCATTGTGATGATATAGGTCACACCATTAGAGATGGTCACTGCATCGCAACTATTCATGCGGAAATGAATGCCCTATTATATTGCGCCAAGGAAGGAATCTCAGTCAAGAATTGCAAGGCATATGTAACTCACTTTCCATGCCTTAATTGCACAAAAGCCCTAATCCAAGCAGGGATTAAATATATATATTATAAAAACGACTATAGAATCGACGAATATGCTATTGAATTACTAGAGAAAAACAAGATAGGGTACGAGAAGCTATAATTTCATAATAGCTTCTTTTGCCAGCCTATCAGCTTCTTCATTATGCTCAACTCCTGAATGAGCACGAACTTTTATAAAGACTACATTTAACCTATCTCTTATACCATCATAATATTCCTTATACTTCTTAGTTCCTTCTTTATTGGTTTTCCAATCTCCTTTTGCCCAATGTTCTATTCCCGTGTAATCAAAGTAAAGGTAAAGGGTATCCTTTTCTAATTTAATAGCCTCGTCCATGGCAACCATTGCACCCTTTATCTCACCCGAAACATTTCTCATTTCTGCAAGGCTCTTATCATTTTCCCTACCACTTAAACATTTTTTTCCTTCTTCAGTTATTAGAACTACTCCATAACTGTAGGTTCTTGATTTAAGGTCAAAGCTTCCATCTACATATGCTATAATCTCATTATCTTTAAGTTTTTCACCCGGTCTTAAAAAATCACCCTTATCTTTCATAAAGTCTAGAGCCTCTTCATATGTAGGAAACTTCTTATATTTAGCTCCTTTAAACCCCTTTACTTGAGCTTCACATTCAGCCCAAGAATTATACACACCCGGAATCTTTCCATTTTTTACTGCATAATAAAATCTTGTCATTAATCCACCTCATTTTAATAATAATATTATACCATATATTAATATTTAAATATTTGTTAAAGCATTGCCTAAGTCATACTTTTTTAACACAAAAACAGACATGGTTCCATTATACTTTAATGCCCAAAAGAACTATAGAATATACCAATTTACAATTTTGTTACAGTTCTCTATTTAATTGTTATTGATAACTTATTGATATGTTTTTGTCATTTTTCTGCTTATTGGAAATATTCTAATAAATTGTTCTTGTCAAGAATTAGGCTTTCTGCTACAATTAAATTACAAACGTCCATAAATGCACAAGGAAAACGTTTATGGGTGTTTGCAAAATTTGTTTACAGTACTAGCGCAATTATTTAATACCTTATGGATGGTCAAACTTATATGAATTGTAGCCCACCACTAGAGCTAATATAACTACACCATCAATTGAATAGTACTGGAAAACAAAAATACAATAATATAGGAGGGTTTGTATGGATCTCATAATGTCTATCAACAGCACTATCAACGGAATTGTATGGGGACCACCGATTCTTGTTCTAATCGTTGGTACAGGTATTTACTTATCACTTTCCACCAAGTTTTTCTCAGTGGCTAAACTAGGCTATGTTCTAAGAAACACGCTGGCTAAGATGTTCTCTAAGGATCAAGTAGGTGAAGGTGAAGTTACAGCATTCCAGGCAGTAGCAACAGCACTTGCTGCTACAGTAGGTACTGGTAATATTGCCGGTGTTGCAACAGCTATAGCTATGGGAGGACCGGGGGCAATCTTCTGGATGTGGTTTGCAGCTCTAGTTGGTATGACTACTAAATTTGCAGAGGTAGTTCTAGCTGTTCATTACAGAGAAAAAACACCTGATGGCAGATTCATAGGTGGACCTATGTACTATATTACAAAAGGTTTAAACATGAAATGGCTGGCAAAACTATTTGCATTCTTTGGAGCACTTGCAGCATTTGGTATCGGAAATATGGTTCAATCTAATTCAATTGCTGAAGCTCTTAACGTTACATTCGGACTACCTAAATTACCAGTTGGTATCATTTGTGCTGTAGTTGCAGGATTGGTTGTTATTGGTGGCATTAAGAGAATCGGCCAAGTAACTGAATTACTAGTACCTTTCATGGCAGCTTTCTATATTATCGGTGGTCTTGTAATCATTCTTCTGAATATCACTGAAATCCCTTCAGCTATTGCTTTAATTGTTAAGAGTGCATTTACACCGGCGGCTGCAACAGGTGGTTTTGCAGGATCAACAGTTATGTTAGCAATGAGATATGGGGTAGCAAGAGGAGTGTTCACAAACGAGGCAGGTCTAGGTTCTGCTCCTATAGCCCACGCAGCAGCAACTACTGATAGTCCTGTTCGTCAAGGATTATGGGGAGTATTTGAAGTTTGGATTGATACATTAGTAATCGCTTCTATTACAGCTTTAGCAATTATGGTTTCAGGAGTATGGGAAACAGGAGTATCAGGTGCAGCATTAACTACTGCAGCTTTTAACAGTGTTATTCCAACTTACGGTGGATGGATAGTAGCAATTGGTCTTTTACTATTTGCATTCTCAACTATACTAGGATGGGAATACTATGGAGAAAGATGTGCTGAATACCTACTTGGACCTGGCGTTAACAAGTTCTATAGAATTTTATGGGTACCATTCATAGCTATAGGTGCTGTAGGTGGATTAAATGAGCTTTGGGATTTAGCCGATACCTTAAATGGTTTAATGGCTATTCCAAACTTAGTAGGACTTTTAATGTTAAGCCCGGTAGTATTTAAGCTTACTAAGGAATTCTTCTCTAAGGAAAAAGAAGCAGGAAATATGTAAAGCAATAATGAATTATATAAAAAACAATGACCAATCTCTGTGGATTGGTCATTGTTTTTTATTTAGAGATTCCGATACAAGATTTTCATTATAAGGATACTCATCCACAAGCTCTCCTAGTGCGAAGAACCTCTTCCCATTCTTTGAAGTATAATAACAGGTCATCAAGGATATAATAGGCTTTCCTCTACGTTCTGCCCTAGAGGCATCCAACATATAGAAGGCAGTATCAGGAACTATTTTGCTGTCATAGATTTCATATTCATATACTGTTGTTTTATCAGTTATTTGAACCTTAGTACCAAGTTGGATATCCAAAAGACTTCCAAACAACAATCCATTCTTCATATAATGACCGGCTAAGGTGTAATTACCTTGCCCCATTATTAGATTTGGCTTCATAGTTGACGCACCTATCATAAGGTTGGAGTTTGTCACACCCTTTAAAATAGGCAAATCAATATTTAGGTCTTTTATAATTATCTGTCCTATAATATTCTTATTCACTTCTTCCTTCTTAAAATTCGCCGCTTCACTTATAGTAGTTGTGATTTGAACATCCTCTATTTCAGCGTAATCAAAGAGAACCTCCTCATCTTCCAGATTCTCTTTTGGATTTTCTTCCTTGGTATTTTCCTCTATTTCCTCGGCAGATATTTCATTTACTATTTCTTTTGTAGTAGATATCTTACTCTTAATTAGGAAGTTATTTGTAAATGGCAGCAAAAGCAAGACTATTCCACTTATTATTAACAGGGTGGATATGAGTTTTTTCATGGCTTCCTCCATAGCTTTAATCTACG
>CAZIMA010000080.1:0-2385 GCA_964540195.1 uncultured Tissierella sp.
GGACTCTTCCTTCATAAGGCGGTACCTCACTCTTGACAGGTGTAAAAAAATCAATTTATTTGAATATGTAAAAAACAACAATGATTATTCAATAAGTGAGGTTTCAGATGAAGAGGGCTGGGAAGAAATAAGAAACACCTTAGCAGATACTACAGGTATGGGATCAATCCCATATATAAGAGTCGTAGACATGTCAAAAAAAGATAAAACCCTAACTTTAGAACATGTCTACGATGATAGGGAATTAAATATTAATTATGCCCATGAAACTTTAAAATCCATTTATAGTTTATGGAAGCACAAGGTTGTCCTCAATACAAAACAAAATAAAAAAGACATTTCAATAGTTTGTGATAACGGAAATATTTTAAAATGAAATCACACTGCAACCATAAGCAAATAATATGTTTATGGTTGCAGTACCTTTAATTATTGAGTTTCTATGCTTCCTTAACAAAATAATACAGGGTCTTAACCGGAACTCCGGTTGCTCCCTTTGGCAAATACCCTTTATCTTCTGATATGAAGGAAGTACCAGCTATATCTAAATGAACCCATGGTTTATTATCAACAAATTCTGATAGGAATAATCCAGCAGTTATGGCTCCACCTCCACGCCCGCCAGAATTCTTAATATCAGCAAAATGGCTCTTGTATAGGTCTTTGTATTCATCATTATGAGGTAATTCCCAAATATATTCTCCGGCAAGCTCAGAAGCTTCTTTAATCTCCTTCATTAAAATCTCATCATTAGTTATTGCACCGGTATTTATACTTCCTAATGCAACAACACAAGCTCCTGTAAGAGTAGCTAAATCCACAATTTTATCTGCCTTAACAACAGTTGCAGCATACCATAATGCATCAGCTAAAGTAACTCTCCCTTCTGCATCAGTACTAATTATTTCTATAGTCTTACCTGACATTGATTTAATAATATCTCCATTCTTATAAGCCCCACCAGAGACCATATTTTCACATGCAGCTATTATAGCCACTACATTTTTATTTAACTTAGCCTTTGCTATAGATAGCATTGCACCAATAACAGAAGCACTTCCTGCCATATCAGAATGCATACTTGACATACTTTCTCCCGGCTTTATGTCATATCCACCCGAATCGTAGGTTAAACCCTTTCCTACAAGGGCAATTTTCTTATCAGATGATGGGTCTCCCTTATAAGTCATAACAATAAATTGTGGTTCCTTACTTGAGCCTTCTGCTACAGCTAAAAATGCTTCCATGCCCATATTCTTTATCTCATCTTTTCCATAAACATTTACTTCAACATCATAAGCCTTAAGATTATCTATTGCTGCCTGAGCTAGTATTTCAGGATACATATTTATTGCCGGTTCATTGACTAGATTACGTGTTAAGAATATACCCTCTATTAATAATTGAACCTCATCAATGGCTTCTATAACCTTAGATCTTTTTTCATCTAAGACCTCAAGATATACTTCCTTTAATGTTAAAGCATCCTTCTTTTCGCTTTTATATTTATCAAAAGCATATTCTGACTGAAGCAATCCTTCAGCAATAGCAGCGTTAGTCCTCTTGTAGCATAGGCCTTCAAATTTTGGAACTGTTAGGCCTATACTTACAAGCTTGTTTTTATTTAATTCCTTACCAAGCTTAAAGAAGGCCTTTCTCAATATATTAAAATCTAGTTTTTTTCTGTCTCCAAGGCCTAGCAATACAAGCTTATCATCCTTATAGGAGATACTTGTATAAATTTCTGCTTCATCAGCTTTAAAAATTTCCTTTTCCTTTACATACCTATAAAGTTCATTGTAATCTTTTAAATCTTCAGTATCCTTAAAAACCAATAAAACCTTTGCCTCTCCGCCTTTTTCAAGATTAAATTTCATTTTTTAGCACCCCACTTTTTTATCTAACTTTATTTTCTTATGACAGCATCACTACTCATTCATAAGCTCTATATGTTTTACAATCAAATCATCTAGTTTTTGACTTAATATTAGAATCTCACTTGATGATACATTTTCTTTATTTTCACTAATTTTTTTGTTTAATTCTCTTTGCAAAAGATGAATTTCAAATTCAATCCTTACTACATCATCATTTGTCAATAGATAATCCCCCTTACATTTACTGGATGTTATGCATTAGAACATATTATCCCATAAGTTAGGATACAATATGTTCTATTATGGAACCAAGGAGGAATAATATAATGAGACTAGTACTGGATTCTAAGGAACGAAATATTGTAGGACCTTCTTTAAAAGCAATAAGACTTAAAAAAAACCTTACGCAAGAAGAAATTTCAGCAAAACTCGAAACTTATGCTGTTTACATCACCAGATCGAGTATTTCAAAGATAGAAAATCAACAGAGAATTGTTACAGATATTGA
>CAZIMA010000080.1:2485-8379 GCA_964540195.1 uncultured Tissierella sp.
TATAAATTAGGACGATAGTTTATTATGCTTTCTTTACAAACTCAGATTTTAGCTTCATAGCACCAAATCCTGGTATTTTGCAATCAATATCATGACCATCACTTGATCCATGTATTAGTTTTATACCTTTAACTTTTGTACCTATCTTTATTGATGATGAACTACCTTTAACCTTTAGGTCTTTAATTACAATTACTTCATCACCATCACTTAATATATTACCATTGGCATCTTTGATAATATTATCATCCGTAGTATTAGCTTCTAAGTTCAAAGTCCATTCATGAGCACATTCAGGACACACTAATAGGTTTCCATCTTCATATGTATATCCGGAATTGCAGCTAGGACAATTTGGTAAACTCGACATTTAAGCACCTCCTTTACTTGAATACCTATATATTAACATATCCCTCCTAAATTAGCTAACGCTGCTTAAATCAAAAGAAACATTTATTGGTGATTGCTTTCCGGATTTTTTTAGTTCTTTAACTACAAGTTCTGTACCAATCGTGAAACCCATGGCGTGAAGGCCTAAAATCATACCTATTAGGTGCAAGATGTCAAGTTGACAGGGCCCACTAAATATTGTAAAACACCTGGTTTTATGATATAGTTTCAATTAAATATTTAGGATTATTGCAGATTGATTGGACGATGTAATATTATAGATTGGGAAGGTAAAAACTTTGACAAAAGGAAATATTTCAAAAAAAATTATATTATTTGCATTTCCAATTTTCTTGGGTAATCTATTCCAACAATTATATAATGTTGTAGATTCTCTTGTTGTTGGTAATGTTCTTGGGAAAGAAGCATTGGCTGCGGTAAGTTCAACAGGCAGCTTGATTTTTTTAATTGTAGGTTTTATAAATGGTATATTCGTAGGTGCCAGTGTTATAATATCCAGGTATTTCGTAGAAAAGCTAGCAAACAAAATGTTAATCTTCGAAAACTCCAAAGTTGACCTATATCCTATGCCTTATAAGGAATACCTTGAATTAAGGGAAAGATTAAATATTGAAAGACCAATAGAAAAACCAAAAAAAGAGCCAAAGGCTCCCCCAGTAAAGAACGAAAGAAAGCCAAATAACACCTATAAAATAAATGCATTAAATAAGAATATAGAACAATTAGAAGCAGACCTTGATAGACTAACCCTAGAGATGGAAAAAAACAACGACGACGCAGATAAATTATACCAGCTATATATCGAAAAGGAAAACTTGGAGAATAAACTATTAGACTCTTATGAAGAACTAGAAAACCTACAGTAATTTTAAAAAGCCTACAAGGAAGCGAGGTAATCAAATTTTTATCCTTTGTTAAGCTATTTAAGCCAGAGTCCATCCAAAGTCATCGTGATAGATCATTTGCCTGGTCATGCCCCCATCTATACAGATATTTTCACCAGTAATGAAGCCTGCTTTATCGCTGCACAAATACAAGACCATATTGGCAATATCCAAGGGGTTTCCTACTCGTCCGGCCGGATGCTGGTAGGCATTAGGACCTTCATAACTCATTAAATTTTTCGCCTCATCCATAAATTCATCAAAATTGCCTGCATCTATACATCTATTCATCTCTACAATATTTAAGCCGGCTGCCAAACCAATTTCATTAATTATTTTTGGGTCTCCAAGGTTCTTAGAATCTTCAAAAATTGCTTTAAAGGCTTCTTTTCCAAATTCGAAGAACTTATCTTCCTTTTTAGCATAAAGAGATGCCTTATGAAGCCTATGAGTATTGGATTTCTTGGTCTTGTTGTTGTAGATTAACCCATATTCAGAGCCTAGTCTTTTTATCCTTTTGTAACTAGTCTCAATTTGATCCATTGGGAAATTATCTGCAAAATCATAACCTTCAGCAGGTGCATCCGGTTCTAACTCATATGGATAATATTCAAAGTGTACATCTGGGTTCTCTTTGCTTAATTTTTCAGCTATTGAAAAACCTATATAACAAAATGGACAAGCAAAATCAGAAAATACTTTTATTGTTGTCATATAATCACTCCTAATTATTATTAATTTAGATATACCCTGGATCTTTAGGCTTTCTGTTACTCTTCCCACCGATATTTTTTGTTCATGAGCAACTTATCAATATCACAATTTAAGCATAGTCCGTTATGGCAGCAAATAGTCCCACCGCACTTTGTACACTTCCATTTGTGGCCTTCCATAATTAAAAATTTTTCCATCCCAAATTCCTTGATGTAGTCCAGGTTTTCCATCATGCTCATATGGTATTTTGTACGGTAGCGCTTATCCAATGCCTTCAATCTCTTACATGGGTAACTTTCGCATTCATAACAAAACCGGATGCTACCTTTTGCAAGCAATTCACACGCATCTCTCATATGGGTACAGTTTTCTCCCCTTGGAATACATCCTGGACAATATTTTTTATGAAAGCCTCTTTTGTTAATATCATTTTTTCTGAATTGATAAGCTATACATAAATAGCAGTTCATCCCACAAGGGGCAATCAATTTTTCATCCATAGCTACACCTCTTCATTTTAAACATATCTATCCTACTCCCTAAAACCTCATACCTACATGTGAACTATTCAAATATCTTTCCCTCTAGACTGAGTATATCATCAATGTGAATCACTGTGCCATCAATCATAAGGACCATTCTTTCAAATACGTTTATCTTTTTAACCCTACCCTTAACAGTAACATAGGAACCGCCTTCCTTCTTGGAATCCGGCTGAAAGCAAGTAATAGAGATTTCAGGCTGCTCTTTAAGCCGGTCTCCTATGATTTGTAACCTATTATTTAAATCATCCTTCATATATTCGTCCAGCTCCACTCTTTCATCGGTCAGTCTTCCAGTTTCTTTTATTGCAGCATCATAACCGGTCAGGGCTGCAAAGGGAGCAAATTGAGCCGCCCGGTTGATGAGCGCCATGCCGGGTCTTGTCTCGGATACATGATGGGGTAGATGTATTATATCACCGTATTCCTTCGTCATGCCTTGTGCCCTCCAATCTGCCTGTTTCGGTCTAATGTAGTAGCCCCTTCTTTTAGATTCATCCCTTTTATAATAGCGTTCTTACCGTATTTTTTCTTTATCCTCAGTATTGCTTTTTGAAGATTTTTTTCTCGTATAAGCCGGGCTTCTTCTTCCTCTTCTTTTACCTCTATTAGCCTGTAATCAGTAAATAGGTCCAGCTGCCGAATCCTCTCTTGTTCTTTAACCCTTTCCTCATCTATGACATGATTTACAGCTATGTTGACTCTTCTAACCAAAAGATTCTTGTCAACTATCCGATCAAAAAGCTTTAGGGCTGCATCCATAATCAACTTTTCAGAAGAGGTATGCTTACCGAGATTTATGGAACCATGGGCTGACTTAGGACGATAGTGGCCGTAATGGTCAGCAGTAATAGGTCCCTTATATTGGTTTTTTATATCCGGATTTGCCAAATTTTCTATATCATATCCTACTCTTATGACAAGCTGATCGGTTACAAGTTTCTTATCGACCAAATCAAGTATCAGTAAATCAGTCATTTCTCCCACAATCAGTCTTGCTTTTTCAAAGGTGTAGGCACAGTGTAATACTTGGCCGGAGCTAAGGCTGTTTGAACTTGGCTTATATGCTTTAATATCGGCAATAGTACATGGCTCCCAGCCCCAGGCATGGTCAATTAGCAGTTCTGCATTTATGCCCAAGAGCTTATAGAGTAGGTCCTCATTGTAATAGTCGGTCTTTTTGCCGATAGAGCATCTTGCTATATCTCCCATGGTAAGGAGACCCTGTTTCTCAAGCCTTTTAGAATATCCGTTACCGATTCGCCAAAAATCTGTCAGTGGTCGGTGTGACCATAAGAGCCTACGATAACTCATTTCGTCTAATTCGGCAATTTTCACACCGTTTTGATCCAAGGGAATTCTTTTTGCCTGAATATCCATAGCAACCTTACTAAGATATAGGTTTGTGCCGATTCCCACCGATGCCGTAATTCCTGTTGTTTCAAGAACATCAAGCACCATTTTGGTGGCAAGCTGGCGAGGCGAAAGCCTGTAGGTCCTCAGATAGTTTGTTACATCCATGAATACCTCATCGATGGAGTATACATGGATATCCTCCGGTGCAATATATTTTAAGTAGATATTATAAATCTGGGTACTGTAATCTATATAGTATGCCATCCTCGGTGGAGCAGCAATATAGTCCAGAGACAAGCCGGGGGAGGATTTCAATTGAATATCGTTGAAAGACCTTCCTGTAAAGACCCTTCCCGGTGCATTGAGTATCCTTAGTGCATTTATTTCTCTAACCTTTTGCACCACCTCAAAGAGCCTTGGCCTACCCCCTATACCGTATGCTTTAAGGGAGGGGGAAACTGCCAGACAGATAGTCTTTTCGGTACGACTGGCATCAGCCACAACAAGGTTTGTAGTCAGCGGATCAAGCCCCCTTTCCACACACTCCACCGAAGCGTAGAAGGATTTTAAATCAATTGCTACATAGATTCTATTCTGTACGCTCATTCCCGTAACCTCCTCTGTATTAATTTTATAATAACAGAATATATGTTCGGTTACAAGAGCTTTTTTAAATATCAGAGGTAATTGCATAGCAATTACTTTACATAAATCTTATTAATTATTCAGTTGACCACCGTCTCCACTTGTCCCCATTTACACCGTCAATACCCTTAGAGTCATTTTCTTCTAGGTATTTATCAATCCTATCTAACAAAATTTTCTTATGCTCAGATAGTTTGCCCTTTAGAATCAATGTATTTGTCTTGTGGGTGGCATTGAATATTGTATTTCTCATATCTAAATTCTCCAAAAGCAGTTTTTCTTCTAATATATACTCTAATGGCTTTAATTTAATGAACTCCTTAGTTTTAACCTTTTCAATTAATTTTGCATCCTTAAATAGTACTAAGGATACTACGGTAATAACCTGAGGATTAAAGTTTGATAAGAGTTTTCCGGTATCTATCGCATTTTCATTGGTTAAACTCTTGCCTCCTAAACCTAACATGATATAGGTAGAATAGGTTATATTACAGCTCTCTAATTTTAATAAAGCCTCATAACTTTCCTTAACTGTGACTCCCTTATTGTGAAAAGCCAGTATTTTATCGTTTCCAGATTCAATCCCTATAGACAACTCTCCTAGGCCTAAACTCTTTAATTCCAGTAGTTGGTCTTTACTTTTTCTCAATACATCATCTACTCTAGCAAAGCTGCTTATATTCTTTACATGAGGAAAGTACTCTTTTATTAATCTTATTATATTGATTAGATTAGTTGTACTAAGATTAAAGGGATTTCCTCCTGTTAAGACTACCTTTTCTACAGGCTTTCTCCTAGTATCATAAAACTCTTTTAATTTTATAAGCTTAGTTCTTATTTCTTCTAAAGTTAATTTTCTATATTTGTTATTATGGTTAAGATCACAATATAAACATTTATCCCAACTGCATCCTATAGTAACAGGAATGGCAACACTAAATGCTTGCGTCATAGGAACGTAGAAATACTCACCATATTCTTTATATATATCCTTCATTAGATTTCATCCTTTTCCGTGTACAAAAGTGTAATTTACTAAGCTAACACCAGGCACCGGTACCTTGTATATAGCCCTTTCATTATTTCCCTATCAAATCCTTCTTGAATTTTTCATACTCTTTTAAGTCAGTTACTTGAGTTCCATCTTCTAAGATAAAGGTTGGAACGCTTTGGATTTTATATACTGACTCTAAATTTTTCACCTCATCCATAAATTCATCAAAAAATATATTTGTCATATATATTAGAGGGCTTAAAATCAGTTACACGTGAATCACTCACCACTTACATTTCATTTAGAAGTGGGAGCTTCTTAAGAAGGTTGATAGCTAAGCTATCCTTA